>NZ_JAKJSP010000011.1:0-312623 GCF_050337085.1 Photobacterium sagamiensis | reverse complement strand
CTCCCCCCCCGGCCCGAATAGTTACATAACTACTCGGGCCTGACATTGCATCTGGCGCCGTTAATCAGCGCTCAGAGCCAGCACGGCATGGCTTTCCTGTGTATTGAGCTGTGACTTGCTGTCCAGGAGAAAGATCCGCTCCGGATTGATCTTCTTGTCACCCACCATAAAGGTTTTGATCGCTCGTGCTCTGGCTTCGGCCAGATTCCCCAGTTCGTTGTGGCTGATCTCTTGTGCATTGAGCAACTGGTTATACATGCCTATATGCAGAACTGTTGTTATCTGGGCCGGATCCAGCTCTGCCTTGGTGGTGCTTGCCTTTTCCATCAGCAGCTGCTCCACCTTGGCACGTTCCGCGTTAATGTCCTGCTTCAGCTGTTGAACGAACAGACTTTCCAGCGCCGTGGTCAGTGGGCCGGATGCGGGGAAACGACTGGCGCTGAGATCCTGTGGCAGACTGGCAAGACCGCTGAGATGCAGCAGCTCCTGCTGTAATTTTTCTTCTGCCAATGCTTTGCTGTCATCGGCAAGGGCCACCGAGCCTTCTATGCTGACATTGAGTATAGGCCTGTCATCCAGGGCCTTAGCCAGCTTGCTAAGGCGATCCTGCTCTGCGTCATCAAGGCTGGAGAGCCCTGGCCGGAATTGTACATGACTGAGTTCCTCATCCGTGCCGGCCAGGTCGGCCAACAGGGAGAAGGGCGCCGTCACCGCCTTGGTGAGCACATTGGTGATGGCATTCATTATGATGCTGCCGAAGCTGAAATCGGGGCTATCGACATCACCCGACACTTCGAGTCCCAGATCTATGACCCCATGACGATCCTGCAACAGGGCAATACCCAGTGTCAGCGGCAAACTGGTGGCCAGATCCGATTCGCTTGGTTTACCCAGCTGCAGCTGATCGATGACCAGATGATTGCTGCCCTTTAGCTGATTGTTTTCCAGTTGATAGTTAAGTGCCAACGACAGCAGGCCCTTATCTATGTAATAGCCGACATAGGTACCGGAATAAGGGTTGACGGATGTCAGCTCCACGCTATTGAACACCAGATCCAGATCCAGGTAGGGAGACTCGAGCAGCGGGTTGATTTCACCGCTAAGTGTCATAGGGGCGTATTTGTCTATCTTACCTTTGAGATCAACCTGAGCCTTAGTGCCCGGAGTCGAGGACAGGTGGCTGATGTGACCCTCCAACGACTCTATGCCGGAGGCAAAGTTAGGGGTCAGGGAGTTGTCGGCGAAATAGGCTGAACCCTTGGCGATTTTAATACTGCCGATATCCAGCGCAAAAGCCTGCTCTGCTTGCGGTTCTGTTGTCTTCGGCGCGGATTGGGTGGTTTCAGTATCCTCCGCCAGAACAGTTTTGCTCTCTGGCTTGTTTTCCAATGTTGCATCCGCGGGCGTCTTGGTTTCGGTCGCCAGAATATCGCTGATATTGGTGCGCCTGTCTTTGGCGATCAGCACTTTGGCATAGGGTGCATCCAGCGTAATAGTGTCAATTTTCATCTGCTTGTTCTGCAAGTCAAAATGAAGTGCGTCTATAGACATCTGTTGCCATTTCAGCAGGGGCTGATATTTCAGCCTGTCCTTGATCAGCAGATCACCGATTGCAGCTTGCCCCTGATAAACGACTTTGCCCCGAGAATCGGCACTGAAATCACCGCCTGTACTCAAACTTCCGCGACTCAGTTGCAGGTTCAGAAAAGACTCCAGGTAGGGCTGGAACTGGCTGAGATCCAGCGCAGTTAATTGCAGTTTGCCGTCGATACCGAGTGTATTGGCATCCAGGCTGCCGCTGCTGCTGAACTGACCGCGCTCCTTGAGCGGCAGAGCCTTGGTGTCAGAACTTAAGCTGAGTGCCAGCTGATAATCCAGAGGCTGGCTCAAGTCGCTCAGCACAGCGCCGGTACTTAGTGTCAGCGGGTAGATACGCCAATGCACACCTTGGCTGATGAGATTCTCGGTGAGATTAAGATCGGTGTCTGCCATCTCGAAGCTATTGAGGCGTACCAGCCAGCCTTTGGCGGCGGCCTTATCTGCCTCGTCGGGATTGACCGGCGCAGATTCGACGACTGAAGACGGAACCGCATCCGAAGCCGTTTGCGCTGCTTCATCCGCTGCCATTTCATTGGCTGTGGTCGCTGAGTCTTCTGCCGCTTTGTCGCCGGCGGGCATAAAGAGCTGCTGCAGATCCAGACCTTTGTCGTTCAGGCTGGCATCAACCCAGATCCCCTGCACTTGCAGGGCTTGCAGATCCACAGTTTGCGAAGCACTGCTAAGGGCTATGCCATCGACCACCAGTTGGGGCAGTTTCACTTTTGGTGTTTCATTGTCATTGAACGCCAGATTGGCGAGAACAAAACGGCCCTTGTCAGTATCAAAGCTGAACTGTCCTTGCTCCTGCTTGAGATGAAATCTGGATTCAACATTGACTTCACCACTGCTTAATTTGGCTTTCATCAACTTGGCAGCAAAGGGCCAGAAGGGAGGCAGAGTGACTTTGGCCAGCGTCAGTTCACCGCGAACCTCCAGTGGTTGCAACTGGAATTGTCCCTTCAACTGCAACCGGCCTTGATCTGCACCAGTCACTGCAAAGGCATAGCGATTGGCCTCCGGGCTGAATTCAGGCTTTTTCTTATCCGCGGATGTGGTTTGTGCCTGGTTCAGAGTCAGCGCCTGTGAGTCCAGTTGCTGCAGGCTGAAGTTGAGTCCCTGATATTGAAGGTTGGCGCCGGTCTGCTGATCCTGAAAGCTAAAGCTACCTTGTTCGATCTGGATAATACGAGCGCGAAAGGCAGGAATGCCGGAGGGTGCTTTGTCCGCATCGGGCTGAGCTTCCTCACTCTGCTGCGCGGTCAAACGCTTAAGTATGTCGCTAAAGTTAAACTTGGGGTTGTCCTCGGCGGAGGCCAATCTGGTGATGTTGATCTGTGGCCGTTCAATATGAAGGTGATCCAGGCTTGGGGTCAATTGCAAAAGGCTGCGCCAGAAGCTGAACTCAAGCTCAAGGTGCTGCAGGCTGGCAAAGTTGGCGGGCTTCTCTTGCTCGCTGATTTCGATACCGCTAATCCGGGCCCGCAACAAAAAGGGGTTAATGCTGGCCTCAGCTATCCGGACGTCACGCCCCAGAAGTTCACTGAGTTTTTTTGGCGCTTGAGATTGGATGACTGCAGGTACAAGCAGCCCCAGCAGCAGGGCGTAACAGGCATAGGCCAACAATAGATAAGTGAGAACTCGCACTGATTTAGGAGCCCGCTTGAAGCGGCTGAAGGCGTGTATCAAGGCAATTTTCATACCAGAGTAAGATCCCTTGGTTGTCTTAGAATTATGATTGTCAGAGTTTAACCATTTTTTGTGACCCGTTAAATAAGGGGGCGGCATAGATTTTTAAAATATTTCATTAGAATCGACAGGAAAATCTGATGAATTGTTTGCAGTCTTGGATAAGCGTCGGCAACTTAATCCGGCGGTGCGTTACTGCCAGAAGACTTGAAAGACAATATCAACCATATTGCCGTCTGAACAGGATATGAAGAAAGGCGAGCAAGAACGCAACGAACAAGGAAAAGGCTCTGAAAAAGGTCAGGAACAAAGAGAAGATAACAGTAAGAAGTGGCGGAATTTCTGGGAAGATTGAGAAACCGATATTCGCTAGGATACTCCAAAGTAAAACGGTTAAATAAATCCCCCTCTACTTAACGGAAGAGGGGGGTGTTTATTTTTAAAGTCGGTCCGAAATTAACGAACAATCAGATCAGGCAGAATATCCAGAGCGCTGGAGTTCACATCACTGAGGAATTAAGGTGTCTGTCCAAGATACTTCTTATGTTAAGGGGTAATGTTGGTAAAGCTAATAACCTGCTTCTTAAACCCTTCTAACTCCCCGATCTCTCTACGAGACGTAATATCACCTTGATAATAGTAAGGCTCAATTTTCCCTTTATAGTCACTTGGCAACGCAAAATACAATTGCGCAGGCTTGCTATACCATTGCTGTGCGCTCAGATATCCAATCAGAGCGTGCTCGAATTGGTGGTAAGCATTGCCCCAGTGAAAAGCCTTGGTTTGCTTCGGGTCTAATCCTACACCACCATATTGTTGATCGACCCACACATCCATGTATTGAGTTTGAGTGTAGTAGAGATGATTAGTGGTGGTGCCATCCAGTAGATTGACCGTCATTGCTGCTTGGTCTAACTCAGCCCATTGCCAAGATGAGATAAAGTGATTGTAACGGCCACTTTTCCATGTCGGCACTTCATTAAGACTCTGCCATTGACTAAACAATGATTTAGAAAGAAACGGTTGAGCCTGATCTGTCGGCATTGAGTAGCTTGCACGTTCCAATGTAGTTCTCATACCTTGTTCACCCAGCTTCTGCCACTCATTTTGGTCAAAGTAGCGGCCAACTAAATAAGTCATCCAGAACGCCTTGATGGTATGGCCGTAATCGTTGTGTTTTGCATCTGGCATCATAACGGCTTTATGGTGAATAGCGCCGTAGAAGCGTTGCTCTTTTTCAGAATAGTACTGCTTAACCATCTGATCGGTTAGCCAGTAAAGATCGTCTCGCCACTTATTTTGTACAGATTTAGGCATTATCGGAGTTAACAGCAACAAATAACCGTTAATTTGATCAAGCTGGGCGACCAGCTCACGTTGTTTGTGACTCTGTTCGTCACCATCCTCTATCACCCAAAGCAGATCACTGTTTGCGGCTTGTTTATAGCGTTCAAAAATATATTCCTGCTGGTCTATCAATGCCTGTTCGACCACAGGATCTCTGGTGAGATAATAATAGAATGCCAACCCGACAATTGCGTACGCTTGATCTTGTGCGGTTCGTTGCTGCCACTTTAAGCCCGGTTTACCATCTTTAGTAAAGCTGACAAAACCGCCATTTTCTTGATCGCGTAAGTTCGCTAATAAATAATCAACACCAGCTTTTGCCAGCTTCAATGCCTCTTCATTTCCGGTTAGATGGTAAAGCACGCCATAGCCATATATCTGGCGTGATTTCATGCGTGTATATTCGCGTTCAAAGTAGGGATTTATCCATGACTTGTCTAGCTCAGGACATGGTTGACTGACATCAAGAAGACTGCCGTCGTCGCAACGAAAGGTTGGGAAATTACCAAGTGGAGCACCTTGTGCGGCTTCCATCATCCAATAAGGTTGAAGCCCTTTTGTAACATGGTTTAACCAGTCGTTACCCGATGGAAACTCTACCGTATTTGTCGATGATGCAACCGCACCAGTCGAGCACAATGCAGCCAGCAATAATGTGCTACACGTTCGGCGCATATATTTACCCGATAGACTATATAGAAACGACATATTCATTTTTAAATCAATTCCTTACATAAAATATGAATATATGCATTTGGATTAGCACATTCTGTCTACTGGTTCACAGAGTCGATCTACGGTTCGCATTGAACGCCATCAGCGATAAGAAGTTTTTCAAACTGAAAGCAAAAACTAATAATCCAATCACTTTGGTTTGTGTTGTGCTGCGCTTGACCAGATTGGTATTATTGGTTTTGCAGTTAAGGATCAACGCTGTGGAAGCAATGTCTTTTCTGCCGGTTTCCCGGTTCTGGCGGCAAGCTTATTGGCCAGAGAATGCAGCTCGGGCAGCATGCGGTGGATCAGGTGCAGCTGCTGCAATACCATTCGCACCGAAGTACAGTCTTCATCTCGCCACTGACCTAAGCGCTGTTCAAGATCGTTATCGGTATCGGGTGCCAGAGTGCAGGCATTGCCCGCTAATTGCTCGGCCAGGCAATCAAGGTGGGCATGAATTAGGCGGTGAGCCTTTGATACCAGATGGTTTCGTTCATCTTCCAGACGAGTACGATGAGCGCCTAGCGCGGAAATATAGCTCAGCATGGCATGGTTGAGCGTCAGAAAACGGAAGCTCTCGTCGGTGGCCATACGGTAACGGCCCGGCTCGGCCAGCATATTACTGATCGCGGTGCTTAACTGGGCATCGGTATTGTGGGCATCGCGGCGGGCGATCCGGTAGTTCAGGCTGTCTCTTTTACCAATCCGGTACTGGCCAATGATTTGGGCCAGGTAATCGCGATTGGTGGTGATCGCAGACGCCATCACTTTATGTAAGCGCTTTGCCTGCCAGTCGGGCAAGATGAAACTTACCGCCAGTACGGCTAACAAACAACCGAGCAAAGTATCACCCAGGCGCGGCAGTATTACCGCAAACCCTTCACCCAACTGGTTGAAACAGAATAACACCAGCAGGGTAATGAATGCGGTTGCTAAGCCGTAGCGAACCGTTCTGAATGCAAAAAAGAGGACTCCGGCTACGACCATGAGCACGAGTTGGCCTTCCTGTCCCGGGAATAAGTAGAGCAAAGGGATACCTGCCAGCAGGCCACCCAAGGTCCCCAATACCCGCTGAACCAGTTTCTGACGGGTTGCACTGTAGTTTGGCTGGCAGACAAACAGAGTCGTGAGTAAAATCCAGTAACCGCGCTCAAGTTCCAGCGCCTGAATAATGCCATAACCGACAGTCAGCGCGATGGCCATACGCAGCGCATGGCGAAATAGCATCGAATCAGGTTTGAGCTGGCTGACAATGCGCTGCCACAGATCTTTTGCACTACGGGCTTCGGTATCGGCCAGTTCGGTATCAGGATCCGTTTGCGCTACATCCGGGTTGCTGACGTTCGACATCTGGCGTTCGACGGTTGCCAGATTATTGAACAGATAATCGAGCTGGATCAGGTACGATCGCCATTGCGGATTATGCTGGTTTTTTAAATAGAGCAATGATTCTTGCAGTTCATCCAATGCTCGAACGCTTTCAGGGCCATGCTGATAGGGTTTCCCCATTGCAAGCGCACGAGAAATTTCACGGCAGGCGCGGGCTTGTGATGTCAATAATCGTTGGAAGCGGAACAATACATCACTGCGGTGGAAAGTAGCAGCAAGATCCTGGTAACGATAATGGGATGAACTGGCGCGTTCGTGGATATCTTGGGCCAGAAAATAGATTTTTAGAAATTTGTCGCCAGTGGCATCCGGTTGGCCACGTCGAGCACGGTGCAATAAAGTGGCTTTGGCTGCATTTAGTGCAGCCACTACGCGGGCATTTTTACTGGCCGCTTCTATGCGCAATGGCTGGGGGACCATGTTTGAAACCGGTTCAAACAACTTACTTTTACAATCTAAATAATAAGCAAACTCGCTGAAGACTTTAGACAGATTTTGCTGAACCGGTTGATTTGGCCACAGAACTTGCCAGATCAGCGACAGCAGACCATACCAGGTTGCCCCCGCGAGCAAAATGGTTGGCTGATACCATAGGTTCGGGCTGGTTGCTGCGCCCAGCATTGTATAGACCGCCAGCAATAAAGAGGCAAAGGCGATGCTGGCGTATCGGGCGCCCATGGCCCCGAGCATAATGAAGCCAAAGGTGGAGATAAATAACCCTATGCTGAACAGCACAGGATAATCAAACAGCATTTCGATAGACAGAGAGGCAATCAAAAAACAGGCCAGCGTCATGGCCAACCCTTTAATGCGGCCGGTCAGATTATCTTCAGTTTCAGCCAGTGCGGCAGCAATAATACCTAAGACCAACGGAGTGACTTCAGTCGTTGCCCCCAAATACCAGCAGGGCAGGGCAACACCGACTAAGGCGATAAAGACCCGAATACTGTAGTTAATTCGATCGTTAGCCCAGTAACGGCGTAAATTGGATCTTAAGCGGCTTTTCTGCATGTATGATTAACAATCTTCTGATAAATAGCGGCGAATGAACAGCTAGAATAGCAGGCTGATTATATACGGCCTGTCGTACTCTTTAAACACGGGAGCTAGCGCCCTAAAGATACCAAAGTTACGATAAAACCCTAGAGAAACGAGTGCGTAATGATTTATCAGCAGAAATTTTAAGCAATTAGTAATGGCATATACCCAAACCACTTCAAAATCTGAACTCTGCTCCTTGGGTAATTTGGGTATAGCATAAATTATTGGTAACCTACTGCC
Organism: Photobacterium sagamiensis; assembly: GCF_050337085.1. Taxonomy (NCBI): domain Bacteria; kingdom Pseudomonadati; phylum Pseudomonadota; class Gammaproteobacteria; order Vibrionales; family Vibrionaceae; genus Photobacterium; species Photobacterium sagamiensis. Next base: position 304,604 of record NZ_JAKJSP010000011.1, on the reverse strand, counting down.
TCTTCGCACAACTCTGCGTATATCGACTCGGTGCAAGAAAAGGTAGCGGGATGGAAAATATGAAGCTTTTTTTGGTGACAGAATGCGTTTAAGTGCCGGTTGGTTAGCACAGTGGTTAGTACAGGGTGATTATTACAGTATCGAGCTGAGTGATAACAGTTTGATCCTTGATAGCCAGACAGAAGCAGATGTTATTCCCTTTGATGACTGGGACGGGGCGATCGAAGTCCGTCGCGGTGCCGTATGGGGATCGTTAGAGATAACCTCTGCTGATCAGCAATACTGCTGGACAGTTCATGGTCTGCCATGGCATCAGTGCAAACCCTTTGCGACACATCTGTTGGAAGCTTACCGTAACTGGGCTCGTGGCCGGGTCGATAAGCTTGACAGTTCCTTGCCGGACATGCTGCATCGCATTGATAATTTCGCGGGGCAGCAGGGCTACCTGCGCCAATCTGATCATCATAACTTGTGCCAGTTTCTCACCCATTCGCTGGGATCAACCGGGTTGACTCAGGAGCTGGCCGGATCTTTCCGTCCGATGGCGTTTGAGAAAATCGAACCCTGGCTAGACGATAACAGTGAATGGGTTGAACAAAATAACCAGCAATGGCTGACTCAGGAGTCCGAAAAGTGGGCCTCGTGGTTTGATCAATTTGAATCATCTCCGCTTAATCCTTCCCAACGCGAAGCGGTATTAATTAATCAGGATCACAACCTGGTGCTCGCTGGTGCCGGCACCGGCAAAACCAGTGTGCTGGTCGCGAGAGCCGGTTATTTAGTGGCGAATCAAGCCGCCCAGCCGGAAGAGATCCTGATGCTGGCTTTTGGCCGTAAAGCGGCACAAGAGATGAGTGAACGCCTCGGTAAAAAGGTCAACGACAGAATAAAAGTCGCCACTTTCCATAGCTTAGGTACTCAGATCATTGAGGCGGTAGAAGGTGAGAAACCCAATGTATCGCCGCTGGCGTTAGATGAAAAAGCACGCGGACAGTGGATTGCCTCCCTGCTTGCTGAGCAGTGGGAAACACCGGCCGCTGCGAAACGCTGGCAAAAGCACTTGACCCAGTGGCGTATTCCGGGCTTTAAAGCCGACAACTCGATGGAAAAACAAGCCAAGAGTGAACAGCTTGCAGCCTGGATCTGGCGTCATATTGAATTGCTCGGTCAGCGCGGGGCAAATAAATCGGCGCTGACTCAAGATATCGAGCAGCACGACAATTCAACCAGCAAAGCGCGAATGAAAAGTGAGCTAGGACTGCTGTGGCCTTGTTTTCGTGCCTACGAGCAGTACCTGAAAGCCAATAAACAGATTGATTTTAACACCATGATCCAAAAGTCGACGGAGTACGTTAAACAGGGGAAATACGCATCAAGCTGGCGCTTTATTATGGTGGATGAATATCAGGATATTTCGCCGCATCGTTTAGCGATGATTGAAGCCTTGTGTCAATCCGGTGGCGAAGACAAGCCAAGCCCGACGCTGTTTGCCGTTGGTGATGACTGGCAGGCGATTTATCGTTTTGCCGGGGCCGACGTTAATCTGACTACGGGGTTTGCTGAGCGTTTTGGTGCTTGCCACATTACCGAACTGGATACTACGTACCGCTTTAACAGCATGATCGGGGAAGTGGCAAATACCTTTATCCAGCAAAACCCACAGCAGCTTAAAAAAGAACTGGTTAGCTTTAAAAAACAAAAACGTAAAGCGGTAACCTTGTTGTGTCAGGATCTACTGGAACAGGAGCTGGTGCAACTGGCCTCGCAGAATGAAAAGCCGGTTACGGTGTTATTGCTTGGGCGCAATAACAAACAGAAACCAGAGAAGTTGCGAGCGTGGCAGAAGCAGTGGCCGCAACTGGAACTGTCCTTTATGACCTGTCATGCCAGTAAAGGCCGTGAAGCGGATTTCGTCTTTATTCTGGATGTGAATCGCGGGATATTCCCGGCTTATGATCGTGATACAGGGCTTGCGGCCTGTCTGCAGGCGCGACATGAAGGTTTTGCGGATGCTGAAGAGCGTCGTTTATTCTACGTGGCACTGAGCCGTGCAAAAAAACACGTTTGGATCTGTGCCGATCCAGAGAAGACATCACCGTTTATCAATGAGCTTATTGAGGATAAATATCCGGTAATGAATAAGATCAAGCGTAATAAAAAAAACGGTCGCTAAGGCCTGATGAGAATTATCTGTAGGTGCAGAGATATCGAAGAGTGTACCAAGCACTTGGGTTGCACCTGCTTTCAAATATCAGTTAGACGGTGGTGCGGATATTGAAGCAAGCTACATGATGACCTAGTCAAAGTGATGGAGTTTTATCGGTATTGTTGAAAATGACCTAATAAGGTCATTTACTCCAGTAAAGGTGCTTTCATTATTCACCAGGGAAGGAGTAGCTTTAAGTCTAATCACAATTCTACCAGAAACGTCAGCGAATCGAACCGTATATAAAACACTCAATCCTCTATCAATTTGAGGTTAATATTTTTTGATGACGAACTTTATCTGCCTGTCGACGACCACAACTTTATCATTACAGCTAATTCATTGTTAATAGGTAAAATATATGGGGGCTTCAGGCTTAAGTACCAGAAATCACCCGCTCATTACCCAAGAGTTGTGCTTCTTTTGGTATCACATATACCGTATTTCTCGTTGAAACATCTCTTTTAGAGAATTTATATTCTTATTTTTTTGCAAATTATTACCCACCGGGCTAGACGCAATTTCATTCTTTATGAAGTGAGTCGCAATCGTAGTGACTTCATCAGTAAGTAGATTAAAAAACAAACAGAATACCTTTAATCTCCGTTCTTTAACGGCGCGTTGGTTAATGAGGATGTATCTATGCTTGATGTTTATGGCAAAGGCGGTGTATGGAAGTCTGCTTTGCTGTTAATTGCCGCAGGTTTGCTTACGGCGTGTAATGATGACTCTGGTTCTGGGAAGAAATCGGTTCCAGTTGAAGAAAAGTCTGTACCTGCTGTATTTAATTTCACCACACTGGAAGCCTCGGCAGATAAAGACGGCACTTTTGTATTCACCTGGGATAAATCTAAACATGCAGAAACATATCAGGTGTGCCGCCAAGAGGACTCCCTGGAAGATCTTTGTGATCCAATAGGAAAGCCGGTTACAAGCACCACGCTGAAGTTAGCTAGTTCCGAAATTAAAGCAATTCAAGGGAACAGTTACTTTATCCGGGCTCGTAATGAGGTTGGCTACAAGGACTCCGGTGTACTGGACATGGCGCTAACTGATTTAATTTCATCAATTTCGCGTCTGGAAGCCAGCAATATCAGCGTGGACGCCTACTTTGGACATGTCACCAGTTTAAGCTCCGATGGCAAGACGCTGGCGGTTTCTGCTCCACATAATAGCGCAACCGTAAATAGTGGGGTGTATGTATTTAATCGCGGTGATAACGGCGTCTGGGGGGCTCCAGCGTTCTTGAAACACCAAGGATCCCCAGATAGTCGTTTTGGTAGTAGCATCAGTCTAAGTGGTGATGGCAAAACACTTGCCGTCGGTGCCCCACTTCATGAGGTGATACACAGTCAAGAAAACAACCCAGATGGTTCTATTACTAGATGGGGAGAGTTTTCTGGCAGAGTATTTGTGTATAGTCGTGACAACAAGGGGCGCTGGGGTGACCCTGTTGCTCTGAATAAAGGCGAGAAGCTAGGTGGTCGCGATCAGTTTGGTCATAGTGTAACCCTCAATGATGATGGCACTAGGCTGGTTGTCGGGGCTATATGGGAATACGTAAATCACGTTCAGTCTGGCGCAGCATATGTATTTGACCATCATCTACAAACAGGGTGGGGAGAACCTACGAAAGTTACGGCTCCCCTTACCAATATCAATGAGCAGGACGAGTTTGGCTACAGTGTCAGCCTAAGCGCGGATGGTCATATCCTGGCTGTTGGTGCGCCGTCCTATCGCGGCACTAGTGCTTCTCACCCCGGTAATGTCTATGTATTTGAGTGGAATACTAACGGTAATTGGGAAGCACCGCTGCGCCTTCAATCTAAGCATCCAAGAAACGCTGATCACTTTGGCTGGTCACTAAGCTTGAGTGGTAACAGCAATACATTAGCCGTGGCTCCTCCTTATATGGAGGGTGTGGGCCGAATGACGCATGTCTATCATCGTGATGCCAGCGGAATATGGAATACACAAACTCCAACCCTGCTGCATACGCCAGTAGGTGACTATTGGGGGGATGTAAGCCTGAATAACGATGGTAGTGTGTTGGCTGTTGTAAATGGCTTCAATGGCCGTGTAAATGTGTTTAGCCGAGACGACAGAGGGGTTTATGGTGCTCCAAGATATCTGGAAAACAAAGACTTTGGCAGCATCAGCCTGAGCGGTGATGGCAAAACGCTGGCTGTCGGCGCGAACACGGAAGATTCTAGCGACAACAGCGTGAAAGACGCGGGCGCTGTGTATATCTATCAGTAAACTACGTTAGCGTTAATAGTAGAATTTCCCCTCCGCCACGCTGGTGGAGGGGACTTTTCCTGTAAATGAAGTGTTCAACCTACGCATTAATGATGCGCTCAAAAAAAGCTGTAACTTCTTCTTTCGTTCTGATCCGAAACCATGTTTTTGCACAATCATCATTAACACCATCTGAGCATTAGATAAATTAAACCAAGGGTACATTTGGTATGTTTCCCTTGGTTTATGAGTATATTCGCCTTTTTTGTCAGCTGATACTAGGTTGTTGAGGATTGCAAGCGGCTTTGTGGCAACTCAATTGCAAACATCGATAGTGTGGCAACCACAACAATTATGGCGACCAGTTGCCAACCGGTAGCTATCGTCGTTTGTTGTATCACCCAGCCGATCCCTATACCCGATAAGGTACCGCCAAACTGATGAGTCAGAGAGTTCAATGACATGGCACTGGCCCGATAGTTGTTGGTTACCAGACTGTGAGTCAGGGTTTTCAGCATCGGCCCAATTAGACCTGTGCAGGCATACATGCCGATAAGTGCACAGCAAAACAGGGGCAAGTTCGGTGCTTTTGCCATCAAGAACAGGAAAATACTACTGGCAGCGAATGCTAACCAGAGTGCCAGTCCATAGTGCTGTTTGAGCCAGATCGTATATTTGGATGACAACCCATTGCCGATAGCACCCGCAAATGCGAAGGCGGCAGTGATAAAGCCAAGGATCATGGTTTGTTCAGCATTCTCTTGTAACAGCTGTACGCCGGGTTGCCAGTAGTTTTCGCAACTGGCTAAAGCAAAGCCGAATAAAAGCCTACCCAGCAGTATCAGCCTTAAATTATGATCTGTGCCGATGTATTGGACAGCATTAACTATTCGGCTCATAGGGGTGTGTTGTTCTGCATTATCGATCAGCTCAGGTTCATGAAGTACCAACTTGGTTACCAAGCACAGTAGTAGGTAAGACAAGGCGACAAAGCCAACATTGACAAAGTAGATATTATCCGGAGATAGGTGGATCCCAATCCATTGTGGCAACATCCCTCCGAGCAGTGCCCCCACAGCTACACCGATGGTATTCCACATCGCTGCAGCACCTAGTGCCTTGTGGGTGTCGTTTTCTCTACCCACCAGTTTGAGTTGCTCAACGTACCAGGAGTCTACCGTGCCTGAGCTAAGAGCCCGGCTGGCACCCGCCAGCATAGCTCCTGCCAGCATGGCGGGGAGCGTCAGCTCGACAAATAAGAAAAGTGAATAGGCCAGCACATTGAAAAGCAGTGCCCAGCGGTAGATACGTACTCGGCCATATTGATCGGCTAACCCACCGGTGGGGACTTCCAGAAGAACATTGGAAAGGCCAAATGCTGCACCAAATAAACCCAGTTCGAATAAATTAAGGCCACCATCTAATAAGAAAAGCGACATGATCGGTATCCAAACCCCTACCGTTCCCCAATGCCATCCTTGATGAATTCGATAGCGTAAATCCAGTGTCATTTCAGCACCTTATTTCAAAAAAATATCAATTCTATGCTGGACTTTGGCTATTTTTGCTTTGAAAATCCTGAACTACTTTAACCCTCAGATTTCAATAGATGGAGTGTTCTTTGTTAGCGATAACCTAATGATTTATAAAGAATGACTAAAGCCCAGTTACACAATATAAAATAAGGGTTAGAGTATGCTCTAAGTCAAGAGGTTTATTGCATTAACATTTAGAACTGGCGTTCTAAAACGGCCACCAAGGCCTGATGAGTATTATCCGACCTTGACCACCAGTTTGCCGCTATGGCGATGATCTTTCAGTTGTTGCAGGCCGTCGGTAAGTTGCTCAAAAGGCAAGACTTGTTCAACCATCGGGTCAAGCTTGCCTTCTGCAACGAGATTGCTCAGGCTGTTTCCGATATCGGCGAGGTGGTGAATATGCTCAGCGGTACCATGTGCAAAGGTGCCGTGTAAGGCGACTTCATGTATGCTCAGTGCCTTGGTGGTTGCCAGTAATGGTACTTGGTTGAACTGATCCGCGACCATGACGATTTGACCGTTATAGCGGATCAGGGCACTCATTATACTGCCCGACTTTGCCGATACACAGTCAATCACACTATGCAGTAACTGAGCTTCTGTCAGTTCGAACAGTCTCATTGCTACATTTTCTTTATCTGGATCGATGACGGCATCGACACCATAACCTAACAACCGCTGATGGTGTTTTTTTTCGGCAATGGCGAAAACGGTAGCGCCCGCCAGTTTCGCTAATTGGGCGGCAAACCCGCCGACACCTCCTCCTGCGCCGGTAATGGCAATTTGCTGGCTGGCTTCAATACGTAACTTGTCATAAACCGCCAGCCAGGCACTGTAACCTGCACAGGGCAGCGCGGCAGCATGATGGAATTCGAGTGTATCGGGAATACGGCTGACAGCCATTGCTTTGCAGGTGGCATATTCAGCAAACCCACCGGCAGAGCGGGGGTCGGCAAAAAAGAGAACCCGATCGCCGGGCTTGAAATTGATGACATCTCGGCCCACGTTTACGACAGTACCGGTAACATCAAGACCGATAATTTGCGGGTACTGCCAGGTAGCATAACCCCAGCAGGCCAGCTTATAATCCATTGGATTTAGCCCGACGGCGGCCACTTTTACGCACACTTCACCTGCGGAAGGAGTGGGTATCGGGGCTGTGGTGAGTTTCAGACACGCCAGCCCTTCCGGCAGGGTCAGTTTCCATGCTTTCATATGCCACTACCTCATTTATCGCGCATCGCATCTCAAGCGTTTGAAATAGCAATAACTGTTTATAATCTTATTCTTATACCAATCAGCATATATCCAATAATAAAATCTTGCCTCAATTTGGACTAATAAGTCTTCTTTATGAGAGATGGGTTATGAACTATGAGGTCGTAGAGGGAAAGCCGGGCGGGGTGCTAGGATCTCGAGAGCAAAAAGCCTTCAGTGAACTGAAGGCTTATAGTCTGAATCATACCAATCTGGCTTATTGTCTCTATTGGTATTAAAGAGTGCGCTCAGCCAGATAGGCGTCGTAATCCGGGATTTCGATGTCCACATCCTGAGCCAGCATAGGGGAGGTGATCATAAAGTTGGCGCTGGCGCGGTTGGTAGCAACCGGAACATTCCATACTGCAGAGATACGCAGTAAGGCCTTCACATCCGGGTCGTGCGGCACAGAATTTAATGGATCCCAGAAGAAAATCATCATGTCGATTTTGCCTTCTGAAATCATCGCACCTAACTGCTGGTCGCCACCTAACGGGCCGCTTAGCATGCAGTTGATATTCAGGCCGGTTTCTTTGGTCAACAGATGGCCCGTAGTTCCGGTGGCATAAAGCACATGATCTTTCAGTCTGTCCTTGTGCTCTAGTGTCCAGCGCAGAAGATGTTTTTTATAGTTATCGTGTGCAACTAAAGCGATGTGCTTGCTTTTTTGCATAGTACGCGTTGTGACTTGCATGTAGCGCTCCAATCTTCATATCCATTAATGAATAGAGTTATCATTTATAGCAGCATTAATATCAGAGCTCACTTGCGTTGTACAATCTAAATACTTGAAAGTATAAGCTGGCTCATTGATTTTCAATAAGCACCTCCTAAGAGGAATATCCTCACACACACCTAACGCACGACTTTATGATTAATCACATTGAAAGCCGGTCTGAACTCTGCAGGAGATAAGGATTCAAGGATGACCTGATCGGGTAAATGGTTGGGTGTTAATGGCTCAATTATTGGGGCCAGATCCAATTCCACGGGTTTATTTTCCAGATACCGTATAGCCTGATCGATAGAGAGCTTGGCTTGTTGGGCCATTTTATCGGTTGGAGAAAACAGAATTTTTTCCCGGCGCAGGCCGCGATAGACACCATGACTGAGGTAAGTTGACACGATCTTGATGTCATCTGTTTTCTTTTTTGCCCGTAATTCACTGATAGCCACTTCCGCGGCCACGGCACCTCCTGCAATATAGTCAATGTCCGGATGGGAGGTGAAAAGTTGCTGGATCAGATTACGTTGCAGCTCTTTGCTGTTATCAGCCCATAGGGTGGTTATGATTTCGATATCACTGTTTTTCACTGCGTCGTGAAATCCTTGGGTCACAGGCTTCGTTCCGCCTCGTTGCTTTGGGCCCGGCAGCCAGGCGACCTTCACTTTACCACTGCCTTTGGGGTGGCGCTTAGCCAGAAAATCACCAGTCTGTTTTCCCATGTAATACCAATCAACACCAACCTTCGCTTTAACATGCTGTTGAATGTCAGGATCATTCATGTCGATATCATTAATGGTAGCAAAAACGGGTATATTACCCGTGAGTTGAGAAAGCATCCCGTTGTAGGCTCTGCTGTCTACCGTACCTAAAATAATGGCATCTGCGCCCCATTGACGGCAGTAACTCAGCTGCGTTTGTTGTTTTTCCAGATTAGGGTAACCACCCGCTTCTAACACCGTGAGTTGAATGCCCGTTTGTTTCGCCTGTTCAATCATGCCGTAATTAATAGACAGCCAGTAAGAATCCTTCAGGTGCGGATATACCGCACAAATTTTCCACGGTTTTGAGGCTGACTGAAGTGGCTGATAGAGAATTGACTGTGGTTTTTTATCGACCGCAAATGGTGGCTGATGGGTGATCACCTGCCTCCCATACGCTGAGTGGAAAGATAAAAAGAGGAATAAAAAAGAAAAAACGCGCATTTTGAACATCATTATTAGCATCTATACCTATATCGCTGGCAAAATAGTAATGCTTTCTGTGGTGGGGTTAAACCCAATTTTTAGATATATGGTACCGATCTATGTCATTTACCCGAAACAGTATTGGTCGAAAACTACTGTTAGCCTTCTCAGCCATGGCCGGGCTGATGATGATTGCCGTGATCATTGGTGTGGCCGGTTTCTCGCTGGTTGCTAAAACCGAACGCACCGTTATTAATTCTGCGGTGCCGGCACTGGCAGAAGCGCGGCAACTATCCGATCTTAGTACACGTATTATTTTTACGGCTCAGGTACTGGCGAAATCGAAAGATGAAAGTGAACGCCAACGACAGGGGCGGGCACTCACTATTCATATCGAAGGGCTGAAAAAAAGCCTGAAAGCGTTAGATCGGTATTCATTTGAGACCGATCTGATGACGCCATTGGAAGAAGACGTCAAAAACATTGTCGATAACTTAGCGTTGTTAGGGCTGTTAGTGGGACGCCAGATTGATCTGCAAGAGCAAGTCCATCTTCTGACCGACGAAATGTCGGCGGCGACACAGCAGATTGATTCTTTATCGCAATCTCAGGTTTCTAATGCCAACACCATTGCCGTTGCTAACGTTTCACGTATCTATGATTTAGTGGCAGCGGGAGACAACTCGGCGGTATATCAAGCACTTGATAGCTTGGTTGAAGTCGATATGGATTTATCGGAGCGCTTGTTCGAACTGCGTTTCTTATCGCTTCAGGTGATTAATATACTTGATGATTCTAATCGACAGACAGATATCAAAGCACTTTCCGAGTTGAAAGCCCGCTTTATGAATGCCATTAGCGTGATGAGCCATCGGGTGAAATCGGTTGAAGATCCTAATCGTTCTTTGCAGTTGGGGGAGTTGACCGAAAGATTAAACCGAGGAGGTTTGCTTTTTGCAACATTGGAACAGCTGCTGCACGCCAAACAAGATGTTGAGCGGCTCGATCAACAGAATCTGATTTTGTTTCAACAGCTAAACACCCGGGTTGATGACATCATAGATGCTGCCAATGAGGATACTCAGCTTGCGATATCCGAAGTGGACGACACCCTGACACTGGCAAGAAATAGTCTGATTGGTATCTCAGCGATTGGTATGCTGGCACTGGTATTGATCATGTGGCGTTTTGTGTATGCCCGCGTGATCCGTCGGATCAATGACTACAGCCAGGCACTGCTGTCGCTGGCTCGTGGCGACTTGGAAATTAGCTTAACAATTAAAGGTGACGATGAGCTGGCCCAGATGGGGCGAGCGATCATAGTTGCACGTGATACCGCCTCAGAACGTTATCGTCTGGCGCAAGTTGAATCAAAAATCCGCCATGAACTGCAGCAGCATAAAACCAGTCTGGAAGGTCTGGTGGCACAGCGAACCAGTGAACTGGAAAAAATCAATGCGCGCTTAAATATTGAAGTGAAGAACCACTATCAAGCGCGAGCTGAGGCTGAAAAAGCCAACCGGGCAAAATCTGCCTTTCTCGCCACCATGAGCCATGAAATTCGTACCCCAATGAATGGGGTATTAGGCACCGCATCGTTATTGGGGGATACCGGGCTTAATCACCAACAGGCGAAATATCTGGAGGTGATCCACCGCAGTGGTGAAACCTTGCTCGATATCCTTAACGATATTCTCGACTACTCCAAAATTGAAGCGGGACACCTGGATATTCGTTCTGCAGATTTTTCATTGTCTGAACTGCTTACCGATGTCTATAACATGCTTGAGAGCCGCGCATTGGCGAAGCGTATTCAGCTGATCTGCGATATTGATGAACAGATCAATGATATTTGGGTTGGTGATGCGACCCGTATTCGTCAGGTATTGGTGAATCTGGTGGGCAATGCCATTAAGTTTACCGATGAAGGCCATGTGAAAATTCAGGTAGGCATGAATCCGCAGCAGGCTGATGAGCTGTTATTTAAGGTAGAAGATACCGGAATTGGTATTGCAGAGAGTGAGCAAGAGACTCTGTTTAACGCTTTCCATCAGGCCGAAGAGGGCCGCAAAGCGATTGGCGGAACCGGTTTGGGACTCGCTATCAGCAAGCATATTATTGCGGCAATGGATGGTGAGATAGGCCTGCACTCCACATTGAATGCAGGCAGCTGTTTCTGGTTCACGATTCAACTGGAACAAGGTAAGCAGTCTCAAGTTATTGAGAAGCAGGTAATGAACGTACCGTCGGCATTTATTTTGCTGGTGGAGGATAATCCGGTAAACAGCCTGGTAGCGGAAGGCTTTCTTAACCGCCTGGGCCATACCGTTGTTATTGCCGCAGACGGTAAAGCTGCTGAGCAAGCTTATCGCGAGCATGAGTTTGATATGGCACTGCTCGATATACATTTACCCGATACCGATGGGGTGACACTGCTTCACCGTTTGCGCCGAATTGAAGATGCTAAGCACGTTGAATCGTGGCATGAGCCAACCCCGATGGTGGCTTTTTCTGCTCATGTATTCCGCGAAGAAGTAGAAATCTATCTTACGTCCGGTTTTGCAGGTTTCTTACCCAAACCATTGGTTGAAAAGCAGTTAATTGAGACCATCAATAGTATTCTGAAAGGGGATAAACGCGTGGTGATAGAACAAGGAGCACTGGCGGTGGAGGAGAAGCTGGAAGAGGCGGAAACGGTTGAAGCTGACATTTGTGAAGTGAAAACGCTGACTGATGAGCCAATTTTACGAGAATCCGTATTGGGCAATGATCTGCAGGTGTTAGGCGAAGCTCAGGTCCAGCGCCTGATCAAGCTTTTTGCGACATCATCCGGTGAAACGCTGCAAAAGCTCGAAGCAGCAATTGAGGCTGGTGATATGAATGAAACATCCAACCACGCCCATACTCTCAAAGGCGCAGCTGGTACCATGGGGCTGATACGTTTGCACGACAGGTGTTCAGTGTTTGAAAAAGCAGGTAAAGAAGGTTCTGTTGATGGCCTGAACGTTGATGACCTTGCCGATGTATTCGAGCAATCCAAACAAGCACTGGAAGCGGCGTTTATTTCGGAATAATAGTAATAATTGCTCAGTAAAGTCACAAGTTAAGACTAAATCGGGATCCATGCCTTATTTCTTTAATTCTAGTTTCTTGTCTATAAATGGTGTGATTGTCTGCACATAATTGCATTTGCTAGGGGAATAAACTGACCGTGCAATTAATAAGCAAAATAATAATGACGCATGGAGAGATACGATGAACAAAACTTCTGTCACCTTACTGTCGGCTGCGATCTTGTCAGCATTAAGCATGAGCGCTAACGCATGTACTGGATTGATTGTCGGCAAAGGGGCTTCTGTTGATAGCAGTATCATGATTGCCCGAAACGAAGATTTTGGTATTAATAATTGGAATAAATATCTGGCTTACCGTCCGGCACAGATGAATGAAGCGGGCGAGTGGAAGCTTGGCAATGGCCTGACAGTGCCGATGCCTGCCCAGTTCTATGCCTATTCTGCGATTCCAGATTGGGATGCGAATACCGTTGACAGTGCGGGTAAATATTACGAAGAACGTGGTATTAACGAATTCAATGTGGCGGTTTCAGCCACAACCAGTGCGGAATTGAATGATAATGCCAAAGCTGCTGATCCACTGATTGATGATGGCATCATTGAAGCCATTATTCCGACCCTCATTTTACCGCAGGTCAAAACCGCGAAAGAGGGGGTTGAATTACTGGGTCACTATATTGAAACCTATGGGTCAGGAGAAGGGAATAGCCTGTATATTGCCGACGTCAATGAAGCCTGGTTATTTGAGATAGGCTCTGGCCATCACTGGATTGCGGCAAAAGTACCAGACGACAGTTATGCCATGATTGCGAACGGTTTGCGGGTACATGGCGTTAACCTCAATGATAAAAATATCATGCACTCAAAAGGGCTGCTGGAATTTGTAAAAGAGAATCAGCTGCTACAAACCCCCGACCCTAAGTCATTCAACTTTGCCAAAGCCTTTGGTGTTATCGGTGATACGTACAACGTCGACCGTGAATGGCTGGGGCAGAATATGCTCACGGCCTCAAACAAGCAGGAAACCCGTCAGCAACAGTATCCATTGTTTATGAAGCCCGATAGCAAACTCTCAGTACAAGATGTGGCGAATGTTCTGAGTGCAACCTACGAAGGGACAACACTGGCAGAAGATGGCGAGCGTCCCATGCGTGTTGAACGGCAGTTAGAATCGCACATTATTCAGCTGCGTAAAGAGATGCCTCATGAACTGCAGGGGATGATCTGGCAGAGTTATGGTGTTTTGGCTGAATCGGTATTGGTACCGATGTATGGCAATTTGCAAGACTATCCAACCCCATACACTATCGGTAGCGATACCTACACCGATGATTCTGCTTACTGGCAATTTAGAAGCTTGACGGCATTAGCGACAGCTAAGCCCGAGAAATATTTGCCGATGCTGAAAGCCATTTGGGATAAAGAAGAAACCAAGTTGTATAAGCAGGTCAGTAATATGGATCAGACTCTAAAAACGCTGTACAAGTCAGATAAACAAGCCGCATTGGATATGGCATCTGATTATTCTTATGGACAATTGCAGCGCACCTTAACGATGGCCACTGAAATTCGCTACAAAATGATGACCGACTTAACTAAAAGTACCGAGAAGAAATATTCAGAAGAAGAGTTTAAGAAAATTATGAGTTTGTGATCCCAACAGGGATATTCAAATAACGAAAAGCCTCTTCGGAGGCTTTTTCTTTACGCAATACAAAAAATAACCCCGATAGCTTTCACTATCGGGGTTATATCAGTTAAAGCTTAAAGGGAAGAATTACTTCTTCGCGTTAGCTGCTTTAACTTCTGCGATTACTGTTTCAGCAACGTTTGCTGGACATGGTGCGTAGTTTGCGAACTCCATAGAGAACTGACCACGACCAGAAGTCATTGTACGTAGGTGACCGATGTAACCAAACATTTCTGAAAGAGGAACGTCTGCTTTAATACGAGAACCTGTTAGACCAGCGGCTTGGTCTTTGATCATACCACGACGACGGTTAAGGTCACCGATAACATCACCAACGTGATCTTCAGGAGTGAACACGTCTACAGCCATGATAGGCTCAAGAAGTTGAGCACCAGCTTTAGGCATAGACTGACGGAATGCGCCTTTCGCTGCGATTTCAAATGCTACTGCAGATGAATCGACTGCGTGGAAGCCACCATCTAGAAGTTCAATTTCAACGTCAAGAACAGGGAAACCAGCTAGAACACCAGTGTCCATCATGCCCTTGAAGCCTTTCTCGATTGCAGGCCAGAATTCTTTAGGAACGTTACCGCCCACTACTGATGACTTGAATGAGAAGCCAGAACCCGGTTCGCCTGGCTGCATGATGTAGTCGATCTTACCGAACTGACCTGAACCACCAGACTGTTTCTTGTGTGTGTAGCTATCTTCAACTTTTTGAGTGATAGTTTCACGGTAAGCAACCTGAGGAGCACCAACCATAAGGTCAACGCCGTAAGTACGCTTAAGGATATCAACTTTGATATCTAGGTGAAGCTCACCCATACCTTTAAGGATGGTTTCGCCAGTTTCTTCGTCAGTGTGAACTAGGAAAGATGGATCTTCTGCAACCATTTTACCGATCGCGATACCCATTTTCTCAGAACCGCCTTTATCTTTAGGCGTTACAGCAATCGAGATTACTGGAGTTGGGAAGATCATCGCTTCAAGCGTACATTCGTGCTTAGGATCACAAAGAGTGTGACCAGTTTGAACGTTCTTCATACCAACAACTGCGATGATATCACCAGCTTGTGCGCTTGAAAGTTCGTTACGCTCATCTGCCTGCATTTCAACCATACGGCCGATACGTTCAGTCTTACCAGTAGCACTGTTAAGAATAGAATCGCCTTTATTCAGTTTACCTGAGTAGATACGGATGAAAGTAAGAGCACCGAAACGGTCGTCCATGATTTTGAACGCAAGCGCTTTTAGTGGCTCGTCAACAGATACAGTCGCTACTTCGCCAGTTGGCTCACCAGTTTCTGGATCAGTTAGCGGCTGTGGATCAACTTCCGTTGGAGACGGTAGGTAATCGATAACAGCATCAAGAATAAGTTGCATACCTTTGTTCTTGAACGCAGAACCACAGTACGTAGGGAAGAAAGAACAGTCACGAGTACCACGACGGATACACATTTTAACTTGTTCAATCGTAGGCTCTTCACCTTCCATGTACGCTTCTAGAAGGTCATCGTCTTGCTCTAGAGCAGTTTCGATTAGTTCTTCACGGTAAACTTCTACGTCATCAACCATATCCGCAGGGATTTCTTTGATTTCGTAATTTTCAGGAAGACCTGTGTCATCCCAAACGTATGCTTGACGGCTTAGTATGTCAACAACACCAACGAAATCGTCTTCACGACCAATTGGTAGAGTCATAACTAGTGGCACAGCACCAAGAACTTTCTTGATCTGCTCAACAACGTTAATGAAATCTGCACCCATACGGTCCAGTTTGTTAACGAAGATGATACGTGCAACTTCTGAGTCGTTCGCGTAACGCCAGTTAGTTTCTGACTGAGGCTCAACACCACCAGAACCACAGAATACACCGATACCGCCATCAAGTACTTTAAGTGAACGGTATACTTCAACTGTAAAGTCAACGTGTCCAGGAGTATCGATAACGTTAAAACGGTGGTCTTTCCAGAAACAGCTAACTGCTGCTGACTGGATAGTTATTCCGCGCTCAGCTTCCTGTTCCATGAAGTCAGTTGTTGATTCACCATCATGAACTTCACCGGTCTTGTGGATCTTACCAGTAAGCTTAAGGATACGCTCAGTAGTTGTGGTTTTACCCGCATCAACGTGCGCGAAAATACCAATGTTTCTGTATTTAGATAAATCTGTCATTGTCTTACTCTATAGAAAATGAGGTTCACAGTTCGGTGCCGGAGTATATCACCTATTACTGTGAACAGAACATAGGTTTAGGGTCATTTGATGAGCATTCGTGTCGCTTTTTTCAGAAAGACTGCCAAATGTTGCTTTCTAGCGAGTATTTGTTGGCGCAAATGGGCTAGTGAACGGCAGGATCTTGTCGTTTAGTTTAGTCTCTCTGGGGTAATTGTTTTTCGCGGCTGAAGCTTTTTTATCACCAACAGAAAATCTGCATAATAATAACGCAGAAATCACAAGGACATATCTGTAAGTAGTATATCTAAGTCACAGTAGAGAAACTTTCTGGCTGTTCCTTTTTAAAATACGACTGAAACAGCCCAGCCCAGATATTTGCTCAACCCGAGAAAACAGAGCTGGATTATCCCAGCTCTTCGGCTTCGCGCAGTCGTTCCCGACGATCTTGTTCTTCGGCAAAAACCGCTTTAATCTCTTCCAGCACGGAATCGACATCAGCCACTTCTGTACTTTCTTCAAAGTGACCCGTGAGTTCAACGTCAGGGTGCAATTCACCGGCTTCAAACAGGGCCCAGATTTCTTTGGCGTACTGGCTGTCTAGTAGTTCGGGGGCGTACTGAGCGTAGTAGCTCGTCATATTATTGACATCTCGCGCCAGCATCCATTGAGCATTGTTATTGGCTGCGGCATCGACAGCTTGAGGAAGGTCGATAATGACGGGGCCGTATCCATCCACCAAGACATTAAATTCTGACAGATCACCATGTATCAGCCCGGCGCAAAGCATGCGCTTCACATATTGCATCACAATGACATGGTCTTCACGAGCTTGTTCGGCAGACATTGATACATCGTTCAGGCGTGGTGCAACCATACCTTCATCATCAGTGACCAGCTCCATTAGCAAGACGCCGTCAAAGCAGCCATAAGGCTGGGGGACTCGTACACCAGCAGCCGCTAACGTATAGAGCGCATCGACTTCGGCATTTTGCCAAACTTGCTCTTGCTGATCACGGCCGAACTTGGAGCCTTTTTCCATCGCACGGGCGCGGCGGCTATTTCGTACCTTGCGGCCTTCTCGGTATTGCACGGCTTGTTTAAAGCTGCGCTTATCCGCTTCCTTGTAGACTTTCGCGCAGCGGACATCATTGCCGCAGCGTACTACATAGACACTGGCTTCTTTGCCACTCATCAGCTGGCGGATGACTTCATCCACTAAGCCGTCATCAACCAGAGGCTGGATTCGTTTCGGTATTTTCATCGCGTCTTTATACCTTAAACTTGCCATTAGCACGAACTTTTTTATGCATAATGTTATTCCGGCCCAGGTTGATTTTGAACAACACCCTTTGAATTACTCCCGTTGCTACAGCGTACCTTACACATTGCTAACCCTAAGCTGGCTTTGTGCGGTAGAATTCACATTATTAATTGGTAACTATTAGAGCCAGGCAAATGTCTCAGGAAGAAATTGAAGTTGAAGCGATTGGTATTGAGGTCTCTTCTCAGCCAATCGAACTATATAAAGTGTTGAAAATTGCCAATGCGGTGAGTGGTGGTGGTGAAGCCAAATTTGCTATCGCGGAAGGTTATGTGGCGGTGAACGGCGAACTCGAGCAACGTAAACGCCGTAAAATGTATGACGGTGATTTGGTCGAATTTAATGAAGAATACTATGTGGTGCTTTGTGATCAGCCCGTTCAGGAACCGTCAGAAGAAGTCGTAAAGCCGAAATCAAAGAAATCAGTAGATAACAAGCCAAAACAAAAGAATGCTAAACCAAGCAATAAAAGTACGGCCAATAAGAAAGCTAACAAAAGTAATAACAGTAATAAAGGCAGCCAGAAGAAGTCATCACAGCCCAAAGAGGCCAGTAAAGCTGACCAGTCGACAGGGCGTAAGCTAATCAGCTTTTAAGGTGACTGGCCAGGGAATGGCTACACATGAAAGTCAATTCTTGAGCCGGCTTCCACTGCAGTGGCTGGCGGTGCATCTCCTCGGCTCGAATAACCGGTAAAGTTATCAATAGTTGAACTCATGTTTGTATCTTCGATAATGACAGGCTGATGAGCTGTTTTTATCGAATGGGCATTTATGGGTTCTTTACCCTTCCAATACTGATCTCGAACGTTCTATACCCAAACCACCTTAAGATGCGAGATTCAGAGCTTCCTCTGGGAACTCAATTCGAATGAAATGTGTGTAGGAATGGCGCTCCCTTTCAAATACATTTTGTGAAGAAGTGATTTTCCAGAGGAGCTCCCAAAGGGCGAGTTTTATTGGCTTTTATTCTGTGTTAGCCATTCTCTAAATAGAACCACTATTTACTCAAATGGCTGCCTTGACTAAAAGCCAATGAATTCTCGCTGAACTCTGCATCTTAAGGTGGTTTGGGTATACACCTGATACTGTAATATTTGACATAGGGGCACCTTTTTAAACAATGTTTGCATGGTGTTTTTTTATGCTACCAAAGTGTTCAAAAAGTATGCAATAGAGTGAGTGTCAGGTGTTTGTCAATTTGTCCTAACCCGTACTCCAGTTCGAGGTATTCCGTTTGTAGCATTGCGGCTCCTGCGAAACAAGCCTAGGATGGAAACAGATTTTTCGGGAGGAAAAAGATCATGGTTGCAAAAGTTGAATTAACCCCGCAAGGCCCACAATTTTCTGAACTTGTTCAAGGTTATTGGCGTCTGGCTGATTGGGGCATGACAGCGCAGGAGCGTTTGTCATTTTTGAAGCTGCACATTGAGCTGGGAATAACCACGGTCGATCATGCTGATATTTATGGTGGTTATTCGTGTGAGCAGTTATTTGGTGAAGCCATCGTGCTGGAACCGAGCATTCGCGAGCAAATCGAGATAGTGACAAAGTGCGATATCAATTTATGCACAGAGCAATTTCCTAATCGCAAAATCAACCATTACGACACCAGTAAGCAGCACATCATTGGTTCTGTGAATAACTCATTATCTCGTCTGCATGTTGAGAATATCGATGTCTTGCTGATCCACCGGCCTGACGCATTAATGGATGCCGACGAAGTTGCAGAAGCTTTTTCTGAACTCAAACAGCAGGGCAAGGTGAACCATTTCGGTGTGTCGAATTTCTCCCATACTCAGTTCGACTTGTTGCAATCGCGTCTGGATGCACCTCTGGTGACTAATCAGGTTGAAATTAATCCTCTGAACTTTGAAGTCGTTCATGATGGCACGTTAGATCAACTGCAAATGAAACGTACTAAACCGATGGCCTGGTCTTGCCTTGCTGGTGGCGATATTTTCTCTGGCCAGTCAGAGCAACAAGTTCGTGTACGCAACGAGTTAGAAGCCATTCGTCAGGAAGTAGGTGCGGCAAGTATCGATCAGGTGATTTACGCGTGGGTGAAGCGTCTGCCATCGAATCCATTGCCAATCATCGGTTCCGGTAAGATAGAGCGAGTGCAAGCGGCAGTTGAAGCTCTCAGTATTGAGCTGACGCGTGAGCAGTGGTTCCGTGTATGGGCTGCGTCGAAAGGCCATGGTGTGCCATAATCAACGATCCTGAAAAACACTGTACCAATAAATAAGCCACCATAAATTAACTAATGGATGGTGGCTTATTTAAGGCTATTTCTTATCCCTATTGATATGAAATTTCGCCTGTCGAAGTCGGATTGGCTTTATCACCACTCCATTCGAACCAGCCGCCATCAAAAACGCTGATATTTTCCCATCCCATGACATAGGCGTAGAAGAACGTTTCAGAAGCACGCCAGCCGGTACCGCAATAGAAAGAGACTTCCTGTGATTGATTGATATTCCATTGCTGCCAGAGACTTTCGATATCTTTAGCACTTTTCATGGTGTCATCAGGGTTGCGGAAATCTTCAAGATGATTGGCATCGCTACCGGCGTGACCCCATTTAGAACCGGTAATACGTCCTTTGGGTTCGATATACTTATAACCACTGGTATTGCCGATATATTCGTCCCAGGTTCGGATACTGACTAATGATTGCGTATCAGGCGCCTTATTCAGCATGACCTTAGCTTCAGCTACATCAATGATCATATCTGGGTTCGCAGGGATCTTTCGGCCAAAATCGACGGATGTGTTGTTGCTTTTTAGCATCGGTTCGGTGACGTATCCGGCATTAACCCAGGCCTTCCACCCACCGTTAAGCAAACGCACATCTTCAACACCGGCATACATCATGATGTTGGCAGCGCGGGCGGCAGCCATGTTATTACGACCATACAGGATCACCGTGGTGTCGTAACGAATGCCCAGTTCTCGAATAACCTTGGTTAACTTCTCGTCACTGACCCGGTTCCACCATGGCTCAGATTCAATGTCATTGGTATTGAGATACAGCGCAGTTGGAATGTGAGAGACTAAATATTTAGTTGGAGGCCCCCAGGCAACCTCTACTAATTTATACTCTTTTTGGGGGGCATAATGAGGCTGCTTACCTTCCACGACTTGTTTTACCCATTCAGGCGTGACCAGTTGCTGGAAGCGAGGCAAAGCATCGAGTTGGCCAGAATACAGCTTAATTGGTTGGTCGATGGTATTAACCGTGGTTAAACCTTGCTCTTTCAGGGCTGAGCTCACAAGTGCGCTTGCCGTATCGTCACAATATAAATAGGTCGGTTTATCAACCATGACCTTTTTCTCGCTCAGCAGTTGCTTGAATTCCGCGGGTTCGATACTTTTCAGCCAGTCTGCATCTATATTGATTGCACCAGGAAAATGCCCACCATGTTTAGCTTCAGCTTCCGGCCAGCCGTTATAGTAGTTGCTGGAGCGACAGTCTATTACCTGAATATCCGAAGAGGGTTTAACTAATAGGTCGTCAAAGGTGATGGCTTGTAAATCAAAGCTGATAAGCATGATGACAGGTAATGCTGTTTTGCTGATAGCGTGCATCATAAAACCTAATTGATTGAAGAGATCTGATTATAGAGAACTAAAGCTCAGGAAAAAAAGCGTTTGATCATCTTCATGCAAAATACGATATGTATTGCCCCAATTGTTTATATGCTTAAGTGAATATGGCGGAAAAAATAATCAGGAGAAGCCGATGCGGTTAGCGTTATTTGTACTGATGGCATTATTGGCGACAGTCAGCCCGCAGTCAGAAGCTGAGAATGATCCGTTGATGTTGCCGGCACTGAAAAAAGCGAGCTATTCCGGATTCAATGATCAAAAAGAATTTGTGTTACTGACTGACGGTAAATGGGAAGGCGAACCGTATCAGCCCGGTGGTGCTGTCGCTCCACAAGTGCGGCTTATCGAAGATTTAGTGGTAACAGGCGATCTCGATGGTGATGGTAACGATGAAGCTGTTGTCCTGCTTAACTATACATCGGGCGGAACCGGACAGTTCTTGTATCTGGCGGTGGTGGATGAGCAACAGGATCAGTTGGACAATGTTGCCACCGAGTTAGTGGGTGATCGGGTCAGGATCCGCGACTTGCGTATTGAAAACAGTAAGATTGTACTCGATGTGGTGCAAGCCGGCCCTGATGATGCGGCTTGCTGCCCGGGAGAAGTGGCTGAACGCTTATGGCAATTTGATGGCCGCTCTTTGCAAGAAGAACAATCCGCCAAGGCGACCCTCCGATTGGTACCGGAAGTGCTGAGCGGCACCCAATGGGTATTGGAGGATTGGAAACATGATGAACCGGACTCCTCATTAACGGCTATTACACTGGTGTATAAAAATGGAAAATTTATCGGTCAATCAGGTTGTAATAATTACCTTGCTGCGATGAAAGTCGGTGATCTTCCTGGCGAAATAACGGTGTATCAACCTGCAGTTACCCGAAAAGCCTGTAGTGATCCCGATGTATCAGAAGCAGAAACCCGTTATCTACAACAATTACAAAACGTACATCAGTTCTCTTTCTACGCCGGAAAGCTTGGGCTGAGTTATGGTCAGGGATCGGATGCCGGAGTGATGTTGTTTACCGCGACCAGAGAAAAGTGAATCATGGTATCGGGTAAATCCTTCGCTTGGCCTGCTCTTTGCTTGTAGTTTCAATATATGACTCGCAGGGGGAAGACGATGGCACCGAGTAAAGAGATATGGCTATTGGTAGATAGTCAACGTAATGGCGGGATAGAGTCCCATATATTGCAGTTGGCTTCGGGGCTGCACCAGCATCATTTTCCCGTTTCTGTGGTGTTTTTTGCTGATTATGGCAAGCATCCACTCAAAGATGCCTTGGCTGAACTCGGCATCAGGGTACGAACCTTATCGCATCCGGTGTGGGGGCTATGGCCGATGGTTAAGAGAGAGAAACCTCGTCTACTGCATAGCCATGGTTATAAAGCAGGCATTGTCTCGCGTGTCATTGGCTCTCTGCGCGGGATACCTGTGGTCAGTACTTATCATGCAGGGGAACTCACCAAAGGTAAGTTGGCTGTCTATGATTTTATCGATAGATACAGCGCCATGTTGGCTGCGCAATGTTTGACGGTAAGCCAGCCTATTTCACAGCGATTACCCGTCGCCTCTTTGATGTTAAACAACTTTGTACAGACAGATAACGTGGCAATCGGCAGAGGGAAGCAATTGGCATTTGTGGGACGCTTGAGCGAAGAGAAAGGCCCTCAATTTATGTTGGAGATTGCAAAGCAGTTACCTGAATACTGCTTTCATATCTATGGTGATGGTCCTTTGGATCGCCAATTGCGTCAACAGGCACCTGTGAATGTAAAGTTTCATGGTGCCCAGTCAGATATGAGTAATATCTGGCCTGAGATCGGCTTATTAATTATGCCTTCACTGTTTGAAGGCATGCCAATGGCTGCGTTGGAGTCGATGAGCCGGGGTATTCCTGTGGTGGCCACTCAAGTTGGCGCATTGTCCGAGTTGATCAAACATGAAAGCAATGGCTGGCTACTGCCGGTGGCTGATATTGATGCTTTTGTTGATAAAATCCGGAGATGGCTGTTAATGCCGCCGGAGCAGCAAATGAGTATTCGCTTTCAAGCCCGGTATCAGGTAGAGACGAAATTTTCTGTTGATACCGTGATCCCTCAATTGATTTCCATTTATCAAAAGGTGAGCTGTTAATTGCAATATGGTTTTGCAAATTGCACTTCTGCTTAATACCAATCGGGATAATCAGCTGATTTGATTTTCAGTATTGATCTGTAATGCATGATTTTCAGTTAGATTAATAATTTTATTAAAACTTGGTTTGTTCCTTGCTTTTACAAAAGAGATAACGATAAAGAAGCAAGGGGAAACGGCTGTGACGGAGAATAAATTAAACCGAGCAGAAAAAGATAATGTTATTAATAACAGAAAAAATATCTTATTTGTACATTATGGCGAAAAGTGGATAAGAGGCAGTGAGCGTTGCTTATTGGATCTGCTGACTTATCTAGAAAGCCGAAGCTATCGTCCTGTGCTTTGGTGCAACAGTGAAGTTTTAAAAAAGGAGGCGGAAGAATTAAATATTCCAACTATCTGCCAGCCTTTTCCCCTTCTTTTCGCTGAGCAACCACCTCGGTTTGACTGTATTGGCTTTTATCAGTTAGTCAGGCAAGGCATTGCGTTAGTAAAGCAATATAACATTGACCTAATCCACGCCAATAGCGGTGCTCCTTGCCAGTGGCTCAATTGGGTGGCGCGTGCTTGTCATTTACCTCTGGTTGCGCATCTCCATAGCCGATATCCCTTATGGCAGCGCTGGGTACTTGGTCTTCATCAGGTTGATCATGTTATCGGCGTCAGTAAGCCTGTGATCGAACAGCTGCGGTGGGATGGCATGGCAGAAAGCAAGCTATCTGTCATTGCCAATGGCGTTGATATTCAAAACCTCAGCCAGCAACCCGTGGTGGATTTGCGGCAGAAGTTAAATTTACACCCCGGTACTTTTTTGATAGCCGCAGTCGGCTCGCTTATCTTCCGTAAAGGATTCGATATCGCGATAGAGGCGTGTGCAGCCTTAGAAAAACTGGGAGTTGACCTGCACCTGGTGATCATTGGAGAGGGGGAGGAACGGGCAAACTTAGAGCAGCAGCTATCTGAGCTGAAGCTGGAACACAGGGTGACTCTATTACGCGAACAGCCTGATGTTGTTGGTCACATGAAAGGGGGCTGCGATCTTTTGTTAAGCACCGCCAGGGAAGAGGTGTTTGGTTTAGTTTTATTGGAAGCCGCGTTGGCGGGAGTTGCTATTGCCGCCCCCAGAGTGGGCGGTATTCCTGAAGTTATAGTGGACCGGCAGACCGGGTTGTTGCATCAGCCCGGTAATGTTGACGAACTGGTTATTCACTTAAAAGCGTTAATGTTAGCACCAGAGCTGCGCATGCAACTTGCGGCTGCAAGTTACGAAAGACTTCAGGCGCAATTTTCAATTCAAGCCAATGTATTTAAGGTCACTGCGCAATATGAGCAATTGATAACGGAATATAGCAATCAAACGTTAATAAATAACGACATAAAAAGCCGTGGCACATCATGGTTTAACTTGTTTCGCTCAATTGCTCACAGTGGCATTTGGCAAAAATACTGGCCTAAAAGGTCATCGGTGGTTCAAGCGGGAGTTTCGGATGAAAATTAAAAAACATATTCTGGTTTGGGATGGTATCGCTTTTGCTGGCGGCTCCAAAAATGCCACTTTAAGCTTGCTGAAGACCTTAGATAGCAATCAGGTGGTGATCACTGTGATCACCAAAGATCCAACGTCTTGGCAGGGAATGCAATTAAAGAAGCTTCAGTTACTGGAGATGAGGTGGTTAGCCAATAAAACGCAAGGTGTGCTGTTTTTTATTAAACATCTGTTGTTGGTTTTTAATTTGGTAATTGCCAGGCTCAGGTTTGGTAAAATTGACATGGTACTTGGAGCCTCTGGTCCGGGGGGCGATTTCACTCTCTATTTTGCCCGGTTGCTATTTCGATTTGTGCTGGTGCAATTGGTGCATGGGCCTGTTGCATGCTCTCGGAGCATTGGACGCTGTTTAATAAAAGCAGATGCGGTGTTCTATTTGGCATCGACAGAAGAGTCGATCCAAAATGCACTTCACAGGTTCAGAGGCTTTTCAGAAGAGCTTGTTAACACTACTCGCTTTCAGGCGTTTAATAATGGGCTCTCACTGGAGCACTGGCCGCAAGCCTGCCAACAGCAACACCCCCAACTGTATTGGGCGGCATCTCTATTAAAGTGGAAAGGTTTAGATCTCTTTGTTCAAGCGTTGCAACAGCTCGATAGTAACGAACGCCCGCAAACCCATATTTGTTATATCCGACCCAAACAGATCAATCTGTTGATATCAAAAGCGCCGGTGGCATTGGAGCGGGTGCATTGGCATGAAATGCCAGACCATCTTGATAGAATTCGTGCCGAGAGCAATATTTTTGTTTCTACCAGCCACAGTGAGCCGTTTGGTTTATCGATTTTAGAAGCGATGGCGGCGGGTCATTGTATCTTGATCCCTGATGATGGCGCTTATTGGGATCAGGTGTTGGTTGACGGGGAGTGTTGTGTCAAGTATCAAGCGGGAAATGCCGCCGATCTGGCCGAGAAAATTCGTCAGCTCCAGGCCAATGACAAATTACGAAGGCGGTTAGGAAAAGCCGCGTTTAAGATCGCTCAAAATTATGTCGCCGATGATCTCTATCGGCCGTTAACCGAGAGGATCTACCACGCTTTAGGCATAACTCAGCCTAAGCTCAGCGGTTTGCCGCCGTTCGCAACAGAGAGGGTTTAATATGAGAACCCTCAAATTAACTGCATTTCACCAAGCGCTGCTTTATGGCATCGGCATTGTCATTATGAAAGGGCTTTCGATGGTGATGCTACCATGGCTTGCCTATCAATTAACTCCGGCAGAAATGGGGCGATTAGAGGTATTAACCAGCGTGGCGGTTCTGGGTAGCATTGTGTTAGCCATGGGGTTAGAAGATGCCTTGTATCGCTTTGTGGGGCTAGAGAAAAGCAATAGGCAAAAAAAGGAAATTGCTGCTCAGTTCTTTGGGATTTCACTGATTTTATCGGTTCTGGCGGTTTTTTTTGCCCCATTATTAGCGCAATTTATAAGCCAGTTGTTTCTGCAGCTCTGGTCCATTCAGCTTAATCGTTTAGATCTTATCTTCATTTTTTCTTTTTTGGCCTTAGAGGCCTTGGTAGCGGTTTGCCTGGGGTGGCTGAGAATTCAGGATAAAGCGGTTGTTTTTTTTCTGGTAACCGTCGGTCGGGCCTTGTTGCAGGCGATATTGGTTTTTACCTGTGTTGATATGGGGTTTGGTGTGACAGGTATTTTGGCTGCGGGCTTGGTGGCGACCCTGATACAAGCGGTCTGTTTGATCTGGATGCAAATGTTAGATACAGGCATGCAGCTCCGTTTCCGGAAGATAAAACCGGTATTGATCTATAGCCTGCCAATCGTCGGCAGTGGCTTAGTCAGTTTTCCATTGGCGGGGCTAGATCGCTGGCTGCTGTTAGGTGTTGTTGATCTGGAAACCATTGCCCAATATGGCGTTGCCAGTAAGTTTGCACTAGCCACCGTGTTACTTTTACAGCCATTTGGTATGTGGTGGTCGCCAAAACGCTTTGAATATTTAAATCGTAAAAATGGCCATCAGCAGGTTGTGAAATATATCTGTGTCGGGCTCTGCCTGACTTTCGTGATCGCTTTAGTTGTTTCTTTAGCATCGCCTTGGTTAATTCACCAGTTGTTCCCGGCCCATTATCAGCTTGCCGCACAATATACCTTGGGTTTGGTTATGGTGATGGCAGTCAAGGAGGTGGCTGAGCTGGTCAATATTGGCTGTTTTATTGGTAGAACAACCAAAACACAGTTTTTGGTTAACTTGATCGGCACTCTGGTTGGTCTTTCAACTATGGTGGCTTTGCTGTTCTGGGGTAACTACGGTGTCTGGGGGATCATCGGCGGTTTATTGTTGGCGCAGTTGTGCCGTCTGGGTTTGTTTGTGGTACTTAGTCAGGTTTACTTGCCTTTGCGCTATCCGGTTAAGAAACTGGCTTACATTGCCTGGGTTAGTTTTTCTATTCTGGCTTTAGCTCAGCTTACTCATAACCATGAGATACGCTTGTTCATCGCCTTCTCGGGCGGCCTGGTTCTGCTGTATCTTGCCGCGTCTTTGCAGCTGTTTCCGATGGCGACATTGCGTAATACCGTCAGGGAAAAGTGGCAATGAGCAATAGGCCGAAACGGACAGCGAACGATTTGGTATCGGTAGTGAAAATGGTGCCACCCCAACGCCGAGCACCCCCGGGTAACCTGTTGCTGGCGTTTGGTTCCTCCCTCTGCATCGGCGCCGTCTGGTATCTGGTGCCGCATCCTGCGGTTGCTGCTGTATTGGCTCTATTGCCTGGCGTGATTCTAGTGGTACTTGGCTACCCGTTTGTGATGGTGGTCTTTTTTGTCGTGTTTTCATTTTTTAGAATTCATGAGGTCTTTCCCCAGCTTTATTCTTTAAAGATCCCTCTGCTGCTCTCATTAGCTTCTATTTTCGCCCTCTGCTGGCACTTGATGATCAGCCAGAAAATAAAGGTCTATTGGCGCTTTGAATTGAATTTTATCGCCCTCTTTTTCTTTTGGGTGACCCTTGGGGTGATTTTGGCCAGTAATCAGTCGGTTGCTATCAGCTACTTTAAAGGGATTTACTGGAAAATTGCGCTGATGACCTTTGCCATCGCATGGTTGACCCGAACAATCAAAGATTTTGCCTTTGCTTCCCGCTTATTCACAGCGGCAGGATTAATGGTCGCTCTGGTGGCCTTAAACAATAAAATGACAGGTATTGGTTTAGTTGAAGGGGGCCGTGTCACCATCGGCCGAGATATAGGATCTGTGCTGGGGGATCCGAATGATCTGGCTTTGGTACTGATGTTTCCTGCCGCATTTGCTCTTAGTTTAATGCTTAATAAAGGGATTGGTTTTTTCAGCCGAAGTTTGGGCTTTATGAGTTTTATCTCTCTTTTTTCTGCGGTGATTGCCACCCAGAGTCGTGGTGGCTTGCTGGGGATCATGGCCGTTATAGGGGTGTTTGCATATCGGCGAACTCAATCAAAGAGCTTGTTCCTGATTGGTGGTGCGCTTGTTGCCGCTCTGTTATATACGGTTGCCGGAATTTCAGGGCGGGCATCTGGAGGGGCCGGTGAAGCCGGGATAGATGAATCTGCTATGGGGCGTTTATATGCATGGGAAGCGGCCTTTCATATGGCGTTAGAAAATCCCCTGTTTGGGGTTGGTATTGATAATTTCTATTATAATTATTATTTTTATTCAAAACATTGGGACGGGCTGAACCATGCTGTTCACAGCACCTGGTTTGGTGTTTTGGCTGAAACTGGTTTTGTGGGCCTGTTGGTTTTTATCGCCATGATCGCCATTTTAATTCGTAGTTCTCTGCGTAGCCTCGCAATAATTGAAGCGCAAACCTCTGCCGTCAGTCCTGAGATCGTCGCGACGGCACAAGCGGTCTTGACCGGTCTTATCGGTACCGTGGTTTCCGGTACGTTCTTAACCCAGGGATTCACCTGGCCTCTCTATATTTTATCTGCCTTAGTTTGTGCCACTGCCCAGTGGGTTGCTACCCATTTAACCGACGGGTAACTGATATACCCAAGTAACCTCAAGATGCTCGTTTCAGCGAGAATTTCCAGGTACTAAGGTCAGGCGCTGATTTGTAGATATAGTCGCTCTACATCAAAAATCAGCAACGCAACATTAGTGCCTGGAAAACTCGCCCTTCGGGAGTGATTCAGCCAGCCCACTTCTGTGTCAAATGCACTCGAAAGGACCCGTCATTCCTTCGCACATTTTCCTTGAATTGAACTGGCTGGTATCACTCTGAATCCTGCATCTTGAGGTAACTTGGGTATAGTAGCGCGGTTTGCATTTTGCTACTTCTCTCGGCGTTGCACTCGTTTATTTTCAAATGGCAATTCCACCAAGCACCAGATGCTAGTAAGTTGCTGATATTAAATTAATTTTACGGCTCTATGAAATATGGCTTAATCTGTGCAGTCTCTTGAACATTATCGGGTTCAAGAGGAATGTTATGAAAAGGCTCTCTGTTGCAAAGGCAAAGCGTTGGCTGAAAACCAGTAACCATCCATTGGCTCAATTTGTTATTCAGCTTTACTTTAAGATCCGTTTTTTTGAATTGCCAGCACCTCAGTTGCTCGTTAAACCCCTTTATTATATGTATCGAATCGGTCAAGGCGCCTGGGCCCATGCGACACGAATTGCATTGTGGACGCCTCTGTTTAAAAGTCAGCTCAGCAGCGACAAAGGTCAACTCTATCTCTATGGCGGCTTGCCATATTGTGCAGGAACGTTAGAGATCCATTTAGGTAATCAAGTACGAATTTGTGGGAAAACAACCTTTACCGGGCGGGTTTCCTCGCCCAAAACACCTCAGTTAATTATTGGAAATAATGTTGATATTGGCTGGATGACAACCGTGGCGGTAGGACGCCGCATTGAAATTGGCGATAACGTTCGTATTGCCGGGCGCACTTTGCTCGCGGGCTATCCCGGTCATCCGCTTAATTGTGCAGACAGAGCCGCCGGTTTTCCTGAAACAGAACAACAAGTGGGGGACATCATACTTGAGCGGGATGTCTGGCTGGCCACCGGGGTGACCGTCACGGCGGGGGTGTGTATTGGTGAAGGGACGGTTGTGGCTGCGGGGAGTGTGGTGACCAAGGATCTGCCTGCCTATGTGATTGCCGCTGGTGTTCCGGCTCGGGTCGTGAGATCTATCGAGAGGTGAGAAACGGACTATGGCAAAAGATTTGATTGTTTTTGGCGAAGATTGGGGCGGATTACCGAGCAGTACTCAGCACCTGATACGTCAACTGATGTTAAAAGCCGATCGTAAAGTGATTTGGATTAATTCCATAGGGCTACGAAAACCTCGCTTTAGCAGAAAAGATCTCGGTCGGTTATGGCAGAAAATAACGGCCGGTGCCACTGCTGCAAAGCAGGTTGATCCTGATGTTCAGTTATTGCCGGACCGGCAAAAGTTTCGGGTTGTAAACCCCAAGACCATTCCTGTGCCAGAGGGCCGTTTTCAACGACAGATTGCCGCCCAGTTATTAGTGTGGCAAATCAAACCTGTGATGAGAAGTATGGGCATAAAACAGCCCATTCTATGGACATCACTGCCTACAGCTGTGGATGTCGCCGGGCGCTTGGGGGAATCGGCATTAGTTTATTACTGTTGTGATGATTTCTCAGCATTGACTGGTGTCGATCATCAGGTTGTTCGCCAGAGGGAGTGTCAGCTGGTTCAGAAAGCAGAACTTATCCTGGCGGCAAGTGCATCTCTGTATCAGAAATTTCCACCGCTCAAAACACAACTTTTAAGTCACGGTGTTGATTACACGTTGTTTGCAACTCCATGCAATCGTGCCAGTGATCTGCCTGATGATAACAGACCAATCGCCGGTTATTATGGCTCTATCTCCGACTGGCTTGATTTCGCACTGTTAGAGCAGGTGATTCAATGTTTGCCAGATTGGCATTTTGTCTTTATTGGCGAGCAGCATGTTGATTGCTCATCGTTAACCAAGTACCCCCATGTGCACTTTCTGGGCCCCAGAGCCCATCATCAGTTACCTTCCTATGTGCAGCATTGGACGGCGTCACTATTCCCCTTTGTTGATAATGCGCAGATCCGGGCCTGTAACCCGTTAAAGCTCAGAGAATATCTTGCGGCGGGAAAGCCGATTGTTTCAACCTGTTTTCCGGCATTAAAAGAGTATCAGGATCTTATCTACCAGATTGAAACGCCACAGCAGATGGTTACTGCTCTGAACGATGCCAGGCACCATAGTATTCCATCACATGCCCGAGTAGCTGTCGCCACAGAGAGCTGGCAATCAAGAGCGGAGCAGCTTTCAACCTATCTGGAGGCACTATGAGTCTGCATTATCGGTTTTACTGCATCTTGGATGCAGCATGGCGAAGGCGATACCTGATTGTTTTGCCCATGCTGATCTTACCCGTGGTCGGGTTTGTTATTGGCAGCATGGCCCCGGAACGCTACCAGGCTCATACCAGTATGTTGATCCAAGAAACGTCTAAAATGAACCCGTTTTTGGAAGACTTAGCGGTCTCAGCCATGTTGAAAGAGCGTATGGCAGCGCTGAAAACCTTGTTACATAGCCGTCATATTCTAGGGGCTGTCGCTCAAGACCGCGGTTTATTAGATGCGGATACGCCGGATGTAGAGCGTGACTCTGTTATTCAGGAGCTGTCATCAGCCCTGTCAGTAAATATGGTTGGCAAAGATCTGATCCGCATCGATTATCGGTCGAGCCACCCAGAGGGGATGGCACAGACCCTCGAAACGGTCAGTTCGTATTTTGTCGAACAGCTTTTAGCTCCGGAACTATCTTCGATGCGAGATTCGAGCTATTTCCTGGAATTGATGCTAGAGAAAATGCGTCGGGATCTGGATTTAGCAGAGAAAAATCTGGCAGTTTTTCGAGATCAGAATACGACCCAATTACCTGAATACCATGCGGCGAATATCAATCGATTAGCTTCACTCAAACAACGCCTGGCAGAAAGAGAGGCTGAAATAGCTGGCGCTAAAAAAAGTCTGGGTGGTTTGGATCAGCAGTTATCAAAGACTAACCCTGTCGTAGGCAGACTCGAAGAGCAGATTGTTGCTATTCGTAGCCAATTAGCCATGTTGAGAGCCCGCTATCACGATGGACACAGTCAGGTGCAAGCCGCGATTCGCAATATGGCCCGTCTGGAGTCAGAACGGCTTCGTGTTTTGCAACAGGATGATGAATTTGTTGATACAGATAAGCTGTGGGATATCGTCAGTTCAGCGATGCTGGTTACAACGGAGAGTAAACATCAGCCGTTGCTTATTTCTCAACTTGACAGATTACAGCAGGCCCGTAGCCGTGTGGATGGTTTGGAGGAAGAGATCAGCAGCCTGAAACAGATGATTCAGACGTTAGAAATATCGACGTCTGATCTTGGTGAACAAGAGCGCCGCCTTGAGCAGCTAAATCGTGAGATCGCGGTGAAAAGGGAACTCTATCTGGAGCTTTCTAAACGTTATGAGATGGCAAAAGTGACAGGCTCTCTTGGGGATTTTGAGCAAGGGAAAAGGATAAAAGTGATCGATAGGCCGTTTACTCCAACTCGACCGACCAATTTACCCAGTTGGCTATTTGCCATTGTCGGCATGGTTGCGGGTGGCGCTTTAGGCATCGGCCTGGCGCTAATGGTCGAAATTGTCGACATCACGGCAAGGCGAAAGAGAGATGTCGAGTTATGGACTGGCGTTAAGGTTATCAGCCGTATACCTAAACTGGATCTTGAGGCAGGAGCAACGTTATGAAAACAGTTATTCAAGTGGTGCAGCATCTTCAACCGGGGGGGATCGAAACCTTAGCACTCGATCTGCAGCGGTTTAGTCAGCCCGAACAGCACAATTATATTTTGAGTCTTGAAGGGAGTATGGAAGAGGCTTTACAAAGCTGGCCCCGGCTGCAGCCTTATGCCAACAGATTGATTTTTTTAAATAAGCGGCAGGGTGTGGATTACCGTGCTTGCTGGCAGTTAAGGTGCATATTCAAAAAGCTAAAGGTTGATGTTGTTCATACTCATCATATTGGTCCATTGCTCTATGCCGGGTTGGCGGCCAGGGTGGCCGGAGTCGAGACGCTGATCCATACAGAGCATGATGCCTGGCACTTGGCAAATGATCAGCACTGCAAATTGCAAACCCGGGCGATTCGCATATTTAAACCCATTCTTGTGGCAGATGCTGAAAATGTGGCCAGAGGAATGAAGACTCACCTGAATATTGAGCCCGATGTCATTATTACGAATGGGATTGATACCCGTAAGTTTTCTCCGGGCTGCCAGCAAACGGCCAGAGAGAAATTTGGGATGCCGCAACACGCGACCATTATTGGTTGCAGTGGCCGTTTGGAATGGGAAAAGGGCCACACCTATTTGATAGAGGCGTTAACACGGCTCCCAAGAAATGTGCATATTGCGGTTGCCGGCCAGGGCAGCCTAAAAGCCAGGTTAATAAAACAAACCCGGGATTTAATGTTAAATCACCGGATCCATTTTCTGGGACGTATCGATGATATGCCGGCCTTTTATCGCAGCCTGGATCTATTTTGCCAGCCTTCGTTAAAAGAGGGGATGCCGTTGGCTCCATTAGAGGCGCAGGCGTGTGGTATTCCGGCAATTGTGACCACCGCCGGAGCGTCAAGAGAGTCTCTGTGCCATGACACCGGAAAAATCGTGAGAAAAAGAAACCACAGAGCATTAGCGGCCGCCATTACAGAGTTATTCGAACAATCTGTTTTACTGTTTCCTTTTGAGCTGGATCGTAAAAGTCCGAGGGCTTTTGTTACTCAGAAAGCTGATATCCGAGATACCGCTATGGCTTACGCCCGGTTGTATCAGGGAGAGCAGGAACGCCTGCATCCAGTAAGCTGAACTGATCAAAAGGAGGCGTTATGTTAATGCAAGTTTGTGCCACCCTGGCTCTGGTGCTGATTGTGTACCATCACCTGATTTACCCGTTACTGATAAAGCAGTGGTTCAAGAAAGCGGTAAACCGTCAATCCTCCAATCACAATATCTCTCGCCAGCAGGTCAATATACCGGGAATTACTTTAGTGATCCCCGCTTATAACGAAGCTGCCTATATTTCAGAAAAGATCGCAAACTTGGGTTTTATTGATTATCCGGCAGACAAGCTGCGGATCATCATTGCTTGCGATGGTTGTACGGATCAGACGGCGCAATTAGCACGAGTTGCAGCGAAACGGCCTGAAAATAGCCATCTGAATCTAGAGGTACGCGAGTTTAAGAATAACCGGGGTAAAGTGGCCATTGTGAATCAATTGGTGGCATCGCTTGATACGCCTTGGGTCGCTTTAAGTGATGTGTCGGCGCTTATTTCTATCGATGCGTTTAACGTTGCCCATCAGTATATGATCACCCCGGATGTCGGGGTGATCTGCAGTCACTATCAGTTACTGGAGCCGGGCTCAGAGGGGGAGGCGGCATACTGGAAGTATCAAAGCCAGATTAAAGTCTGTGAGGCCCAGGCGGGAGCGACGATAGGGGCACATGGTGCCTGTTATCTGTTCCGGCGGGATCGGTTTACCCCGATGCCTGAAGATACCATTAATGATGATTTTATTTTACCGATGACAATTGTTGCTCAGGGATATCGAGCCGTCTATGAGCCCGATTTGCATGCATTTGAGTTAGAAAAAGCCAGCCACAGCATGGATTATCGGCGCAGAATACGGATCTCTGCCGGTAATTTGCAGCAAGTTTTGCGTCTTAAAAGATTGCTGATGCCTCAATATGGTGCCATCGCCTTCAATTTCTTTTCAGGCAAATTTCTTCGTGTATTGATGCCCTATCTCATGCTGCTTTTACTGTTATTCACCTTGATCTTGAGCCGTGATAGCTGGGTGTGGGGTACATTGTTGATGGCACAACTGCTTGGTTACGCTTCAGCCGCCTGGGTGTATTTTATCCAGCTAGAAACGGCGTCATCTCAAAATAAGCTCGGGGAGATAAGGCCAGTTAGTTGTTTGGCGCGCTGGGGAGAAAAACGGCTGCTGCAACAGCCCGGGATCGGCAAGGTGATGAAGTTGATTAATTATCTGGTCGCGGGGCATTTGGCGAATCTGCTTGGTTCTCTGCGTTATATCTGGGGATTGGAAAAAGGACGCTGGTAAGAAATCAATATCCGTTCACGTTGTTGATAGGTGCAGTCTGATACAAGGAGAGACTTATGAATGTTCAATATGTTGATCGAAAGACACTCATCGGAAAAAGATCTTGCGATATTTTTGCTGCAGTTGCTGGCCTACTGCTTTTTCTTCCTCTTTTCCCGGTAATTGCCATGGCCATTAAGCTTGATTCGAAAGGGGCGGTATTTATATCTCAAATGCGGATCGGCCGTGCTCGACCGGATAGAACCGAGCTTTTATTTATGCTTAAGTTTCGCAGCATGCGACTGGATGCGGAGGCTGCTTCTGGTGCCGTGTGGGCCAGGGAAAGCGATCCCCGCATTACCCGTGTGGGGCGTTTCTTGCGTAAAACACGTTTAGATGAATTACCACAGCTGCTCAATGTATTGCGGGGAGAGATGTCCTTAATTGGTCCTCGTCCTGAACGCCCTTGTTTTTATCAGAAACTTGAGTCTCAAATCCCATATTATGTCGAACGGACCTACGGTTTGGCACCGGGGATCACGGGTTTGGCTCAGGTGAATCAGGGTTATGATACGTGCATTGAAGATGTACGAACCAAAGTTGCCTATGACCATGGTTATGCCATCGCACTTTCAAGCTTTAATAGCTGGATCAAAACTGATCTTGCGATTGCCTTTAAAACCATCGAAGTAATGGTTAAGGGAAGGGGCCAATAAAATCTCGCTGAAATGAGCATCTTGATGTCACTTGGGTAGGTGCATTTGCAATTTGCAACTTGCAAATGCACCTACTTCCTCATAATGCCTCCATTTATCCTATTGAATAATATCGGTTTATTCATTGGCATGCTTTTAGCATTAACCTGTTTAATTGATTGGATTAGTCACAGGAGCAGGCAAACATATATGGATATCAAACGAACTATTACCGAATGTGGTGATTTAATTGTCAAACTCGACGGGGATTTTGATGCGTTGAGTGTGGCTGAGATCCGCCCTGACTTCGAAGCGATAACGGCAGAAGATCAGCAACAGCAGATCATATTAGATCTGAGGCAGGTTGGTTTTATCGACTCATCTGGTATTGGCGCCATTGTCTTTTTATATAAACGTTTAAAAGCCGAAGGTCGCGGACTGGAGCTGACGGGGGCCCGTGGTCAGCCAAAGCAATTATTGGAGTTATTAAGAATTCATCAAGTAATTTCAATCCGCTGAGGACGTCGTAGGGAGCAATACGTATGCGAGGCATAAATGTTATCTGCTTGACTGGACTATTGCTTTGGTTGACTGGCTGTAGCAGCAGTTTCCCCCTTGGTGGATATGGCGGCTTTGCTGAGCATCACTATCAGAGTCTTTCCCCGGTTGAGGCTGGCGAGCCATTAACTCCGGAACATGGTCTGCGGTTTGATTTTGAGTTAAGCCGTCAACTGTTAAAACTGTTAATCGTTGATGGAGCAGAGTTATGTTTTCCTGCCACCGTAGCCCAGGCAAGAGAAAGAGAGCAGCGAATTGGGCGTGAATTAGCTGGTGGCTTAGAGTTTGATGCCGCTAACGATATCCTGATACAACGCAATCAGTTAAATCGGCTGGAACGTCAACTTTCTGCGGCTTTATCTTATCAGACTTGCCGGCTAGATCCGGATCAATTGGATCTGAACCCGGTGTCGGTGGCGACGGAGATTGAACAGCTTCTAAATGCCGACAATCAGTTTGCATTTGGTTCCAGTGAACTAAACCCTAAATATATTGGCCGGTTGGCTCAGGCTGTCGTCTTGCTGAACCAATTTCCTCACTACAGTTTACACGTTATTGGTCATACAGATCAGGTCGGCGATGAGAGCGACAACCATCAGTTATCTATGTTGCGAGCGCGGCAAGTGAGTCGCTATTTGCAAATCTTTGGTATGGATAAAAGCAAAATTGAGGTTTCTGCTCTCGGGGAAACCGCTCCTTTAGCGGGTGGAATGTCTGCTCAGAACCGATTGGTGAATCGCCGGGTTTCAATTGCTTTGGTTGAAAGTATTGGTGTTCACCAGACCACAACTGTTACTCATAAATAAAGGCGCTTGATATGTTCAGATTTATAGCACGAGTTTTATGCATGAGCCTGCTGTTTATCTCTTGTTTTACGTCGGCTTCAGTGTCGAAGCAGACCAAGGTTCAAGTCGGTGATCTGATCGCGGTTTTTTTACCCGGTGAAGAGAATTTGCAACAGGACCTCAATGTGGATAAACAGGGCCGTATTACCCTTCCTGAAGTGGGTACTGTGACCGTTGCGGGTTTAACAGAAACAGAGCTTAAAGCGTTAGTGAAGGAAAAGCTTGGTGGTGTCTTTCGCGATCTGATGCATCTCTCTGTCTATGTTAAAGAGACACGGGTATTGGTGCAGGTGCTAGGTTATGTCGATAAGCCCGGGCAGGTGCTGCTGCCAGCCAGTGCAGGCATTCAAATGGCTTTAGCAAAAGCGGGTGGGGTAAGATCCGGGGCTCAACTCGATAAGTTGCAACTGCGTCGTAAAGATTCAATGCAAGAGTTTAACTATAAGGCTTATTTGGACTCGGGGAATGAATCCTATCTTCCCCAGTTGCGTTCACTGGATACTCTGTTTGTGCCAGCGTCACCGATGATCGGCAATATTGAAGTGGAATTTGATGCAGCTAAAATGACGGATGCCGGGGATGCGGCAGCTGATCGAAATGCGGTGAAGGTCTTTGGTGAAGTGAATCGTCCGGGCAGTTTTTCCTATAAAGCCAATATTTCATTGGTTGATCTTTTAATGCGTGCCGGAGGGGTTACGCGTTATGCCGGTGTGGAGCAGATCCGGGTGATCAACCATAACGAACCCAATCTGTTTAATTTAAAACAGTATTTAGATACAGGAGATAGTCAACTTCTACCGGCACTCTCTTCCGGTGCAACCATCTTTGTTCCGCGTCAGGAGGAGGAGATCAAATCAGGTGCCAACATGGTGTATGTCATGGGTGAAGTCTTTAAGCCTGGTGCCTATGAAGGTAAAGAGGGCGCGACCTTTATGGATATTCTTGCCAATGCGGGCGGGCCGACCCGTTTTGCCGAATCGCGACAAATTCGCATTATTCATGCAAATGGCGAAGTGCGCCCCTTTGATATGGCGGCTTATACCGAAGGTCTGGTGACGCAGATACCTGAGATTGGAGCCGGTGACGCGATTTTTGTTCCTGAAAAAACCGATATGAATGAAAAGTCCTGGCTTAAAGTCGCGCCTAATCGCGCGGTACGGGTGATAGGGGAAGTTGTACGTCCCGGTCGGTTTGAGTGGTCAGATGAAATGAATTTGATGGATTTGCTGGCCCATGCCGGAGGTCCTAAGTCGCGCGCAGACACGGCTAATATTGAACTGCTTATTCCGGATGGGCGTGGGAATAACCGCACGGTCATTTTTGATTTAGATAAATATATAAAACAAGGTCATGGAGAAGCTCGCTTACCGAAAATCAAGGCGGGTACTGTGGTTCGGATCCATGATTTGCCGCAAGGCCCTTCAGATAATAAATCGCAATGGGTGCGCCAATCCTCCGATAAGTCGATATATATCATGGGGCAGGTCGGTGCGCCTGGCCGTTATCGATTTAATAGTGAGATGACTTTTTTAGATATTTTGGCGGCGGCGGACGGACCTACCGACAAAGCCGATATTCATAACATCCGGATCAGCCATAGCGACAAAGGTCGTCCCAAAGTCACCAAGCTGGATCTCGGTCTCTATTTTGAAACCGGAGATCAGCAGTTACTGCCGCAAATTACCACCGGCGATACCATTTATATTCCAGAAAAAAATAGAATTTGGCTGAATCAGACCAAGGAAACCACAGTTCGAGTGCTCGGTGCGGTGAATCGCCCCGGCCGCTACCGCTTTAATGACTCCATGACCTTGTTAGACCTGTTAGCAGAGGCTGGCGGAACTAGCTCTGATGCCTACATCAATAAAATAACGGTGGTGAATCTTTCTTGCTGTAAAGATCAGGCGCGTAGTTTTGATCTGACGGAGTTTAGTAAAACGGCAGATTTCACCACCCTGCCGGTGATCAGAAATGGCGACACGGTTTATGTGCCAGATAGGAAAGACTCTCTTGGTTATAAAACCCGACAAACGGTTGGTGATATTTTCCGCCTGGTTTCCATTGCTTCCTTGCTGGGGGTGTTTTAATGAACGTTGTACATTATCAACAAGAAGTTGAACAGCTCTATTCTCGAACCTTAGCGCAAGGTATTCGCTCATTGGCTATCTGCTCTGCGCTGCCTCAGCAGGGGGCAACAACCATATTAAGAGTGTTAGCACAGCGTAATGTACTGGCTGGTTATTCAACCTTGCTGGTGGATCTCAATATAGCCAGTCCGGGTATTTTAAAGGTGATCGATCTGCCTTGCGAGTCGACCTTATCTCAGGACCATAAAACGCCTTTAAATGCGGTTATCCCTTGTTTGTCAACGCCGCAACTGGTGTCCTTTGCCGATAGTGATTCAGTGTTTAATGGCATTGGTATTCCTCAGGACAAGAGCAGTCTGATGAGGTTGCGAGAGCCGGAGGTATTGCGACAGCTGATCCATAGCTGGCAGCAAGAATATGATACTGTTTTAATAGATACGACGGCATTACTGGCAACGGGTGGCCATGCGGTTCCGGCTCAACAGGTGGCCAGTGCCTGCGATGCCTGTTTGCTGGTGGTACTTTCCGGGCATTGTACGCAAGCACAGCTCGTAGATGCCGTTGAATGCCTTAACCATCAGCAGGCCAATTTGGTTGGCACTGTGATGAATGATCAATATCAGCCAAAACTGATTGATGAGTTAAAAAGAGAATTACATCGTATAAACAGGCAGCTTCCAAGATTGGTACGCTGGGCGAGCGGAAAATTAAACGGTCTGTCTCTGCTTTCGATGGACATTTAAACTATACCCAAGTTACCTCAAGATGCAGGATTCAGAGTGATGCCAGCCAGTTCAATTTAAGGAAAATGTGCGAAGGAATGACGGGTCCTTTCGAGTGCATTTGACACAGAAGTGGGCTGGCTGGCATCACTCCCGAAGGGCGAGTTTTCCAGGCACTAATGTTGCGTTGCTGATTTTTGATGTAGAGCGACTATATCTGCAAATCAGCGCCTGACCTTAGCACCTGGAAATTCTCGCTGAAACGAGCATCTTGAGGTAACTTGGGTATAAAGGGCAATCATAAGGAAAGGGGGGAAGATGGTAAAACAAACTTTCATCAAATGGGGGCCGGTCTTACTGCTTTTAGTCGCCCAGGCGTCTATGGCAAAGACATATACTTTTGGAGTTGTGCCCCAACAGTCAGCCAGTAAGCTGGCCCAGCTTTGGACTCCGATTGTGTTGCATTTAAGCGAGCAGACCGGACTGGAAATTCAATTTGCAACCGCACCCAATATCCCAACCTTTGAAAAAAGGCTGGCAGCGGGTGACTATGACTTTGCTTATATGAACCCTTACCACTTTACCGTGTTTAATCAAGATCCCGGCTATCACGCTTTAGCCAAGGCGAAGAATAAACGGATTAAAGGCATTATAGTGGTGCGCAAAGATAGCGGCATTACCGATCTGAAGCAGCTAAATCTGCAATCCCTTGCTTTCCCTGCTCCTGCTGCCTTTGCTGCCAGCATTTTAACCCGCTCTCACTTGAGTGATATCGGTGTGAATTTCACCCCTAAATACGTATCTTCCCACGATTCAGTCTACAGCACAGTGGCGAAGGGGTTGTATCCGGCTGGAGGGGGAGTAATGCGAACCTTTAACAATATACCGGATACGGTACGCAAGCAGTTACACGTGCTTTGGACCACACAGGGTTACACCCCCCATGCGTTTGCGGCCCATCCAAAGGTAAATGCGGCAGATCAGCTGAAGTTACAACAAGCGCTCATCCAGATGGGTCGCTCGCTTAACGGCATGGCTTTGTTAGAGTCAATCAAGCTTAAAGGTATCGAGGCGGCACAAAGTAGAGATTGGGATGATGTCAGGCGTTTAAGAATAGAGTTGTTAGATGATCTGGTTGATCCTCTGGCCGAATGATCCTTAGTCGTCATTCGGCGTGAGAGAATATTAACAATTACGATGTAATTTCTGGTCGATAGAACTATGGTTTATAAACAGTAACACAGTCATTTTATTGCCAGCTTTATCAGTTGGTTGAGTATAGAACAACAGGGATGGGGCCATATTGAGTTTTCGATTAAAAACCATTCTCGGCATTGCTGTAATTGAAACGGTACTTCTGGTCATACTGGTGC
This sequence comes from Photobacterium sagamiensis, assembly GCF_050337085.1. NCBI lineage: Bacteria > Pseudomonadati > Pseudomonadota > Gammaproteobacteria > Vibrionales > Vibrionaceae > Photobacterium > Photobacterium sagamiensis. Next base: position 263,531 of record NZ_JAKJSP010000011.1, on the reverse strand, counting down.
TGAGCGGCATCCGTTTTCTGTCTGATTCAAATGGCACACAGTTGCAGCAGCGGGCCCAGACAACCATTCAACTGTTTGCCAGCGCGGCAAAAGATGCAGTATTGGCAACAGATTTAGCCAGTTTAGACAGCATTACTCAAGAGGTAGCTGCCAACCCTGATGTGGTATATGCCAGAGTCAGTAACAGAGACATAGTATTAGCGGAATCGGGACAGCCAGAAGCGTTAAGTCATGAAATTCGGGTTGATACCGATTTTTCGTTAATTGACGATGGTATTTTTGATGTGCGTTATGAGATACAGGAAGGTGGCTATGTGTATGGGGTTATTGAGTTAGGCCTTTCAACCAGCTCGATTGAACTATTATTAGCACAAGCCAGACGCTGGGCTACCGGTATCGCAACGCTAGAAGTTGTCTTAGTTGCTGTATTCTCTTTTATTTTGGGTACTTATCTTACCCGACAACTGCAACTGCTAAAAACCTCATCGGTCAATATCCGTCGCTTTGGCCCCGGCTTTCAACTGCCGGTGAGCGGCCAAGACGAGCTGGCGGATCTGGCCAATGAGTTTAACCGGATGTCTGTCAGCCTGGCCCGGTCTTATCGAGATCTGGAACAATCCTCTGAAGAACATCGTATTTTGGCTGAACGGGCAAGCCGAAATGAGGCGATGAACCAAGCCGTACTGTCCGCTTCCTTAGATGGCATTATTACCATCGATCACCACGGGGTTATCGTTGAGTTTAATAAGGCGGCAGCAAGTATTCTGGGCTGGTCGCAGGAAGAGGCGATCGGGGAAAATATGGCGCAACTGATCATGCAGGAACCCTTTCGAGCGGCACATAATAAAGAAATGGCCCATTATCTGGCAACGGGAGAAGGGCCTGTCCTTGGCAAGCGACTGGAGCTGCAGACGTTGCATAAGTCCGGAAAGATCATTCCGATTGAGATTGCCATCTCACCAATAGATCTGGGTGAGCATACCTTTTTCACCGCCTTTATCCGCGATCTCTCTGCGAGGAAAAAAGCAGAAGAGGAACAGCGCCTCGCCGCTCAGGCTTTTGAATCAATTGAGCCGATATTTATCACCGATTCTAAGGGCTGCATTCTTCGGGTAAATAGCGCCTTTTCCAACGTCACGGGTTACAGCCGTCAGGAGGTGACAGGGAAAAATCCCAATATATTGTCATCTGGCCGTCACGATAAAGCCTTTTATCTATCGCTTTGGGAGGCGTTACTGGCAAAAGGGCAATGGAGTGGCGAGATCTATAATCGGCGTAAAAACGGTGAAATTTACCTGCAGCGTTTAACCATTACCGCAGTACGTGATGAGAGAGCGGTCACAAGCCACTACATTGCGCATTTTATAGATATTTCAGAGCAAAAAGCGAATGAAATAAGTTTAAAGCAAGCGAGAAAGCTTGCAGAACAAGCCAGTGAAGCCAAGAGTCGTTTTTTAGCAACGATGAGCCATGAGATCCGCTCGCCGTTAAATGCAGTGATCACGATGAGTAGCCTATTGCTGGAATCTAAATTAGATGCTGAGCAGCAGCGATTTGCCGATATTGTCAATCAAGGCGGTCAAACCTTAATGGCTTTGATTAATAACATCTTGGATTTTAGCAAGATTGAGTCGGATCACCTGGAGCTTACCGCGGCATGGTTTGATCTGAAATTCACCGTCGAATCTGTTGTCGAGTTGTTAGCTTGTCAGGCTGGCTTAAAACAGGTTGAAGTTAATCTGGTAATCTCACCACAAATTGCGCATCAGTACTGGGGGGATGAGCTAAGAATTCGTCAAATTCTGACTAACTTGATCAGCAATGCGATTAAATTCACCGATCAAGGTGGGGTGATCGTGCGTTTATATCCGGAGCTTGATACCAAGGTGGTCATTGAAGTTGAAGATTCTGGTATTGGCATCGATATCAAGCACCAGCAAGATATCTTCGCTGAGTTTGTGCAGCTGGAAAATGATGATAGCCGTCGCTTTGGCGGTACCGGTCTGGGGCTGGCCATCACGCAACGCCTGGCTAATAAAATGGACGGTCAGATCTCGATGACAAGCGAATTGGGAAAAGGGACCTGCTTTAAGGTGAAATTGCCTCTGGGTTATCAGATGAAGGAAACAACGCCACAATCCGCTGATCAGCAACCAGAATTTGTGGTGGCTTTATATCTGAATAATCCGGTATTAACCCAAGGACTGAAAGAGCAGCTGAATAGCTGGCACATACCCGTTGAAGATTTGAGTGAAAATCTATCTATTTCAAGTCATTTGTCACGAGTGATCTTCTTGGTTGATGAAGATGTAGAAACAAAGCAGCTCGCGTTTTACAAGGCGCTAAGCCAACGGTTGGATTCAAATAAAGATTGGCAATTTGCAACGTTATTACCAATTCAAAAATTTCGCTCAGCGTCTGTAACCAAGACAAAAGGTTATGACCTGGTGTTCTCAAAACCTCTTACTCAAGCGCAGTTTTTTTCGGCTTTTACGGACACTCAGTGCAGCACCCTTGAAAAGAGAGATAATAAATCAACTGTACAAGAACAGGGTGAACTTACTAAAAGGCAGGTGTTGCTGGTTGAAGATAACCTGACAAATCAAGCGGTTGTACGGGCGCTGCTGGCCAAGGAAGGGATAGAGATCGATATAGCCGAAAATGGGGAGGTAGCCGTGGAGCTGGCGCAGGCTAAGAAGTTTGATCTGATATTGATGGATCTTGCGATGCCGATAATGAATGGCATTGATGCAACAAAAAAAATCAGATCACAGACCGGAATAAACCAAACCAGTACTATTATTGCCATGACGGCCAACGCCTTTGCTGAGGATAAACAGCGCTGCTTAAATGCCGGCATGGATGATTACATAGCCAAGCCATTAAATGTGAAGCTGTTTAGACAAAAGTTATACCATTGGCTTGAAAAGAAGGGGCAGCACAAAGAGCTGAGAGGGAAAAGAGAAGAGACGGAGCAAAAAGAACAACAGCAGGTTTCCAGCGTGCAACCTGAGCCCGGAGCATATCAAGATATGCTTGATAGCAAAGTGATGACACAGCTTGTAAATGATTTGAGTCAGGATGTATTGCTTAAAATCATCAAGCTCTATATTGACGAAACTGAGAAGCGCATGCGGGTAATGGCTGAAGCTGTGAAACAGAGAAATTGGACTTTGCTTGAATCGGAGGCCCACCAGCTTAAAAGCAGCTCAGGAAGCATTGGCACAACACGATTACAGCAAAAGGCACTGGCGATTGAACTGGCAGCCAGAGCAGAAGACCGCGCCGAGGTTGAACGCCATAGCTCTGATCTTTTACCGCTTTGCCAACAATCAATTTTGGGATTAAAACAGTTTGTTGAAGAGAGGGAAGATGACACAACGACTGCTTTATGACACGAAGAAAGAGGCCAAACTTGAGTCGGTGCGAGAAATTCGAGTGATTTTGCTGCGCCTACTGAGTCTAAAAAGAGTGGGTGAGGCGTTAGCAAACCGTATCAGCCTGGCTTTTACCGAAGCGGCAACAAATATTATCAAACATGGCAATCCAAAAGCCGCAACGCTCCAAGTCACACTGAGCCAAGATGGCGCTCATTTTTACTTGGCGCTAATGGATGACGGTGAACCATGGGATATAACCAGGCAATCATATCAGGGGCTTGATAGTGTATTAAAAGAACATGAGTCTGGCCGAGGCCTTGAGCTGATTAATGCATTCGCTGATACGGTTGATTACCAACCAAATCATGCCGGTAATTTCCATTGTTTGAGTTTGTCCTGGTCTTTACCGGAAAAGTGCCATCAGCCCCGAATATTAATTGTTGAAGATGAGCTGGTGGCGCAAAACTTATACCGCAGCTATTTGTCTGAGCGCTATCAGATCGATATCGTTGCTGATGGCATGCAGGCTTTAACTCAATTCAAAAAACATGATTATGATCTCTTACTGTCAGATATTAACATGCCCCGTATGGATGGGATGAGTTTGCGGGAGCAATTACTGGAACAGAAAAATGGTCAGCTGACCCCGTTTATCTTTTTAACAGCGGCAGATAATTCCCAGCTAATTGAGCGTGCCAATTTTTTGGGAGTCGATGATTATCTGCAAAAGCCTGTAAATAAAAACCAACTATTGCAATCAGTTGACCGGGCAATTTACCGTTCGGTTCAACTGAAAAAAGCCATGGGTGAGATGATTAACGAACGTATCTGTGGTTCTTTATTACCTCAAACTCCATTGGATATGCCTTATTGGCAATGTCAGCTTCAGCAAAGTCACAGCGAACGAGGTGGTGGTGATATTTTTCACTTTTATCCATTTAAGGATGAAACAGGAACAGAGGCCGGTTTAATTATGCTGGCAGATGTCGAAGGCCATGACGAAACCGCTAAATTTTTTTCCCATGCCTTTGCCGGCTATTTAAGAGGAATAATTCAGGGTTACTTGGATGGCGCATCGGCGGCATTAACTGTGGGTGCCGTGTCGATCGAACATTTGATGCAACAGATCTCAAATGGCATCTATATGGATAGGTTACTAAGCCAATCCACAATTACCCTCTTATTGCTCAGTGTTCATAGTGGTGGAATAGTGCGTATTGTCAGTGCCGGTCATCCGTCGCCGTTTATATTAGGTGCAGGATCTATGCGTCAATTGGACGTGGGTGGCTTATTACCCGGATTAATAGAAAATGCCCGTTATCAAATGACGCAAGTTGAAATTAAGCAATCAGAACGCCTTGTTTTATATACAGATGGCTTGTTAGAGTCAAAAACACCGGCACAATGCTTTGTTGAAGCAGATATTTTGCAGCGATTAAACGAGAGCATTGCCCACCCGCCGGATCGCGCGGCACGGCAACTTATTGAACACTTTGAGCAATTGGTTGACCCACATGCGCAAGATGACGCCACCCTTATTTTACTGCAGGCGAAAGAATCAGTTTCTCTGCAAAAAGGATAATCAGCTAAAAGGATAGGGATATGCAGCAATTACCAAAGGTACTCTTGGTCGAAGATACACCGATGTTGGCCATGACCTATCAGCACTATTTGAAAGATGAGCCCATTGAGTTGCTGGCGGTTGCTACAGGTAAAGAAGCCATGGCAACGATTGATGAATTTTTGCCTCAACTGTTATTGCTTGATTTGAAACTGCCTGATATGGATGGACAGAAGGTGCTGCAATGGCTTTCAAATAAGCACCCATCTGTGACTGTGATGGTTATGACGGCGCACAGTTCGGTTAACGTGGCGGTGGATGTGATGCGTTTAGGGGCAAAAGACTTTCTGGAAAAGCCTTTTGATGCCGCTCGTTTACAAACGACGGTTCGCAATATGCTGGAACAGCACCAGTTACAGCATATTGTGCAGCAATTACAGACATTTGAACGTCAGAAATATCATGGATTTATTGGTTCAAGCTTAGCGATGCAAGCTGTATACCGGATCATTGATGCTGCTGCTTCAAGCAAAGCCACGGTGTTTATTACCGGTGAAAGTGGCACCGGCAAAGAAGTGTGTGCAGAAGCCATTCATAAACAGAGCCCAAGAAAAAAGAAGCCGTTTATCGCCTTAAATTGCGGTGCTATCCCCAAGGATCTCATGGAGAGTGAGATCTTTGGTCATATTAAAGGCGCATTTACAGGCGCTATTTCTGAGCGGAACGGTGCTGCCAGCCTGGCTGATGGCGGCACACTATTTCTTGATGAAATTTGTGAAATGGACATGGAGTTGCAAACTAAACTGTTACGCTTTGTTCAAACCAGTTGTTTTCAAAAGGTGGGCAGCGGCAAACAGGAGCAGGTTGATATTCGCTTTATCTGTGCAACCAACCGAGATCCGCTGACTGAAGTCGCTGCCGGACGGTTTCGCGAAGATCTCTATTATCGTTTGCATGTTGTACCTATTCATTTGCCGCCATTGCGCGACAGAGACGAAGATATAATTGAAATCGCAGAACATTTTCTAAAAACCTATGCAGCGGAAGAGGGGAAGCAGTTTAACTGCTTTTCAGCAAAAGTATTGGCTCGCTTTTTAAGCTACGAGTGGCCGGGCAATATTCGACAACTGCAAAATGTAATTAGAAATATTTTGGTATTGCACGAAGGCGTGGCAGTTGAACCATTCCATCTGCCTCCTCCCTTAGATCAAGTTTGCGATACGTCTGAGACATTAGGGAGAATGCAACAAAGGGTGGATCATAGTGCCCTGAACAATATCGAGCCGAAGGCTGGACGAATATCTGCAGATAATCTATCAGTGGTAATAGCTGCCCGTAGAATGGGTGAAATAAGGCCACTGGCTGAGCTTGAGCGCGAGATCATTGAGCAGGCGATAACCTTATGTAACGATAACATTCCCCAAGCGGCGCGCTATCTGGAGGTTAGCCCTTCGACGATCTATCGAAAAAAACAAACATGGGAAAACAATGAGTGATGGCAATTTGGGGTGTGTTGCAAACAGGAGAAATGCAATTATCTCTCCTGTTGTTTTCTCTTGTGGTTCATTATTGTTCTATGACCTTAATGCCGCCGTCTTGCTGTACCTGCTTTAACAGTGCTTGTCGTTGCATTTCTTTGTCTGATAAAGCTGTTGGCTGTTCTGCCTCTTGTTCATCATTTTGCTGAGTGAAGTTGTGAATTTGAGTGAAAGTTAGCATTTGTAATGGCTCTATGTTGTGTGTGCTTATGCATAAATAATGTCGCAGAGTGGTTAATAAATCATCATCCCTAACTGTTTTTTTTAGGGATGAGCTGCAAGGCGTAGATCACAACCGTTCGGCGAACGGGCATGTCTGACTGCTTACCGGCGGAGATAAGAGCTTATATATCTTGCAGCCATTGCACGATAAATTCAGCAATGTAGTGTGGCTGGTTTAAATCTAGCACCGGTAACGGAATGTTCTGCGGCGGTTCGCTGTCTGTGGCAAAAGCAATAATATGAGGATCATTAGGGTAGAGGAGAGGTTTCCCATAAGCCGGGCGGTGAATTTCAATCTTAGGAAAAGCGTTGTCGCGAAAACCTTCTACCAGCACTAAATCCAGCTGGTTATGATCGAGTTGGTTCAGGCATTGTGCCAGCTTCGGTTCATCACGTTCTGGATCTGGATACTCGAAGTAGAGCATATGACGGGCTTTTGTCGCGAGTAACGTTTGAGCGCACCCCGCATGGCGCAGGCGATAGCTGTCTTTCCCTGGTACATCAGGGTCGATGTCATGGTGGCTGTGTTTAACCAGACCTATACGCAGATCATGCTGCTTTAATTCGGGGATTAATTTTTCCAGTAAGGTGGTTTTTCCTGAACCACTGTAACCTGCAAAACCGATTATAGGCGTCATATTTGTCTCGGAAATAAAATGCATTCGGCGATCTTAAAGCAAAATGGCCGTAACGTCATGGTGTCATTATTGCGGTTAATTGCCGCTCGCCAGAGCTGGCCTCATATTTTTACTCTTTAGTGGCATATACCGTCTAAAGTTATTGTGTAGCTTGCTTACTTTTAGTTATGCCTGTTTCAGTAAGTGGTCGTAATAGGGGGGGGAATGAAAGTTTGAAGATGAATAACGGCGAGTGTAAATAGCAAAGAGGTTAACCCATATTTATCTGTGATAGATGGAAGATGAACAGGATAGCGTCGTTCATTATCACTGAATATATCCAAACTACGGGTTTGGGTATGAATCATCAACGGCATCAGGGAGAGTGCTATGTGGGCAACGTTGGATTTTGAAGCATCTGGATTATCAGATCAATCGTACCCGATTGAAGTGGGGTATTCCTTACCCGATGGCAGTGGCGACAGTCTGTTAATAAATCCCTTAACAGCAAGTGATGTTTGGCAGCATTGGGATGAGTATGCTGAACATGAAATTCATCAGATTTCACGTAAAGAGCTTGAAGTTAATGGCAGCCAGGTTGTTGAAGTTTGTCAGCACCTCAATAATGTTCTCGGCAAATTCGAACATGTCTTTTGCGACAGCCAATGGGATTTATTCTGGCTTGGTCGACTCTATCATTCCGCACATATGCGCCCCTCTTTTACGCTCACCGAAGTCGGTCATTGGTTAATGCAGGAAAATGGTATTGAGCGTGCCCGTTTCCAGCTGGCACTGGAAGAGCAAGGTCCGGTCAAACATCGTGCAATGCATGATGCAGAGAAGATACGGCTGGCAATAACGCGTCTGGTTGGTTAGTCAGTTGAAAACCCGTGCGTTACAGCTGACGGGTAAATCGTTACAATTCAGCTCACTATCTCTTTATTCATACAAGAGCGATCCTTGCTAACTCAAACTGTACGTATAGCGTTGTTTAATATCTCGATGTCTGATCCGGTTGAAGGTCAGATCCTCAAACAAACTTCTACAGCAGATAATGGCCGTTTTTCTAAACTTGCGGCCATTATTCAGCACGTTCGTCCCGATGTCTTACTGTTATGCGAATTCGATCATCCCGGAAAAGGGGGCGATGATGGTGCATTAGCAAACTTTTGTCGCCACTATCTGGCTGAATCCCAGCATCAACAGTCTGCAATTGAGTACCCTTATCACTATGCTCCGGCAAGTAATACCGGTTTACTGAGTCCATTTGATTTGAATGGTGATGGTGAATTGACGTTACCGGATGACGGCATTGGTTTTGGTGAACATCATGGCCATTTCAGCTTCGTTATCCTGTCACGTTTCCCTATTCAACAGCATCAGATCCGAAGCTGGCAACAATTGCTGTGGCAAGATATGCCCGACCATTGCATGCCTGAAGGTTATTACAGTGATCAAGCAGCCGGAGTCTTGCGGTTGTCGTCGAAGAATCATCTACTGATACCTATAGAGGTTGAACAGCAGGTTATTAATCTGCTTTGTTGTCACCCCACACCGCCAGTTTTTGATGGTGAAGAAAAGCGTAACGCCCGTCGAAATCATGATGAGTTACGCCTGTTAGCCGACATTATTAACAGTGCTGATTATCTGGTGGACGATCAGGGGCAAAATGGTGGTTTATCTGATGGCGATAAGTTTGTGGTGATGGGCGATCTTAATGCTGACATGATCGACGGTGACGGGATCAAAAAGCCAATTCGTGACTTGCTGTATCACCGCCGGATCAATCGTTCCGCCAGCGCTGGCAAACTAACTCCCAAAAGTTTAGGTGGTCGTTTTCTTCAACCTCGGCAGGTTCGTGCCGGTCGAAAAAACGAATGGACACACCTCGATGGGCTGCGGCTTGATTATGTTCTGCCTTCAGACAACCTATCGGTTAAGCAATCTGGTGTTTTTTGGCCGGATAAAAAAGATCCGCTTCGTCATCTGATCACCGATGAGCGGGGGCGGGAAAGGGCGCAAGCGGGCTCTGATCATCGGCTGGTATGGGTTGATATTGATCTGACAGCGTTGTAATAAAACAAGCATAAACAATTTGCATATTCTGACCTATCTTTAGAGGGGATCCTCTTTTCTTTAAAGATAAGGAGTTGGTTATGCTTGGTAAACACAAAGTGTTGAGTGGTGAAGGGTTACGCGGGCAAAGTGCGGGTTCGACCGCACTTTGTACTGTCGGTAAAACAGGTACAGGGCTCACTTACCGTGGTTATGATATTACGGATTTAGCCGAACACGCCGAATTTGAAGAAGTGGCTTATCTGTTGTTAAAAGGCAAGTTGCCAACCCGGACAGAACTGGCGGCCTATAAGACCAGACTGATCTCATTTCGTGGTTTACCTCTGGCGTTAAAATACACATTGGAGCAGATCCCGGCAGATGCCCATCCGATGGATGTTATGCGAACTGGCTGTTCAATGCTGGGTAATCTGGAGCAGGAACATGACTTCAGTGAACAGCTGGATAAAGCTGATCGCTTGCTGGCGTTATTGCCCGCGATCCTCTGTTACTGGTACCGTTATAGCCATCATGGTGTGCGGATTGAAACCTATTGTGATCAGGATAACCTCGGGGGCTATTTTTTAAAGATGCTGACCGGAAAGACGCCTTCTGATCTTCATATACAGGTCATGCAATGTTCACTGGTTCTGTATGCCGAGCATGAGTTTAATGCCTCGACCTTTTCGGCCCGTGTCTGCGCATCAACCTTGTCTGACCTTCATTCATGTATTGCAACTGCGATTGGTACATTGCGCGGGCCATTACATGGGGGGGCTAATGAAGCGGCGATGGAGATGATCGAGTGCTGGCAGAGCCCGGATGAAGCGGAAGCGGGTATTTTGCAGATGCTGGCAAATAAAGAAAAAGTCATGGGTTTTGGTCATCCGGTTTACCGCGAATTCGATCCCCGCAACGTACTGATCAAACGGTGGGCGAAAAAGCTGGCTGAAGAGGCCGATGATTCGGTGCTGTATGATATGTCCGAACGTATTGAGCAGGTAATGAAGCGGGAAAAAGACCTGTTCTGCAATGTCGATTTCTTCCATGCCCCGGCGTATCATTTTATGGCGATCCCTACCAAGTTGTTTACCCCGATCTTCGTGATGAGCAGGGTGACAGGCTGGGCGGCACATGTGTTCGAACAGCGAGCGCATAACCGTATTATCAGGCCAAGTGCTGACTATATTGGTCCGGATCCTCAGGACTGGTTGCCGATTGATGAACGGCACTGACAATGTCGATCTTTTCGAGTCAGCAGACGAAACCGGGGAATGGATAACCATTCCTCAGGGACGGCTGTACTGGGCGCCACACTTCTTTTCAGCGCAACAGGCTGATGATTATTTTCAACACTTATCGAACGAACTGAACTGGCAACAACAATCGATTAGGATGTTTGGCCGTCAGGTATTGCAGCCTCGTTTGCAGGCATGGTGCGGGGATGTTCCGTACACCTATTCCGGCCTGACCATGAAACCGGATCCGTGGACACCGACCTTGCAATCGATAAAAACCGCCTGTGAGCAGGTGGCTGGGGTGTCGTTTAATTCGGTACTGGCGAATCTCTATCGCCATGGACAAGATTACATGGGCTTCCACCAGGATAATGAAAAGGAGCTTGGTTCTCAGCCTGTTATCGCGTCGGTCAGTTTCGGTGAAGAGCGTCGTTTTGTTTTAAAACATATCGAGACCAAACAAAAGATGGAATTTGCCCTGCATTCCGGTTCGCTATTGATCATGGCGGGTGAGACTCAAACCTGCTGGTCCCATTCCGTACCCAAGACTCAGAAAACCATGCAACCCAGAATCAATCTAACGTTCCGCCAGATTATGTCGGTTAAATACCAATGCCATTAACTCTGGCTGAATTGATCAGATAATTTATGAAATTGGTACAAGTAACCACTTGTTCGCAATTACATCTAGTGCCTTGGGTATACTGGATCTTTTTTGCACAATTTGTCTTAAGTTCTTTGCTACGGTATAACGCTTATTATTTTAAGAGGGTATTTGATATCCCTTTGTGCAACTTTTTACGGAAGCCCCTGTAAGACTATGATTAACATCTCAGTTGACGATCTCAAGCTCATCAATCTTATTTCCAGCCAGGGCAGTTTTGCCAAAGCTGCAGATATACTTAACCTGACCCGGCCAGGCGTGAGCCGACGGATAAAGTCTATCGAAGACGGTTTGCAAATCTCGCTCTTTAAACGCACAACACGAAAACTCGAATTAACCTATGAGGGCCGGCGCTTTGTGGATCATACCGTGGCGATGGAGCAGCATTGGATCCAAGCGATAGGAGAGATACAGAGCCAGAGGGCCGAGCCGACAGGCAAACTGACCGTATGTAGTTTGGATGTGCTTAACCGGCGTCTGACGCAAAACTGTTTAGCCGATTTTATAGCTCAGTATCCGAAGATTGAGCTCTCGCTGCTAACCACCCACGAGCCACCGGCAACCAATAAGTTTGATGCTGATCTTATGCTGCATATCGCCCCGTTAGATGAACAGGCATTTATTAATGAGCCCATAGTGCTCTGTCAGCAAAAATTTTATGCCAGCCCAGCCTATCTGGCAAAAAACGGCGTGCCTCAGCACCCGAGAGAGCTGGGCGCTTACCATGCTATTGAATGTACCGAGCAGGCGCGTGGACGCGAACCTGGCTACTGGTTATGGTTTGAAGATGAAATAGCCCATCAGGTAAAAATCAACAGCCGCATGCAGTGCGACGAGTTGGAAGCAGCCATGAATATGGCACTGAACGACTGCGGCATTGTCTGGTTGCCCGAGTATTTGGTCCGGCAATATGTTGCAGATGGGCGTTTGGTTACTCTGTTTAACGGCAAATTTGCGAACTCGGTTATTATTTATGCTATTTATCCAAGAATTCAGTATTGCCCGTCTACGACGAAGACTTTTATTCACTTCATGCGTTATAACAAGCAGTTTGGCGTGCCGCTGCCGCCTCAAAATAATCCCATTTACCTCCCCTGAGAGCTAAAGTGAGGTAACGCACGACACAAATGAGACTTAGATCACGCTTTTACTCAAAAAACTAGGGTTATTACTTTCTGGGGGGATCGGCTAACTTTGGGCGAACGTGCCCCCTGCACCCACTCTTTGATACTATTTATTATGATCTGAATCATCTTTTGCGTGGCACCCTCAATGTCCCGATGGTTTCTCATTTCGTATTGTTCACCTTATTGATAACAGTCTATGATCATTGGCTGCATTTTTCCGGTTGGTTTCCGTCCCTATCATATCCTTACTCGTTATGAGGCTTTGCCCTGTGGATAAGGAATTAAGTAATGACTTCGAAAAAATCACCCCATCCGGATGATCAGCAAAAGATTGAAATTAAAGATACAACTGATGGAGATGATGTAAATAAATCCCGCCGCAACCTCTTTAAAATGGGTGCCGGTATTGCTGCCGCAACGGCAGTCACCGGCGCAACGGGTGCTTTTGTTGCCGACCGTATCCATGGCGTTCAACATGATAGCTTTCCGGTTCCTCTGGATCCTGAAGTACTCAAACCCTTTCCCCAGCGCAATTCCATGTGGACCTATGCCCTCAGCCCAAAATTAGCCCTGCAATATCCGGCCAGAAACCAAACCTTCGAAAACGGCTGGAACTTCCAGAAAGAGAGCATGAAATTCATGCGCGGCATGACGGATATCAATTATGCAGCCGACTGGGCTGAAGAAAACGGGCAGAAACCGGGAGCGTCACAACTGGATACTGCACTCTGCTTTGGGGGATGGGCACCGCTCAGTGCGCTGGCACCAATGCAGCATATGATGTTGCCTGATCACGGCGTACACAGTTGGAATCAGGGCCCGGTTGATCTCCCGCCGCCGATCGGTCGTGTTGATCAGGTTGCGAAGAAGCGTTGGGAGTTTGCCTCGGGTGAAGAAGCGGCCATGGCAATCAAATCAGCCGCGCGACTCTATGGTGCCGTTCGTTGTGGTATTACCCGCAACGATCCGCTCTGGAACTTCGATCCTATCTACGATGTACAAAAAGATAAGGAAGTCTCCTGGGATGAGTTCCCGTTTAAACCAAAATCGGTCATCGTGTTCCTGTTGGACATGGATTATGCGGCCATGTCGACTGCACCTTCGAGAATCTCAGAAGCCACGGTAGGCAACGGTTACTCGATGATGTCATTTGTCGGCGCCAGTTTGAGAAGTTTTCTTCATGGCCTGGGCTATCAGGCGGTGGTTTCCGGCAACGATTTAAGTAACAGCGTGGCTTACGGCATCGCTGCCGGACTGGGCGAAGGTGCCCGAAATGGCCAGCTCATTGTTCCGCGTCTCGGCCCCCGAGTCCGGATTGCCAAAATTTATACCGATCTGGAATTACCGGAAGAGGCATATGACAAGCCGCGCAGTTTCGGCATTATGGATTTCTGTACCAAATGTAAACTGTGTGCCGATGCCTGTCCGTCCAACGCAATTTGCACCGATGACGAACCGAGTTGGGGACCGACCTATGAAAACGGTGATAACCCGGATTATGCATGGCACCACCAGAATGGAGTCAAAAAGTTCTATAACGATGCAAAAAAATGTATGAAGTACTGGGTAGACAGCCACACCGATTGTGCAGCCTGCGTCACCGCATGCCCGTGGAATAAGCCGGATTTCTGGCATCACCGATTGATCGACGCCTCCAATGCCTTTACGGGCGGATCGGTTCACACCTTTATGAAAGTAATGGACGAGGTTTATGGTTACGGCAACACCTTTGATGAGCAAGCGGTTCATGACTTCTGGAAAACCGGTAAAGATATCGAAATTTAACTTTGACAGCGAGGAGCAAGATTATGATGGCGTTAATGTGGTACCTGCTGGGTATGTTAACTACGGCGGGCGTTTGGGCTTACGTCAAACTTAAAGCGCACTACCGGCTAGACTGGCGGGCGAAGCTCGGACTGTTGGCCTCGGCAGGCAGTCTCTGGTTTTGCTTCGCCTGGTCCTGGGCCTCGTTTGCCGAGCGAGAGCCTCAGTCAGGGGCAATGGGGCTGCTGATGTTCGGCCTGCAGGCCCTGATTATTTTTGCGGGTACCTGGCGTCTGTTTATTGCCCCTGCTAATAAATAAGCTTTTTAAATTCAAGCGGCAACAGCCGCAGTTTGCCGATGTTTTTTGCGCCCGGCACAAAAAACATCGGCCCTTATCTCCCTAAACTATCCTGTGCAACAAAGGCATCCCATGTCAGATTCAAATTCCACCAGGAAAAAACACCGTAAGAAAGTGAAGCGATCAAATTGGTTAGTTTACTTTTGCTATATTTCTCTACTGCTGGCTGCCATAGCCGGCAACTATTTGCAACACAACGACCAGAGCCGGGTGATATTTGATTATTTCGGCTCAAGCGTGCAGCAAGCCGCAGGCGACAGCCCCTGGGCCTATATCATGCAGCAGGCTAACAAGACGTATCCAATAATCACCGCAAAGGGAAACGGCTACGGCGGTCCGCTCAGCGTCAGCGTAAAAATCGACGAAAAGAGCCGCAAAATCGTCGAAGTAGACCTGCTGCAACATAAAGATACACCAGCCTATATTGCCCGGCTGGAGCGTAAACACTTCTTAAGACAGTTCAAGGGCAAAGCCTTAAACAGTGACTTTCTGGTTGATATCGATATTGATGGGATCAGCGGAGCCACCTATTCAACCAAAGGGATCAATCTTGCCGTACGTGATGCAGCTCATCAGGTGGCGAGTCAGCTGGATATGCCAAAACCCTGGCAGGCGCGTCCGTTTAATTTCTCGATAAAGGACGTTGTTCTCACTCTGGTGATCATCGCGGCGATATTCAGTAAAAAAGTACCGAGGCAATACCGTAAAGGCTACGATCTGGTGATGTCTGTTGTTGTTGTGGCTACCATGGGTTTCTGGCTCAACAGCTCTTTGTCGCTTAATGCCTTTGGCAGTCTGTTTCTGGGCTACCTGCCTGACTGGCACTCCCATCCCGGCTGGTATATTTTGATGAGCAGCGTGCTCGCCTCGCTGCTGTTTATGGGGCGCAACATCTACTGTAACCAGCTCTGTCCTTTTTATATCATCCAGCAATGGCTCAATAAGCTGAGTGGACTCAACTTTTCACCGGCCAAACGACTGTTGGATAATGCTAAGTTCGGCGTTAACCTGCTGTTATGGCTATCTTTGATATTGATCTTTTTATCTCGAACACCGGCCATCACTTCCTTTGAGCCCTTCGCCATGATGTTCTCGCTCGAAGGTGTCGGTATCCAGTGGTATATCCTGCCGCTGGCACTCATCGGCTCGGCTGTAATGAATAACTTCTGGTGCCGGTTGTTTTGCCCGGTCGGACGATTACTCAACCATTCGCTGGAAATACGCTCCAAGGCAAAAAATAAGCTTTTGAGGGCAAAACGCATCCGAGTTAAGGCGGTTTGATGAATAAAGAAAATGAAGTACCGGCGGCCAGGCGCACTAAGCCAAAGTGGCAAGCGTATATCAGCAGTACGCTGTTTTGTATTACGCTTTTATTGGTCTTTGGCTTTATTGTGCAAGAAGGCCTGCGCTGGTTGACCTAGCATAAAAGATATTAGGCCGCTGATATCAGCGGCTTATAACGCGGATGGGGGACGATAGCGCGTTTCCGAGCGTAAACATGTCAGATCGAGTGTGAATCACAGCAGTGCAGTATAATATTATCTCGTAGCGTTTTTCTGCATGCAGGGTTGGTATTGTCGCTGGCTTAATAGAATAAGTGCGATAGACGGGGAGTTGTATGAAATCATTAACGATAGGCCTGCCACTTTTTATTTCTTTGCTGGTGGCCCCAGCTATTTCCAGTACAGAATCTGCGCTTTCCTCTCAAGGTTCTGCTCTTGCCAGTAAAGAGCAAGCAATAACTAATCAGGCGGAGATCACATCCAGCTTTAAGCAAGATGCTCAGCTGATCCGCGATAGCTATGAAGCGAAGTTATTTACGTTACCGGCGTTTAAATCCGGCCATTACGGACTGAGAATGTATCGTCAGACGCTGGATAATAAATATGAAGCGGCGGTATGGTCAGATATGGCACGGGTTGCCAGTCGCTTAAATAAGTTTGCAACCGAAGTTTATACCCCGGAGCAGATCCAGGCATATTCCAATAAGCGTATTGAAGGCTATCTAGATGAAACGAGTGAGCGCAGTAAATTACGTTATGAAGCGACGAAGCAAATGCCGGAATACCTTTATCTTGGTGTTGATTTGCTTGGTTCAATGGCGCGTGCGAATGAGTATGGTCTGAAACACCGTGAAGATGCCAAATTACACCAGGTGATCCGTCGTTATGATTTTGCCAAGTACGCAACAGATGAAGCGATGATTAAAGCCTGGGCGGCTCAGTTGGCTAATCAGGTGTACTGGTTGCGTCAGTTAGGCGAACAGGATGTGGTCGACGACTTTATTGCCGCATTCAGGAAAGCCTACCCGGACAGCAACGACAGTAAGCTGTCAGAACAGCAGTTCGGCAATAAAATTTATGGGCTAACCCATATTATCTTTGCTGCATCTGCGTATTACCAGCATCAGATTAACGAGCAGGATTTCCACTGGGTGTATGACTATTATCGAAACAACATTGATACGATTATCGCCCGGGCGAAGGAAGATGTGATTGCCGAGGTGGGGATTAACTTCCTGCTGGCAGGGTTAGGTGATGATCCTGTTGTTTTGAAAACGCAAAAGGCGATTCAACAAGCCTTGAATCGTGAACATGGTCTGGTGCCATCGGTGACGGGTGGTGTCGAATTAAGAGATGGCGAACACCGTAATGTGCTGGCAATTATGCTGCTTGACTGGAAAGGGCCGCATGTGGCGCCAACGATCACTAAGCAACCTGATATGTTTGACTCTGTGCCGTATGGTTTAGTGGCGAAATAAAGTGCTTGTATCTGCCAGCACACGCGAACAAAAAGGCGAAGCATGATTTCGCCTTTTGTGTTTGTCTTTTCCGATAACCATGAAAACCACTAATTCTCGCGGCACTTAGAAATATTTGCCTTTGATACTGCTGACCGTGAAGGTGCTGACCTCCATATCGGGTGACCAGTAGGCTGCATTCCAGCCAGCTTTGACTTTCAGCTGACGAATGAAATCTCTCGGCTTGGGCAACTTTTCCCACACCTGGGGTAAGAACAGTGCTTGTTTGTGGTTTTTTGTCAGGATCACACCGACCTTATTGTTAGCCAAATAATCGAGTAATTCTTGCTCCGAGTTAATCATCAGCCTTTCTGGTTCAGAAAGTACCGACACTTCAATGGATAGTTTATCGAGTTGATCTTTAGTCAGCGGCATAAACCGATGGTCCTGATAGGCACTGGCTCTTGCTTTGTTGTGTACTTCCAGTACCAGGGGAGAATAAGCCGCTGTTGCGCCGAGACAACCTTGCAGTTCACCATTAACTTCCAGGGTGACAAAACAGGCGGCAGGTTCTAATAACTTGTTGCTGTATAAATCAAGCTGCGGGGCGTTTATTTCACCAGTCGATAAATGTCCTCGAATGGCTTCACGAGCAATATCTAACAGTTGGGTTAGTTCCCCTTTACTCAATTTCTGATATGAGATAACTGACATATCCAACGACTCTCTCCTTATCTCCGGCGGTGTCACCGGAATTTTTTAAATCCATACGTGTAAGTTGGTAGCCCCGTTTTTTTGCAAGTAATAGCAATGCATTAATCCCGGTCGAGCCACATGCCTGCTCGGGTGTTAATGATGGTTCAAAATGTTCGATTAAAGAGCATGTGTTTTTATCGATACTTTGTGCTTCAGCATAACGATGGAAATGGCTCAGATCGCTGCTGACAACCAACAGGGTATTGTCTTGCTGCCACAAGTCATCGATGAGATTGGCGACCGTGACCGGAGAGACATTGCCGGTTAACAGCGGCAACAAAGTAAACTGATGCAGACAGGTTTGCAGAAAAGGCAGTTGTACCTCAAGACAGTGTTCTAAGGCATGTGCCTGATCTGACACTTCCACATCTTCTATTTTCTGCAGTTGTTCGATGGCTTGTGTATCAATAGGAACGTTGCCTAACGGGGTGGCGAAATAGTGCGCGGAAGGTAGCGCACAGCCCTGAAAATAAAAGCGATGACTTGGCCCGATAAGTATGACCCTTTCGATCTTGTCTGCCAGGCCCTTAAGGTGGCGGTATGCCTGGGCGGCCGTTTCACCGGAATAAATATAACCGGCATGAGGCACGATAA
Organism: Photobacterium sagamiensis; assembly: GCF_050337085.1. NCBI lineage: Bacteria > Pseudomonadati > Pseudomonadota > Gammaproteobacteria > Vibrionales > Vibrionaceae > Photobacterium > Photobacterium sagamiensis. Next base: position 244,916 of record NZ_JAKJSP010000011.1, on the reverse strand, counting down.
GAGCACGTATCGAATGACGCAAAGCAGATTGAGGTTTGAGCCAGTTATCTAACTGACTTTGCAACTGTTGTGCGGATTGATCGTAGAAGCTACCTGCCACTGCCGGGTATCGAATATTCATAGAAATCACACGGTTATTTTCAACGGGACTATATTTAGTATAGGTAGTAAATTTCTATTGTGAGCACGGAGATGCAATTAGCCCCCAGCTTTTTTAAAACCCAATACTGGCATCGTCTGGATGATGGCAGGGTCGTGTGTGATCTTTGTCCGCGTCATTGTCGATTACGGGATGGCAAACGCGGCGCCTGTTTTGTGCGGGAGGCACACGAGGGTGAAATCGTGCTGACCAGCTACGGGCGTTCCAGCGGTTTTTGTATCGATCCCATTGAGAAGAAACCCTTAAATCACTTTTATCCGGGCAGCTCAGTGTTATCGTTTGGTACGGCAGGTTGTAATCTAAGCTGTAAATTCTGCCAGAACTGGGGGATCAGTAAATCTCGCGAGATTGATACGATAGGCGAGCAGGCGATGCCGGAGCAAATTGCACAAGCTGCCAAACGGTATGGTTGTGACAGTATCGCGTTTACGTATAACGATCCGGTGATCTTTATGGAATATGCCGTGGATGCCGCCCAGGCCTGCCATGAGCTGGGTGTTCACAGTGTTGCCGTCAGTGCCGGGTATATTTGCGATGATCCAAGAATGGAATTCTTCCGGTATATGGATGCCGCCAATATTGACTTAAAAGCTTTTACCGAGCGTTTCTACCATAAAATCTGTAGCGGGCATCTGGCTCCGGTGCTCGATACTTTACTGTATTTACGTCATGAAACTCAGGTGTGGTTTGAAATCACCACGCTGTTGATCCCTGGTGAAAATGACAGCCCGGCAGAGTTAGAAGAATTGACGCGTTGGGTGTATGACAACTTAGGCCCAGATATACCTATTCATTTCAGTGCCTTCCATCCTGATTTTAAAATGCTCGATAAACCGAGAACACCGCCTGAAACCGTTCAGAGAGCGAGAGAAATCGCGATGAAAAACGGGCTCAATTATGCCTATGTGGGTAATATTTATGATGAAGCGGGTGACAGTACCTATTGCCCGCAATGTCATCATAAAGTCATATCCCGTGATTGGTATCAGATTGGCGAGTATGGCCTGACAGATGATGGTCATTGTAAGCATTGCGGTTATCAGTTAGCCGGGCGTTTTTCTGCCAGAGGTAAGGCATTTGGTCGTAAGCGCATTCCGGTTAAGATCGGTTCGTAGTTGGTATATACCCAAATTACCTCAAGATGCAGAGTTCAGCGAGAATTCATTGGCTTTTATTCAAGGCCGCCATTTGAGTGAATAGTGGTTCTATTTAGAGAATGGCTAACACAGAATAAAAGCCAATGAAACTCGCCCTTTGGGAGCTCCTCTGGAAAATCACTTCTTCACAAAATGTGTTTGAAAGGGAATGCCATTCCTACACACATTTCGTTCGAATTGAGTTCCCAGTGGTAGCTCTGAATCTCGCATCTCGAGGTAGTTTGGGTATTGATGAAAATCAACGGATCACTCTTACAGGGTTTTACTCGTCTCTCGCTTTCCTTTATCTTATTGCGATCAAGTCAATCAGCCTTATTGGAAAACCATGTCTAAAATCACCATTGAACAGTTAGCACAATACCAGAACCTGGTAATCACCCAGCCTCATTGTCCATTCTGCGTCAAAGCAAAAGCCATTCTCGATGATCGTGGTACCGAGTACACCACGTTGGTTCTGGGTACCGATCTGGTAAAAACAGAGATGATTGAGTTTATCGAACAGACCGCAAATGTCACGGTACGCACCGTTCCTCAAATCATTCTTGATGGTAAGTATATCGGTGGGCACGATGACTTGGTTGCTTTCCTTGATCGTCAGGTTGATACCGCGGAATTGGGTGATTTCGAACTGTAAGTTTGATGTTACAGATCGCCTTAATATGCGAGATTCAGCGCTTTATCACTGAGCGCTATATCTAGTACTCTTTCACATAAATTATGAATAGTTGAAGAGCCTAAATCCGTCATCCCGGAATCGAGGTACGAGATATCCGGGATCCAGCTCTGATCGTGTGTGCCTTAGATTCCGTATAAGTTCGTTCCTCACTTTACGGAATGACGACGTTTTGTGACTGAACTGGTCAAAACTTCTGTGATTAAGTACTAGGGGATATTTGTTTGTAAGAAGGCTCCTTCGGGAGCTTTTTTCGTTTTTGTTTCTTGCGCATCGGTACTTGATCCAGGTTAAGTTAACGGGTTTGAAGTGGTGTTCTGAATGGTTAGATAATTAATGGAATTGGTATTAAATACAGGTAAAATATAGCCAACAATTTACAGGATGATATAACGGTTGAATGCGTGATTGAGTTAGGGATAGGTATAGCGACAGTCGTTGTCGCCGGTCTTGCGATAATATGGCTGATGCATTTTCGCGCAGCAGAGAAGCGAAGGTCCATTCCGCTGGTGATGAGCCTCTGTCTGGTCGGGCTTTCGGCCGGTTTTTATTGGCTGCTGGGCTCTCCGCAGTACCAAACAGAGCTTGTATCCGAAGTGGCTAATGATGAATTTGCCGGTATGAGCGCAAAGGAGATCAATCAACGTCGTATCGAAGAAATTCAACATAAGATCCGTGAAGATAAACAAAACAGCGAGGCCTGGTACACATTGGGCAACGCCTATATGTATGTGAGCGAGTTTGATAATGCCGCTGTTGCGTTCAGTTATTCAGCCCGTTTGGCAAAGCAACCTCAAGCCAATATTTTTTCTGCGCAAGCGACCGCCTTGTATTATGAAAATGGCCAGCAGGTAACGGAACAGATCCAGACACTTATTAAGCAAGCATTGACATTGGATAAGGACAACTTACCCGCACTGATGCTGCTCGCTTCTGATTATTTTCTCAACGCCCGTTATCAGAAAGCCATTGATACCTGGCAACAAGCCTTAGACAGCGAGCGCTCTGATCTTGATCGGGTCGCGTTAATCTCAGCGATCAACCGGGCGAAAAAGTTAGTTCGATAACGGCCTTACTACTTAAAGCGGGATCTCTGTATACTGTCTTAAGCAAAAAAACTGTATAGCGAAAATTATGAAGCTCAATTTTTCTGAATTAAATAAACAGACCAAGAAATCTTTTGGCGATCAGCGTGCGGTCATTAAGCGCGTAATGCAGGGGAAGACCGTTCTATGCCCTGAATGTGGTCAGCCATTACGTCTGGTTCCGCCTGAGACCAGCGATAAGCCGGGGATTGCCTGCGCCAAAGGGTGTACGGTCATTGAGTTAGACTTTTCGTAACTATTTATATCGGTTGGTATTGGCTCAATAACGTCATCGATACTTATAAATTAGCTTGAAACAAAAAAAGCCAGCGAAATGCTGGCTTTTGTATTTCTGTGGTATCAGTCAAGTCTTAGTAAGTTGCTTCACGCGCGTTTGCTTGTTTATTCCACTCTGGAACAACGGTTTTCAGGAAGTCTTCCTTGTCAGCGTTGAGCTTATCCATATCCATGCCAAGCGCTTGTTGTGCTTTAGCTTTGGTTGAAATGTCAGGAAGCTGAATTTCCGTCGTAATGCCTTTGGTTGCCAGCAGACGAACCACTTTCGTACGGGCATCAGCCGCTTTATCAAGCGCGGTACCAAGAATACGTAATGCAACTTCAGGTGCATGCATGTGAACGCCATGAGAAGCGATAGCGTAATCCCAGCGCCACTGAGCATGACGGATATCCATCTGGATAGGCTTCATCTCTTCTTCGGTAGCGCCAGCATCCCAGGCAGCTTTTGCTTCAAAGTGAGCGGCAGCGATTTGCTTCTCAGCTCTTAGCTTCATTTCTGTTACGCTTGTCTTACGCGCCGCGACAATATCTTGCATGGTTTTCTTGTCTTGGGTGTGGCACTGCGCACAAGTGTCTTCGTAGCGATCAAAAGGATTACCGACTTTGTGGTCGGTAAACACGGTACCGTCTTCGTTTTGCACTTTAGGCATATGGCAATCAATACAAGTGACATTGTTTTTACCATGAATGCCTTCACGCCAAGTTTCATAACCCGGGTGTTGTGCTTTCAGCATCGGTGTTTTAGAAACGGCATGAGTCCAGTCTTTGAAACCAAGTTCATCATAATAAACTTCCATTTCATCAACGGTGGTACCTTTGTCCCATGGGAACTTCACGGATTTATTTGGCCCGGTGAAGTAGTACTCGACGTGGCATTGGCCGCAGACTTGCGCTTGCTGATCGAAGCGAGACTGATCTTCAAACTTCTTACCAATGGTTTCCATTGCACGCGCGGCATAAGGGCGTGATAGTTGAAGTGCCGGCTGACCTTCAGCAAACTCTTTGCTTCCGGTATTGTGACAGTCTGAGCAACCAATAGCGTTGTTGATTTCAGCGCCCAGGCGAGCCCATTTGCCTTCGAAGTAACCGTCTTCACCTCGATCGTCAATCACACGAGCCACATCCGGGCTCTTACAGCTCCAACAAGCCATAACCATAGGGCCTGATTTTTCATCTTTCGGACCGCCGGTACGCAGGGTTTGACGCACATCCGTCACTGCATAGAAGTGACCACGCGCTTTATTATAATCTTTCGAGAACCCATAGCCCGCCCAGAGGATCACCATATTGGGATCTTCCTCTAGCGCGTCTTCAATCTGCTCGCTTTCTTTGGTAGCTTCCCAGGTTTTATATTGATCGCTATGGCTCTTCGCAAATTGTTCGTTGCGAGGCTCAAAGCGCATTGTTTCTTTCTGCTCAGCGGTTGTGGCCTGTTCAGACGTAGCCAACGCATTAGTCGATAAGCACAACGCTGACAAGATAGCTGCCACTGCGACAGTATTTCGCGTCCATTTCTTACTCACGATTTGTCACTCCAGTTTTCTAATTATTAAATAAGCCAAGCGTTGTGAATGCGGCTAATTAAGCAAGAAGAATTGAAGTTCGGCCAAATAATATCAAAAAAGAAAGGGGTATTCATAAATATTAATGTTTTGCTGCTTTGGATTAATCAAAAATGTGATGTCAAATATAACGAAAATCAATAACCACACCTACCCCTAAAGGGGTATTGTAGATATTTGTGTCAATAATACCCCTTAAGTGGTATTTACAAGCGGGTACTTGGTGGTGGTCTATTTTCAATATAACCTTTTCCAATCAATAGGTTGTGGTGAGTTGTTTCTTGATCTCAATCATAAAAAGTTCATTTCTGATGCTACTTAAGAGGTAATTGTAATCCGTCTCAATTTTTCATAATCCAAAATATTATTTAATATGCCTGTTGAGCGTTGTGGCTAATCAATCAAGTAAATAAGAATTATTTTCAACTGTGGTCAAAATTCACTTCGTAGTATTCGCTCCTGGTATAAATAACCGCCGGGATAGAATCGCTATGGAGGAAAATGATTTCGCAGGCTCTTTATATACAAAATTTAAATATAAGCACCGATTGCAACTTGTCGTATAAGTTTTGCAATTACGGAAGATGAAAAGGTGAATAATGGGCAATTGTAAAGTGGCCATTAATACGATGCTTACATTCTTTGTAACGATCTGTATTTTTGGTTTTTCCATGAATGTTGCCGCCGACTCAGATACTCAGGAAGCCACAGTCGCTAATCCTGTTGTGATAAATCAAGGGTCCGGTCAACATGTTGTCAAATTTATAAGGGATCGAGATTACGCCTGTACACAATGCCACAAAGATGAAAAAGACGTACTGAGAGGGGCACATGCTGACGCCATTCATGCGCAAACTAATCGGGAAGTCACTTGTGTTGATTGCCACAGTAAAGTCGGTAAAAACCATCGTGATGGTGCGGTTGAAGTGACCAAGTTTGCCCAGGCACAGTCAGTGGCGGGTTCTGAGAAGCCAGCAGCTGATCCGGCGTGGATCAAGCAGCAGAATAATACTTGTGTTAACTGCCACGAACCGAAAGATCTGAGCGAGGTTAACTGGACGCATGATGTGCATGCGCTGGATTTATCGTGTGCGTCTTGCCATACCATGCATCCAAGTGCCGATCCGATGAAAGGTATTGAACGAAAGTCGAAAATTAAGATGTGCGTCGACTGTCACTCAGACCTGATAAAAGAGAAGTAGGAGATGATGGTATGACGTGTTCAAGACGAAATTTTTTAGCCGGTGCAGGTGCCGTAATTTTCACAACGGGCGTGAGTGCCGGTGGGTCGCTATTAGGGCGTCAGTCGCTGGTTGCTACCATGGAAGACGGAACTAAGCGTTATGGCATGGTACATGATGAAACATTATGTATCGGTTGTACCGCTTGTACCGATGCGTGCCGTGAAGTTAACAAGGTGCCTGAAGGGGTATCCCGTTTAGAGATTGTTCGCAGTGAGCCACAAGGGGAATACCCTAATGTGGATTACCAGTTTACCCGTATTTCTTGTCAGCACTGCGACAATGCGCCATGTGTCCATGTTTGCCCGACCGGGGCATCTTTTAAAGATCCCGAAACAGGCATTGTGGATGTAGACCCATTTAAATGTGTCGGTTGTGGTTACTGCCTGGCGGCGTGTCCTTATAAGGTACGTTTCTTTAATCCTGAAACAAAAGCCGCTGATAAATGTGATTTTTGCCGTAAGACCAATCTTAAGGAAGGTAAGTTACCTGCCTGTGTTGAATCTTGCCCAACAAAATCCCTGACGTTTGGTGATTTGAATGATCCAAATAGCAGTGTTTCCAAGTTGTTGGAACAAAAAACGGTTTATCGCTCGAAAGTGGAATTAGGTACGCAGCCGAAGCTGTATAAAGTGCCTCATGGAAAAGGGGAGATAAAAGGATGAGTATGACATTTGCCGATGCCTTTTATTTTGACTCATTAGTTTGGGACTGGATCATCGCGATTTATCTGTTCCTGGCCGGTATGTCTGCCGGGGCAGTGATGATTGCAATTTACCTTAAGCGTAAAGTGATTCAGGGTCACCCGAGTGCTAATGGGATCATTAAAGCGACAGCCATTCTTGCACCTTTTGGCATTATCGCGGGTTTAACGATCTTGATTTTCCACCTGACAAAGCCATTGTCATTCTGGAAGATCATGATTTTCTATAACACCAGCTCTGTAATGTCGATGGGGGTTCTGTTATTCCAGGTGTACATGGCGGTACTGTTTGCCTGGTTAGCGATTATTTTCAAAGATGATCTGCTTAAGCTGTTGAATGGCCGATTGCCCATTGCCGATAAAGTAGTGGGTTTGATCAGTAAATATGAAAATAGCATTGAGCTGTTTCTGGGCTTTTTAGCGGTGATGCTTGCGGCCTATACCGGCTTCCTGCTTTCAGCACTGAAAACCTACCCGTTACTGAATAACCCGATATTGCCAATTTTGTTCTTGTTCTCAAGTCTGTCATCAGGCGCTGCTGCCTGCTTGTTGTTTGGTATTATTGGGTTCAAAGAATCAGCTCATAGCGCATGTGTAAAATGGATCCATCAGTTTGAACGTCCGGTTGTGATATTTGAATTGTTTGTTCTGTTTGCCTTTTTTTCCGGTCTGTACTTTGGTGGCGGCCAGAAAGAAGCGGCGGCTATCGCTGCGATTGGCGGGGGATTCTGGGCGACCTGGTTCTGGTATGGTGTTATTGGTGCAGGCATGTTAGTGCCGCTTGGCCTGAACGCAATCAGTCCGCAAGGGGTTAAGCATAATAAAGCCTATATTATGCTGGTGACGTCCCTGAGCCTGATGGGTGTTCTGATGCTGCGTACTTTTATTCTGTACGCAGGACAAATGACGCTAGTCTAGCTACCTGACAAGTAAGTTAATAATGGAATCGTCACGGGTGACCGTGACGATTTCTTTTGGTTAATATCCAACCACAATAATTCTGGTGAATTCCGGCCTTTTATGATCGAGTTCAAAGTGGGGCATTCAGCGTTACTGGATGATGTACCCAAAACACCGTTAAAGTGTCAGTTTATTATTATAAGGAAATTGAATGCTCCCTGAAGTCGGACATTACGCATTAATACTCGGGTTTGTCTTTGCGTTAATGGGTGGGACGATTCCGCTATATGGTTTAGCTAAAAAGGACTCATACCTTATCCGCTATGCATGGCCGTTAAGTTATGGCGCTTTTTTCTCTGTCACGACAGCAATTGTGTTGCTGGGGTACAGCTTCGCCGTTGATGATTTTTCTGTTGCTTATATTGCACATCACTCAAATTCTCAGTTACCGCAATTTTTCAAAGTGGCAGCCGTATGGGGCGGCCATGAAGGATCCTTTCTGTTTTGGTTATTTTCGTTAACCGGATGGGCGGCGGCAGTTGCCTATTATTGCCGTAACAAAGATGAACAGTTTATTGGCCGGGTGCTGGTGATTCTGGCATTGCTGGCAGCAGCCTTCAGCCTGTTTACCCTGCTTGCTTCTAACCCCTTTCTGCGTATATTTCCGATGCCTGCAGAAGGGCGTGATTTAAACCCGATGCTGCAAGATGTCGGGCTTATTTTCCACCCGCCGATGCTGTACTTGGGTTATGTCGGTTTTGCTGTCAGCTTTGCGTTTGCTTTAGCGGCGCTTACAACGACCAGCGATACTGTCAGTCCGGCATCCTGGGCGCGCTGGAGCCGACCATGGACACTTAGCGCTTGGGTTTTCCTTACCGGAGGTATCGCGTTAGGCTCATGGTGGGCATATTATGAATTAGGCTGGGGCGGCTGGTGGTTTTGGGATCCCGTCGAGAACGCTTCGCTGATGCCGTGGCTGACGGGTACGGCATTGCTGCACTCGCTGATCATTACCGAGAAACGCAAAGCCCTCACAAGCTGGACATTATTACTGTCGATTTTTACTTTTTCACTGAGTTTACTCGGTACTTTCATTGTCCGGTCCGGGGTATTGACCTCAGTGCATGCGTTTGCCGTTGATCCGACACGTGGCTTAGCCTTGCTCGCTATTCTTGGTGTCATATTACTGACATCACTGACGCTGTTTGCGCTTCGTTCCGGGCGATATATCAAACCTGTTCGTTTTGGCTTTTTGTCTCGCGAAGCGGCATTTCTAGCGGGTAATAGTTTATTTGCCGTGGTGACGTTAACCATTTTGCTTGGAACATTTTATCCGATGGTCTTTCAGGCGTTTGGCTTGGGTAATATTTCTGTTGGTGCACCGTATTTTAATAGTTTGTTTATACCGCTGAGTTTCCTTCTTTTTGCGTTTATGGGCTTAGCCCCGTTAATTCGCTGGCATCGTGCATCTTCAGATGACTTCATTACCCGCATTCTGGCACCGATGGCGGTTTCTGTCGTTTTGGGCGTTGCGCTGTCTGTCATGTTTGAAGGTGGAATTAATCTGGTTGTATGTATCGCTTTCATCATGGCGTTGTGGATCACGCTAACCTCGGTGCAGACTTTGTATATGGATCAGAAGTCACGCAAAGGCTGGAAATTTGACCGGAAATGTTGCCGTCAGTTGGCAATGGTCACCGCCCATGTCGGGGTTGCTACCGCCTTAGTCGGAGCGACGCTGGTGAGTTACTACGCCGAAGAAGTGACTAACAAGATGGGGCCGGGTGATCAGCTGGAGCTGGGTGATTATCAGTTTCATTATCGCGATACCGAGTTACTGATTGGGCCAAACTACACCGCAGAACAAGCCAATATAGAGGTAGTACAAGAGGGCGAAAGCCTTGGCATGATTGAACCTCAGCGTCGCCATTACACCGTGCGTACCATGAATATGAGTGAGCCGGGCATTCTATGGTCCTGGCACGGCGATATCTATATCACCTTAGGGGAGAAGCTTAATCGAACAGATTATGCAGTCAGGATCCAATATAAACCTTTTGTACGCTGGTTATGGCTGGGCGGGATCTTAATGATGTTAGGTGGAACGCTTGCGGTATTAGCCCGAATTAACGTTAACGCTTACCAGCCTTCGGATAAAAAAGAACAATTGATACCGACGATTATTGTTTGGAAGTAAGAAGACAAAGGATTGAGAATAATGAAAATGATGCGCTTTCTGCCACTTGCTATGGTCTTAGCTGCCGGGTGTTTACTGGTGCTGGGAATGGAAAGCAAAAATGCGTCGGTTGCTTCACCGTTGGAAGGCCAGCCAGTGCCTGAATTTGCGTTACCAAGTTTACAGCATGAGCAAAGTACGATTACTCAAGCCAGCTTGACCGGAGAAGTTCAGTTACTGAATGTGTGGGCCTCATGGTGTGGTATTTGTAAGTCGGAACATGAGTACCTGAAGCAATTGGTTAGCCAGCAGGCCATTCCAATCGTCGGGCTGAACTACCGGGATGACAGGCAGGGGGCATTGGATGTGTTAAAGCAATCGGGCAATCCCTACCGGCAGGTGATTTATGATCCTCAAGGGGCGTTAGCGCTGGATTTAGGTGTCTATGGCACCCCTGAAACGTATTTGATTGATAAAAATGGTGTCATTCGTCATCGTTATACGGGGGCATTAACCCCGACCATCTGGCAGCAACAATTTGCACCAAGAATAGAGCAGTTAACGAGTCTTACCCTATGATAAATCCGTACCTTAAAACAGCACCGTTTTTTCTGAAAAATCATATCAAAGCTTTATCGGCGGGAAGCGTTTTAGCATTATTTTCTTTACTCGTCACCGTGCAACCTGCGTATGCTCAGGCCGATCAAACCTTTATTGCCGCAGAGACTCGGTTAGTCGAATCGGTGGAAACTTTTCAGTTTCGTTCACCTCAAAAGCACAAGCGGGCGATGGCCCTGGCAAAGAACCTGCGTTGTCCGCAATGTCAGAACCAGAATCTAATTGAATCAAATTCGCCAGTAGCGAAAGATCTGCGCCTGAAAGTCTATCAGATGGTGAATGGTGGAAAGTCTGATCAACAAGTCATTGATTTTATGACCAGTCGATTTGGCGATTTTGTGTTATATCAGCCAAAATTCGAACCCAAGACTTATGTGCTGTGGTTGGGACCGATCCTGATATTGCTTGCGTTTGTCTGGGGGGCAGTGCGTTCGATTCGACGCCATCCTTAATGACTACGCGATAACCTGCGCCAAACCCATAAACTGGAATCGGTAATCAGTTCAGATACCCGATTCCATTTGTAGCAAAAAATTTCCGTCGATTGAGCTTTGTTATTTTTATTTTTCTCAGATGCGTTTATGCAACGTGTTGATTCTTTTCTATACTGGAAATTGTCCACGATACTAAGATGTGGACCGAAGCCGGAAGTAAACGCCTATAAGAGAAAGGTGACAAAAATGAGAAATAAAAGAATATTGGCGGTTGTAATATCCTACGTGCTGCTTGGCGGTATTGCTAATGCAACAGGTGGCGGCGGTGTATTGTCAGATCCGGGGGCCGCCGAGGGTAAGCATTTTCACCCTAAAGGCAAACTTCCCTCAACGTACACGGTTGATGCCCAGCAAAAACAACGCGAGAGTTTACCATTTTCTGATAAACGTGACTTTGAGGAAGCGAAGCGCGGTTTTATTGCCGCCCCTGGTTATAAGCAGATAAAGGCAGAAGCCGGTCATGTTGCCTGGGATATGGCTAGTTACGAGTGGTTGCTGCAAGATAAAGCGTTCGACAGCCTCCATCCATCACTTCAGCGCCAGGCTGTACTGAATATGGCTTATGGCCTTTATGAAGTTGTACCTGATAAAATTTATCAGGTTCGCGGCTTTGATCTGGCCAATATTAGTTTTATCAAAAGTGATAATGGCTGGATTATCTTTGATCCTTTGACTGCAAAAGAAACCGCCGCCGCCGCACTTCAGTTTATTAATGAGCAACTCGGTGAGCGGCCGGTTGTTGCGGTCGTCTATTCACATTCACATGCTGACCATTTCGGTGGCGCACGTGGTGTGGTTAATGAGGACGAATTGAAAGCCGGTAAGATTAAGATTATTGCTCCTGTCGGTTTTATGCATCACGCAGTCTCTGAAAACGTCTATGCCGGCAATGCAATGAATCGCCGAATGTTCTTCCAATATGGTGTGCTACTACCACGTAGCCCGTTTGGTCATGTTGATCAATCGATTGGTAAAAATACCGCGGCAGGGAATACGGGGCTGATCCCGCCAACGGTGATTATAGAAAAAGATATAGAAGAGCTGACCGTTGACGGTGTGAAAATGATATTTCAGAACACACCGGGAACGGAAGCACCGGCTGAAATGAATACCTATTTCCCTGATTTGAAAACATTTTGGGCTGCTGAAAATATCACCGGTACGGTACATAATATTTATACCCTCCGTGGTGCTCTGATCCGTGATGCTTTGGAGTGGTCAAAGCAGATAAATAATGCCCTTTATATGTTTGGTCAGGAAGCCGAGGTGATGTTTGCTTCGCACAGCTGGCCGCGCTGGGGCAATGATCGTATTCAGGAGGTGATGCGGACACAACGCGATATCTATGCCAATCTGAATAATGAAGTACTGCATCTGGCGAACCAGGGGGTGACGATTAATGAGGTACATAATCAATATAAGCCGCCGAAGAGTTTGCAACAGCAGTGGACTGCCCATAGTTATCATGGCTCAGAGCAGCATAACAGCCGTGCAGTAATCAATCGTTATCTGGGTTATTGGGATGGTAATCCGGCCACTTTGATCCCGCTTTCTCCTCGTGATTCAGCGCCGCTTTATGTCGAGATGATGGGCGGGGCCGATAATATCATCAAGAAAGGCCAGGAGCTTTTTGATAAAGGCGAATATCTGCAGGCATCAGAGATCCTTAACAAACTGGTCTATGGTGAACCTGATAACCAGCAAGGCAAGGATTTGTTAGCCGATGTCTTTGAACAGATAGGTTATCAGCAGGAAAGTCCGAGTGTACGAAACAGTTTTCTTGCCGCCGCTTATGAATTACGTAGCGGAATTCCTAGCGGTGCTTCACCGAAGACATCTGGGCCAGACGTAATACGAGCCATGTCTACCAGTTTGTGGCTGGATTTCCTTGCGGTTCGCCTCGACAGCAAAAAAGCCGAAGGCATTAATTTTGTTATCAACTTGGTGACACCGGATAATGACGAGAAATATGCCGTAGAGCTGAGTAACGCAACGCTGACGAATATCAAAGGTTACCTGGCTAAAAAGCCGGATCTCACAATCACCATTAATCGTTCTGAACTTGAACAGGTGATGATGGGAGCAGTTACCTTTGACGAACAGATTAAATCCGGTAAAGCGAAGTTAGAAGGTGACAATAAGCCTTTTGAACAGCTGAAGACCATGTTGGTACATTTCACACCAGATTTTGAGCTGATGCCAGGGACCAAAGGAGAGTCAGTGAAACCAGAACTTAACACGTTTGAGCAAGAGCCATCCGGTAGTTCAGCAGGTGGCTGACAGTATTTTACTTAATATCCTGAAACATAAGTAAAAGAGGGAGGCTGGTTGTCTCCCTCATATTTTATATCAACGAACAGAGCTGCTATGGCGGAATAATTCGCTAAAACTCGGGAAAATGCAGGTCTTTGTTGTGCTGTAAGGTCGCCAGCTTCAATTACTCTTTTAAGAACAGCAAAAAAAAATGAAGGTGATAGTGTGAAAATTGCATTTTTCGGAGAGTGTATGGTCGAGTTGAGTGGCCAGCCTCTGCAGCGTACCTTCGGTGGTGATACTTTAAACACGGCATTGTACCTGTCGAGATTAAGTGTTTCTCGCAACCACTCGGTCAGCTATGCAACGGCTTTAGGCATTGATCATATTAGTCAGGATATGCTTTTATCATGGCAAGCTGAACATATTGATACTGCAATGGTGCGTAAAATTGCGGATAAATTACCGGGGTTGTATCTGGTCGAAACAGAACCAAACGGTGAGCGTCATTTTCATTACTGGCGTAATGACAGCGCAGCAAAGTTCTATTTTTCTGATTCATCTTCGCCTTCACCTTTAGAGCAAGCCATTGATGCACAGCAGTTTGATGCCTTGTATATCAGTGGGATCAGCTTTGCAATTCTGGCCGAAGATGCGAAAACAGTATTGATCACTTTGCTGGAGAAACACAAAGCTAATGGCGGTAAAGTGTTGTTTGATAATAACTTTCGCCCTCAGTTATGGACCGCGAAGCAAGCACAGTATTGGTATGCCCAAATATACCCTTTTGTTGATATTGCGTTGATCACTGAAGACGATGACCGACGAATTTGGGGCGAGACGGATATTATTGAGCGTTGCCAACAGTTCGGTTGTAATGAAGTGGTGATCAAGCGCGGCAGTGAACCTTGTAAGGTTGTCACTGATTTGCAAAGTGAAGCCCCTGAAACCTATTATGTGGCAACAAATAAAGTCGACGCTGTGGTTGATACCTCTGCGGCTGGCGATTCTTTTGCAGCGGGTTACCTAGCCAGTCGTTTAAGTGGTGAATCCGCAACGTCATCAGCAGAATTAGGCCACCATCTGGCCTCGATTGTAATCCAATATACCGGGGCGATTATCCCGCCAGAAGCAATGAAAGACATTATGTAAGAGGGCATGAGTTACGCGTCTAACCACTGTTTGATTTATAGTCGCTTTATCCATCTCTTTGTCATTTTGTGTATAAAATCAGCAAACAAACATAATTACACTATTTTGATGTTGACTCATGCAGAGCAATCCGTAGAATGCACCCCATACCGCAACGGGGAGACTTGTTAAGCGGTTGCAATCGAAAGATTGCTTACTTCTACGAAGTAATGGCGCGTTGGCAGAGTGGCTATGCAGCGGATTGCAAATCCGTGTACCTCGGTTCGACTCCGGGACGCGCCTCCATTCTCTTTGAGAATAAAATGCGACACTAGCTCAGCTGGTAGAGCGCAACCTTGCCAAGGTTGAGGTCACGAGTTCGAACCTCGTGTGTCGCTCCAAATATTGCAATGTCGAGATTGTTTATATTAACAAACTTCGACATTGAAAGATGGTGTCTAACCATCGCAATCAAGAATTGCGTGCCCTGGTGGTGGAATTGGTAGACACAAGGGATTTAAAATCCCTCGGCGTTCGCGCTGTGCCGGTTCAAGTCCGGCCCGGGGCACCATCTAAATAAGAAAGGCTTACCGAAAGGTAAGCCTTTTTTACATCTAACGATATATATCTAAGCCTCCTTAATAACCTTGGGCAGTCTGAGTTTATACACGCTCAACGCTAGCCAATTCTATTTCCTCGAATCCATTCATATCCTGACAACATCATCGAACTCTGCCAAATGAAGGGCGACCATGATGTAATTGGCTGAAAAAGCCGCGCATTATGCCATTGCATACTATTCTTAATTCTTGAACCCCTTCCCTTCAAGGAGAACATCATGGCTGATATTGAGAAAGACACAACAAACTGGCCAGATCTCGCCGGTGCCCTCTATGACAAACTCACCGAACGTCATGCAGAATTAACGTATGATTTTGATAATGTAGAAATTAGTGTCCCAAGTGGTGCTGGTGAAAAAGCGCCGCATTCGACCTGGAAGTTCAATGGTACCATTAGTATTCGAGGCCGGAATCTGGATTAACTGATGCGGTTTGACGTTCAGGGTGAAATGGATATAGAGGTGAATGGCGAACCCATTCACCTTTCTGCATGTGCTAGCAGGTTTGAACTTATTTTGCCCACATTGAGTGCGTTAGCTACTCTCGCCCGGGCTTTTCCTCACCTCCCCATAGCATCAGGCAGACTGGCAACGATCCGCCAGGCCATGTCATTTTGTGATCACGTCACCATCAAGGTGGAGGATATGACGGTCATGACCATTAATCGGCGAGAAGGCCGTCGTTATTTTTCTTTAACCCGTAATCAGGTCGCGTTTGAAAATAAGAAACTGTGGCTCAAAGACAGTTACAAACTGATCAGGCACTACTTCAGGCAACCGGGATTGCCGAAGACCGAGTAATGGCCTTATAGCAATTCTCATAATTACCAGCCGATAATGCTATCTCACCGAATCAAGTTAACAAATTAAAGAAGACTCAGATCTGATAGAGAAGGGTGTTAAAAAAACATCAAGATCATCAACTTTATCCTAGAGACAGAGCTCCTATGTGTATTTATTAGGAACGTAAATACATGAATTGACTCGCAAAAAACACAGCTATTGAATAAATAATCAATAATTTGTGCATAATTGTTGTTTGTATTGGCAGCTGCGCATAAGGAATGGAGCATAAAATGCGGATTAAAGAGTTTATTAGTACGTTATTAGGTATTAGAGCTTTTCAACCTGAGCAGGGAGTCTGGGAAAATCAATATCAAAATAACCAATGGCAACATCTTCACCAATTAGGTGAACTTGCTCACTACAATGTTATTCGTGGTTATATTAATCATTTTAAACCCAATGCGGACATTTTGGATGTAGGTTGTGGTGAAGGGGTACTTCAACGAGAGTTAAGTTCATCAGACTACAATTATTATATGGGAATTGATTTTTCTGATACCGCAATAAAAAATGCTTGTGCCAGAAGCCAGAATGAAAAGACTTTCTTCGAACAAGCGGATGCTCATGCCTACCAGCCTGACAGAAAATATGATTGCATTGTTTTTTGTGAAAGCCTCAACTGCATTAATGACCCAGAAAAATTAGTTGCGCGGTTGGAAGCCTATCTGAAGCCCGATGGGATAGTGATAGTGTCGCTATTTAAGCAACTTTGGATTGATAAAATCATGTGGCGAAAAGTGCAGAAAAATTTTCAGATCATCGATAAAACCCAAGTGATAAATAGCAAAGGTAGTGCATGGCAGTGCAAGGTACTAAAGCCAATCGATAACCGTTAATACCAACAGGGCAACACTTCTCGAAGTGAATTTTTAGTGCATCAACCTTGGGTGATGCACGAGTGTGCTTGTTTAAAAGAAAACAGTTTATGTCTATTACGGTTGTTTTTATCGGTATCCAGAAAAATGACATGAATTAAAGTTGCATACTATTTGTATTGGGGGATCCGAATAGAGCATTCCCTACCAAGATAGAAAAAGGAAAGGATGCGCAGGTGAATACAACGGTAACAGTTGATAAAGATGAATTTGATGTAGATGCGACGCTATTTATATTCCATCCGGCCCAAGAAAGTGTCTATTTTGAACAGCAGCTCCACCCAGATAGCCCAATGTATAATATTGGTGGTTATCAGGTTATAGATCATCTTTATGATATTCCCATACTGCAACGATCCTGGCGCTGTCTTTGCGAGAAACTTGATTCGCTACGGTTAAATATCGTATTGAGCAGTAATTCGGCTCCTCGCCAGTATGTTGATCCAACATCATTAAAGCCGGTTTTGCTTGAATATCTCGATTTTTCAGATTCGGCTACTGCTCATGATGATGCACAGACATGGATGCAGCATCATTTTGATACGCCGATGGATTATCTAAATGGTGAACGGCACCAAATTGCGCTGTTAAAAATAGCACCTCAAAAGTACTACCTTTTTACCCGGTTTCATCATCTCTTTATTGATGGCTTGGGTCTTTATCGCTTATATGAAAGGCTTCATCAAGTTTATCACTCCATTCGTTGCGGTGAGTCTCTGTCTTGGTTAGATAACTTGCCACAATACCAGGAGCAGGTGATAAATATGTGCGAGTATTTAAACTCTTTTCGTTATCAGAAGGATAAAGCCTACTGGCAGAACTTGCTAACAGGCAATGATGTTACTCGTCTGCCACGTTATTATCACCATTGTGGCAGTAGAGAATACCGGAATGAGTTTTCTGTTTCTTTAGCTGATCGGTTACACCGGTATTGTGAACAAAAAAGTGTTAGCTTGTTGGCTTTACTGACCTCGGTAACGAGCATCTATTTTGGTCAAATATTAGAAAAGAACGAAATACTATTAGGCACAGCGGTTCACGGAAGGCCGAATAAAAAAAGCCGACAGATCGTGGGTATGTTTTCCAATATTATACCTGTGTTATGTAACGTATCGGTTGATATGGCTTTTGTCGATTTCGTTAATCAGGTTAGTACTGAGCTCAAACAGGGATTTCGTCATAGCCGTTTTCCGGCTAGTCACATTGCACGTCTATCTGATAATGAAGCTGGGCATTTATCAGATATTCATGTTTTATTTGAGCAGTTTAAAGACGAGCCTCTAGTCAAGGGCGCTGACTCTGAGTCTATTCATCACATGGAAATTATTCCAATTAGCAGTCAGCATGATACGCAGCCGCTGCAAATTAGGTTAATTGATTACCAGAGTAACCAGAAATTAGCATTAAGAGTTAGCTATTCAAAACGTTACTTTGATAAGAGTGAAATAACGCGGTTAACGGATCGACTGATCAATATGCTCCAAATCGCCATTCAGGATGAGACGGTATTGGTCGGAGATTTACCACTTCTGCTTGACTCTGAAATTGATTCTCAGCTAAAGAGTAACCAGCAAGTTGATCTTGCCTATCCGCAGAGCCAAACACTTCACCGGTTGTTTGAGGCCCAGGCTGAAAAAATGCCAGACAGTGTTGCCCTTTTGTTTGAAGATCAGCAGTTAACTTATGGTGAATTAAATGAGAAGGCCAATCAACTGGCTCAGGCTATCAGGCTGGAGTATCAAAATCTCCGAGAGGAGCCATTAAAAACCGATACTTTGATAGCCCTCTATCTTGATCGCAGTTTGGAGATGGTGGTTACTATTTTAGCTGTGCTTAAAGCGGGAGCTGCTTACCTGCCGATTGATCCTAAAGCACCGCAAGAACGCACGCAGTTTATGCTGCAAGATGCCCAGGCGGCAATTATTTTGACTCAGCAGCACCGGCTGAGTGCACTCGATTGTATCATTAGTCCGCTGAATTTTGCGCCGATACTCATGCCGGTAGATGTCGATGAGGCGACTGCCGGTTTTTCCTCTGAAAATTTGATGTTAGGCAATAAATCTACAGATCTCGCGTATGTGATCTATACCTCCGGTACCACGGGTAAGCCTAAGGGGGTACTGCAACCGCATCAGAATGTGACCCGTTTGTTTGCTACCACCGAGAGTGACTTCCAATTTAATGCGAATGATGTCTGGGTGCTATACCATGCCTACACATTTGATTTTAGTGTATGGGAGTTATGGGGAGCCTTACTGAATGGCGGCGCGTTGGTGATTCCGACCACGGAATCGACTAAGGACTTTTCTCTTTTTATTGGTCTATGTCAGCAGTATCAAGTAACGGTACTCAATCAGACTCCCGCTGCATTTTATTCACTTGCCAATCAGGTAGTAAACAATAATCAATTATGGCCAGATTTACGCTATGTCATTTTTGGCGGTGACAAGCTCAATCTGGCACAGCTGAAACCTTGGTGGGATAAGTATGGAGACCAATGTCCCCGTCTTATTAATATGTACGGCATTACCGAGACAACGGTGCATGTCACCTTTAAAGCCCTCAGCTTAAGTGATGCCCACAGCACTTCACATATAGGGCGTGTACTCAATGATATGCAGGGTTTGATTCTGAATACAGAGTTGAAACCTGTTCCTATTGGTACGTCCGGTGAGCTCTATATTGGCGGTGCAGGTTTAGCTCGAGGTTATCTGAATCGTCCCGACCTAACGGCAGAGCGTTTTATTAATAATCCTTTTGCCAGCAAACTTGACCGGGCAAGAGGCTATAACCGGCTCTATAAAACCGGTGATCTGGTCCGCAGGCTGCCAGATGGAAATCTGGAGTATTTAGGTCGAAATGATTTTCAGGTGAAAATCCGAGGCTACCGGATTGAACTGGGGGAAATTGAAACGGCCTTGGTTGCTTTGAAGCCAGTGAAGCAGGCGGTTGTTATTGACCGCGTGCGTGATGGAAATAAATATCTGGCTGCTTATATTGTGCCTGAAGCTGCAGGTGCGTTTAATCCAGAGCAATTACAAGATGCTCTGTTGTTAACGCTTCCCGATTATATGATCCCGGCGACCTTTACTTGCATGGAACATGTGCCGCTGACAACCAATGGAAAGGTAGACCGACTGCGTTTACCAGAGCCTGAGTTTATTAATACCGATAGCTATCTGGCACCACGCACCGCATTGGAGCGGAAGTTATGTCGTATCTGGCAAAAAGTATTGGGACTGCCGAAAGTCGGGATTCAGGATAATTTTTTCCGTATAGGAGGAGACTCGATTGTGAGCATTGAGCTTATTTCTCTGATGCGCAGAGAAGGGCTGAATGTACAAGTGAAAGAGATTTTTAAGGCTCCGACAGTGGCACAGCTGGCTCTTAGACTTAACAATGGTAAATCAGACGATAAGGTGATTGCTGAGCAAGGGTTATTAACGGGAGAGTTTAATTTATTGCCGATTCAGCAGCGATTTTTTAACAAGAAACTGGCTAATCCCCATCATTGGAATCAGGCCTTTTTTATCAATATTCCGGATAACGTCACTGCCACAGAGCTCACAGAGGTCGTTAGTCAGTTAATTTTGCAACATGATATGTTGCGCTGCCGGTTTCATCACCACAAGGTTGGTATTCGCCAGCGGTATTTTTCTCAGATGAGTGATGTAAATGTAACGCTGCAGAAAATAAATATTGCATCAATGAGTGATTCTGAGTTGAGCGATAAACTGAGTTCGATGCAAAGTGGCTTTGATTATTCAAAGGGGCCTTTGTGGCAGGTTGCTCACCTGACCGGGTATCGTGATGGTTCGGCAAGATTATGGTTTGCCTTTCATCACCTTATTATTGATGTTGTCTCTTGGCGTATTCTTGCTGACGATATACATCACTTATTGACCGGCGGCGAATTGGATCTTAAAACAAGCAGTTACCGTCAATGGGTAAAGGCCGTCTCTGACTATGCCGAAAAACATAATCACGAAGCTTCTTACTGGCAATCTATACAGGAAAACCAGGTTTTACTACCTTCAAATCTGAACAGTCAAACGTATCACTTCTCGCTAACGGCAAGCCTGACTGATTCCCTGCTGCGAGAGGCAAATTTTGGGTATGAAACTGAAATCAATGACTTATTGTTAAGTGCATTAGCGATTGCGCTTAGTCAGTTGTTTGATTCTCCGGTTAATCACATTACGCTTGAAGCCCATGGCAGAGAGAGTATAGATCCATCTCTGGATGTCACCCGTACTCTGGGGTGGTTTACCACCACGTATCCTGTGCGCCTGGTAAATAAAGGAGATATAGCGGAGACCATTACTCATATCAAGCAGATGTTAAGGGATATTCCCAATAAGGGATTAGGTTATGGTGCCCTATGGCAGAATGGCGATTTAGCTGCTATTTCTCTACCTGAAATTAGCTTTAACTACTTTGGACAATTTGATAATCATGATGAATCGCCGGGGTCTGCAAATTGGCAAATAAGCTCGCAAGGGGGCGGTTGCACGATAGCCCAAGAAAACGATGATCGGTTGCTGCTCGATATTAATGGTGTTGTTACCGAGGGGAAGCTTCAATTCAATGTTAAATCGCGCTTGGCTGTAGATAAGAGTAAGAGCCTGATTGAATTTTTTGAGCTGGCGTTAACCGAGATTATTGAAAATGCGAAATCTCAAGCTCTAAATAAAACCGCGATGACAGAAACAAATTCTGCGTCTTTGGCAGAGTATGCATTGCCCGGTAATCGTCAGTGGTACTTTCAACGTAGTAAGGATCTGGAGCGGTGGGGGCCTTGTGTACTTTTTGAATTTGATGACAGTGGTAATTATACTCACAGTATGGAGCAAGCCATTGCGGCTGTTATCGTACATCACGAAGGTCTGCGGATTAATATTATTGGTGATGGCAATGAAAGAAAAGAGCAGATTAAAGCGAACGATAGCTTCGATTGCTTCTGCTATCAAGACTTTTCAGCTATTGCTGAAGATACGTTAGAGAGCAAGATTGCTGAGTTTAGAAATAGCATCAACTTTTCTCAATCGTTAATTCGGTTTCTTTATTGCGACATGGGTAAGGAAAGAAAAGATAAACTCTATATTGTCATTCATCATCTGGTGATGGACCGCTATTCAATATCAGTTTTTTTACGAGATCTATTAGCCGCATTTGATGCGAGTGAAAAAGAACATAACATTGAGCTAACACGTGTCGGATCAACGTTCAGTGACTGGTGCAAAGAGAGCCAGTATTGGCTGAATAGTGAGACGGCTGAAACATGCTTGCAATTTTGGAGCAAAAAGAGGCAACAGCGCGTAACTCCCTTGCCAACCGATTATGAATTCAGTCATGCTCTAAATAGTATTGGTACACGTAGGTCATTTAATAAAAATGTGAGTATTGAACTGACTAATCAACTAAAGAAAAACGCAAATGAAAATGGATTTAATGAATTTTATTTCATTATTACGGCTATCGCAAAAGTGATATCCAACTGGGTTGGTGGTGGTCAGATTTGTTATGAAGAGGTACTAACTGGTAGAGATCATTATGATAACTTAGATTTGTCCGGGACGGTTGGTTGGCTAAACGATTACCTTCCTATTTTTGTTAATCCTGACAATGGCAAACATGGTATAGAGTTAGTGCAATCGGTACGCGAGGCTGTGCTGGAGTGTAAGGAATACAGTATAGGTTTTAACGATCTAAAGTATAAAGCGAGCCATATACAAAGCAGATATGATATCTCTGATCTGTTTTGTCCTGAAATTGATATTAACTATATTCCGGAATCCTTGGCTATCAGCAATAACGTGCATGAGCATAACAAACTCAACCTTGTCAGATACGATGAGATGCTCGGTGATGAGCGGGAAGCAATACACAAACTATCGTGCACAGTATTTTTTAATGAGGGCGCGCTGGTATTTTCTTGGGAGTATGGTGATGAAATCTATAAATTTGAAACGGTCGAACAGCTTTCAGATGCTTGTATTGCTGAGTTAGCTCAGTTAACAGAAGCTTGCGAATCGTGTGACTTTAGCTAAAAAAACTGCTGAAAATCACCGCTACAATAACTGAGCAGAGAGTTTCGTCATTCCAGATCTGTGTTATTCACTAAGGTGCTTAACGTTGATATTTCTTATCTGATCAGCAATGGGATGGCAGACTTCGAGAGCTTCAATTGTATCCTTGTATTAGGAATTTCATTATTGTGACACCTGATTGATAAGGGACTTATAATAAACTTACGTTGTTTTGTATTCGGAAGACTTTGATCGTTTTTGTTAGGTAACCATGAACGATGATGAATTCACTGTCGAAGAGTGGGAAGATGAAGTTCAATGAATTAGATGAAAAAATGCGGGTATACGAAACGGCGCACGATCATTGTGTCTTACCGGAAATGCACATCATTACTCGACTGGATGGACGCTGTTTTACCACGTTGACTAAGGATAAGCATAAGTTTGATGCTCCCTATGATCCTAAATTCAGAGATATGATGCTTGAAACGGTAAAGCACTTGATGCAATGCGGTTTCAAAGTACTTTATGGATATACTTACAGCGATGAAATATCACTGCTTCTTGATGTGAATGATAATACTTTTGAAAGGAAAGAGCGGAAGTTGAACTCCGTTCTGGCAGGAGAGGCAAGCGCAAAATTTAGTCTTTTATTGGGAGCTCTAGGGGTCTTTGATTGTCGGGTTTGCCAACTGCCGAATAGAGAGCTCGTTATCGATTATTTCCGATGGAGAAGCGAAGATGCCTATAGAAACTCATTGAATGCGTATTGTTATTGGACACTCAGGAAGGAAGGCGCATCACCCAAATACTCAGCGGCAACTTTTATTAAAATGTCAGCAGCAGAGAAGACTGAATTTCTTCTTAAAAAAGGAATTAACTTTAATGAGCTTCCAAGCTGGCAAAAACGAGGTATGGGTATTCATTGGGAGTCTTATGAAAAAAAGGCAATCAATCCGATAACAGGTGAGTCCGTGAAGGCCAATAGAAAACGATTGAAGGTTGACCTAGAATTACCGGTAAAAGATCACTACAGCGATTTTATTGGCAATGTGCTTTTAAAAACAAACAGAGATGCATGATAAAGTGAACGGTGATTATTGTGGTCGTTAATTTTATTATAGCAGTCCGCCACAGAGAAATTATTTGGCCTAGTTCAGATAGCAAACCCTAGAAATTAGAATTGGATAATGAATGCGCGCAGAAAAGAGGCTACTGTAAGTAGCCACAGCCTGCTTGTTCACGTTTTATTCTTATCCTTCTTACTCTTTTCCTTTGCTCCATTTTTATTGTTTTGTGCCACTTTTTTATTATCTGTTAATTTTGTTTTTTGAATAGCTTTTTCCTTCTTTGCCACCTTAAACGCTTTTGTTTCTTCATTGGTGGATGGGCTGGCCAATAATCTATTCAAAGCATCAGTGTCACCATATTTAATTACCTTCTTGAGATCCTTAAACTCTTTAGAACCGGGCTTATAGCCCAACTCCTTGGCCAGCAATCCCATACCTTCACCTTCCCCTGGATGCAAACCGCCTTGGATTTCATAGTTAGCCTGTATCGATTCACAATTGGTGCCGGATCCACATTCGGCGTAGGTATCATATTGCTGTTTAGACAAATTGAAGAGCCTGATCCATTTATCGGCATCGCTCAGGCTATCATCTTCTATCACTTTGTCAGCTTGTGAGTTTAAATTATTTGATGAATTTAAATTGAACGTTTCTCGCCATTCATCCCAGGATTGTTGCTTGAAATCGATTGTTTCTTTTTCATCGGCTATGGCGGTAAATGCAACCCCAGATATGGCGAGCAGTATAGCGCAGGATACAGGTCTTATTTTCATCAACTTCCCTCTTGTTGTTCTTATGGAGACTGCAATTCCGTTGATGTAAGTGTAGTCAAAACAACAAGTAAATAGCGAAATTTACATTCTGATCACTGGAGCATAAACAGAGGTCGCAACGACAAAAGGGTAGAATGCTTAAGTAGTACAGGCGCTCAACCTCATCACACCGACATTTCGCCCATTTCCTTAGCGTCGTCGACGGGCTGAGACTCGACAATAACGTCAGCGCTGGTATCTGGTTATGGGCATCGGCTCGGAAATTGGGCTAGAAGAATGCTGGGCTAGGTACTAACTGTTTATCGTTTGGGCACCGAATATTACCCAAAGTGACGCAAGAAGCAGCGTCACTTTCCGTTCATTCTCGCTGATCCGTCTTTGAATCATATTTCAAGGTACTTGAAGCCATCGCATGTTGAGTAAGGGAGCTCGATCTATAGTGGTGGCTTATCATGGATAAATACGTTTTGGTGCGGGGATATTACTGTTATATTGATTAATAGAATCGTGACTATGTAGATCGTGGCGGTTACGAAAAACATTTAGAGTACTTATTATTTAAGTTTATAAAATTATTAAGGATGAATGGTGAAGGAAACTCGATGTGAAAAAATCAATAAAATCAAAGCCGCTTTCATTCGAGTAGGTGATCGTAAAGAGCTTCCTGATATTTCTATGTATGATGTTGCTCATGAAGCAAAAATGTCACCATCTACGGTTTATCATTATTATCCTAATATGAGTGCGCTTATTCTAGATTATCTGGACGATATATTTGATGATTTTACAGAGGTAGTTCGAACCTGTACCGAATCACATCATATAACGCACTGGAAAGATATAAACAGATTTATTCAGAACTCTTTATCCGATTATTGTGATAAAAATAACATTGTGATGAAAATACTGTACACACATCACGCTTATTACGAAGTACGATCTTCTATCGTTGAAAAAGACAATGTATTGGGTGAAGAGATCGAAAAAGTTTATACCGCCTATTTTGAGTTACCTAAACTACCAAAAACACACAATGTGTTTGTGATCGCCTTAGAGGCAAGTGATAGCGTTTACTTCTCTCGAAATATGGGGTTAGAAAGTACATCTATTAGTGCTGAATCAATTATTGTTGCTGAATCTTATCTATCTCACTACCTGCCAGATTACTTACCAAGAGTTCCTTCCGTGCATGATGGATCCCTGATAACCGCCAGGTGAGTTTTGAGAAAGCCTGCAAGTTCAGTGTTTGGCGGTTTCTGGGATGACGGACTTCGACTGTTTTAATCAATCATCTTCACTGTGTTTAGCTACTAGTTGTTAGTTAAAAGAATGAAGGGTATTCAATCAAAGAATACCCCCAATAGCTCCCATTTTACTTATGGGACTCAGGTGATTATTTACGTCTTGTATCTAGAAATTGTCTTAACTGTCCTTCGGTATATTGGCGAAGGGATTCATTTGCGTCGCGTAAACGTGGATAAAGTAACCAGGCTAATAAGCCGCGTTGAGTGTGTAAGCGGTTTTCAGCTTCTTGAAAAACGATAGAACGGGTTGGGTGATCCATGACTTCACTAGTAATTTCAATATCTCGGTTAGCAGGCAGGCAATGTAGCGCTTTACAGTGTGCCGGTGCTCTGTTTAGCATGTCCATATTGAGTTGATACCTTGGCATAAACGCTTCCATTCGATCTGTTTCTTCATCTTCATAACCGTAATAGGTCCATACGTCTGGGATAATAAAGTCAGCATCTTTAATCGCATCGTCGACATCATCGGTAACGACTAAGGTTCCGCCTGTAATAGCCATTTTATTATTTATCTTCTGTTGTTCCTGCTCAGACATTGAGTAACGTGTTGGTGAAGCGACAGTGTATCGCAAGCCAAGGGTGGCACACATGTGCCCCGTCTCTTTACTCATAATGCCTGTGTCTTCCCGAGAATCACCAACAAAAACAACATGGATGTCTTCCAATTTTTTACCTTCAGGTAAATGCTCTGTCATGGTAAAGAAATCACAGATACCTTGTGTTGGGTGATTATAGTAAGTCATGGCATTAAACAATGGGATTGTAGAGTGTTCTGCTAGATTCAGCAGCGTTGTATGCTCCTTACTTCTGTACATAATACCGTGACACATACTAGATAGGATTTTGGCGGTATCTTTAATCGCTTCGTGTGAGCCAAAGTGAATTTCTCCAGGTTTTAGATATAAAGCGTGTCCACCAAGATCAGTCATTGCCGTTTCAAACGAAACTCGAGTACGAGTAGAAGGCTCTTCAAAAATCATCGCTAATGAAGCACCTTTTAAGATCTGCGGAACTGCTCCTTGCATATCCGCTTCTTTTAGCATGCGGATAGTTTCAAATACATCCAGCATCTCCTGTTTTTGTAGATCAATCGTATCCAGTAAGTGTGTTACTTCACCGGTTGTTCTTGTATTGGCATGCATATCGGATTCCTTAAATTATTTTTTATGTGCAAGTTCTGAAGTTCAAAAAAATAATAAATAGGAAATGAAAGAGAAAATCATGGGTGTTTCAAATATCGACTTTTCGGGAGCTAAAAGAGGACAATTTGTGAATTAGTACACACAAGAATCACCGTCTTTTCAAGGAGGATCGATAAGTGATACTGGTCATAGTTTAGCAAGGTTTCAGCTGATTAAGTATAGGGGTAAATAATTGAAAAAGACTTAATGGTGAAAGGTGAAATATGTCTAAAAAACTTAAAACAACCCCATTAACGGATAATTTCAGAATGCCGGGTGAGCATGAATCACAGGAAGCGATTTGGATCGCCTGGCCTGAAAGAACGGATAGTTGGCAGTGGGGAGCCAAACTGGCTCAAACGGCATTTGTAGAAGTCGCATGTGCCATCGCGGAAGAAACGCCGGTAAACATGATTGTTTCAGCCGGACAGTATGAAAATGCCAGACAGCAGCTTCCATCTCATATTCGTGTGGTCGAGATGACCACCAATGATTCTTGGATGCGTGATATGGGGCCTACCTATGTGATCAATACGTTCGGTGAGCGCCGAGGGGTTGACTGGCAATTTAACGCTTGGGGAGGGTTGCTTGATGGTTTGTATTTTCCTTGGGACGCAGATGATGCGATTGCTAGAAAAGTGTGTGAATTCCACGGGGATGATTTATATCGAGCGCCATTTGTGCTTGAGGGAGGATCCATTCACGTTGACGGAGAAGCAACGGCTTTTACAACAGAAGAGTGTCTTTTGCATTCGAGCCGAAATCCTGAGCTTAGCAAGGAACAGATAGAAGAGCATTTAAAGGAATATTTAAATGTCGAAAAAGTAATCTGGTTACCAAATGGATTATATAACGATATTGATACCAATGGTCATGTCGATAATCTGATACATATTGCCAGACCCGGGGAAGTGATATTGTCCTGGACGGATGATGAAAACGATCCCCAATATGATATATCTCGTCAAGCGCTCGATGTACTTGAGTCTGTTACTGATGCCAAAGGCCGCAGGTTAGAAATTCACAAGCTACCGATACCGGGGCCTCTCTATATCACGGAAGATGAATCTGATGGCTTTGATAGTTGCGAAGGAATGGATCGCTGCGCCGGAGTCAGACTGGCTGGCAGTTATGCGAATTTCCTTATTACGAATAACAGAATTATTTATCCGTTATTAGATGAATCTAAAGATGAGTTTGTTAAAGAAAAACTAAAGGAGATATTTCCACAACACACAATAGTGGGGGTTAATGCGAGAAATATTTTATTAGGTGGAGGGAACATCCACTGTATTACACAACAAATTCCCGCGATCTAAATGGTTGTGTTGTTAACTAAAACTTGTCATGGTGCTTTGTCGTATGGTTAATCATTCAAAGCACCCCAAATAAGCCAAGGAGCTTGTTATGGTTATAGAAAACAAGGCGAAATTAGGGCTTGTGAGTATTATACTCTTTGTCCTGTCGGGGTTGATCGGTATTGACGGATTAGCCCCTGCTGCAGCTGTCGGGCCTTCTGTTTTTGGTTGGTGGGCAGTTGTTATCTTACTTTTTGTTATTCCATATGTTTTTATTGTGTGCGAACTAGGCTCAGCGTTTCCCGGTGAAGGGGGAATTTACGAATGGACATATCGCGGGCTAGGCGCGAAAAATGCCGCTCGGGTAAGTTGGTATTACTGGATTAACGTTCCCTTCTGGATCCCATCTGTATACCTTATTTGTTCCGGTATGATAGCAGAGCTGTTTTTTCCTGATATGAGCACGTGGGCGATGATTGCAATTGCCATTGTTTTAGTATGGTTAACCGTTTTCACCGCCAATGCTTCATTGAATATGGGAACGATGATTAATGCTTTGGGTGGTTTGTCAAAAGTGGCGATCATTATTGCCTTCGCAGTGGGGGGATATATGCTTATTGCCGATCAGGGAGGTGTGGTCAATGAGCTGACCCTGGAAAGCATGAAGCCTTCGATGGAAGCATCGTTTATGTATGCGCCAACATTAATATATATGTTTGTTGGTGTGGAAACGATTGCCTGTATGGGATCTAACATTCGTAATCCTCAGAGAAATTTACCTCTTGGAATACTCATAGCCGTAAGCATTATTGTTGTGTTGTATTGGGTCGCGACATCAACAATGATTAGTGCACTTCCACTAGAAGAGTTATCTCTGGTTGGGGGGATTGTTCAAACATTCAATGTACTTTTTGGTAATAGCGGTGTCGGTCAGTTCATTACAATGTGCCTATCTCTGTTAGCGATTGTTGGTTTATTTACTTATATTATCCCTTGGGTTATGGCCTCGTCCCGTGCAGCAGCTGAAGCGGCAAGTAACGGTGAAATGCCCGCAGTATTTGCAAAAAAGAATAAGCACGGTTCGCCCTATGGGGCAAATATGATGACTGGTTATGTTGCGACGTTGGCGCTTATTGTATATGGCTTCATGGCAGGAAGTGCTGATGAGTTATTCTGGTCATTGTTCTCTTTTGCAAACTTCCTACTATTTATAACCTATTTCTTTTTCTTTGCTACATTTATAAAATTGAGACAGAAAGAACCAGATGTACATCGTCCATTTAAAGTGCCAGGTGGTAATAGAATGGCGGTTTTAGTTGCGATTCTACCTTCCATTATTCTGTTCTTTGGTTGTTTGCTTTTTGTATTCCCTGACATTTTACTGGGCAGTATCGACTGGGATTACTCATCTCCCACATTCATTGCAATTGTTATTGCTTTGGTACTCATCGAGTATAGTCTTATTAAAATGAGTAGTAATAAAGAAGCCATTCCTGAGGAATTAAATTAAAGGGTGATAAATTAATTAGTGTTCGATAACTAACTGTTCAGCAGAGAAAAAAGGCCAGATGCAATGATGCCCTGGCCTTAAGTAACTAGCGAGTATGTTACTTATACTCAGCTTCTTTTACTCGAATTTTGCTTTTCGCTATGCTAGTACCGTTAAGAGCAGAAACTGCAGTATTCGCTTCATCGTCTTCAGGCATTTCAACGAAAGCAAATCCCTTAGATTTTCCCGTTTCCTGGTCTAATACCAGGTTACAAGATCCAACTGTACCGTGAGCTTCAAAGATAGCCTTTAGTTCAGCTTCAGTTGTTGTGCGTGCAAGGTTTCGAACTAATAGTTTCATGGGTAGCCGTCTTCTTAGAAAGTGAATGTAGTGTACTTTGCGACGGATTATCACAGAACAAGTGAGGTAAACCAAGCAGTGACTACCTTAGTTCGCCTCACTGGATGAAATATCTGCAGCGTTCTCATTAACACATATGAACCATCGTACTATAAAGATAAGCAGACGGCAGAGTAAGAGGGGGCCGATACCCCCTCAGTCAGAACTTGATTAAGCGCAGATCTTGACGCTAACGGGTGATGAAGAACGGATCATTACAGCCATCGCCAGAATAACGGCGACCACACCATAACTGACTTGTGACCACGATTCGACATGACCGTTAGCATGATTGACCATCAGTACCATGACTGGGATCAGGTAGGTATAAGCAGAAACCTGTACTGGAGTTAGAGCAACACATGCTTGCTGGAATAAAAAGAAGCTCAGTGCAGTCGCGAAGACGGCCAGATAAGCTATGCCCAACCAGACTTCAGAGGAAATTGCACTCCAATCCGTTGCCAGCAATGTTGTGCCAGTACCGAGTGTCAAAACTGCGGTGGCACAAATGAGCGTCCAGCATGTCATAGAAATAAAAGATTCGCCTCGATATAACGCTTTTGCGGCGATGGGGTTCAGTGCCATCGCAAAACAACCAAACAGGTAAATCTTATTTGATGAAGTCAGCGATATCGACGCCACTGCAGATAAATCACCGCGAAAGATAATTAATCCAGCCCCCAGCATTCCGCCCATTAGCGCAAATGAAATGCTAAGCGATGTACTGCGTTTAAATACAATGGTTGCCAAAATTGCACTCATCAGTGGTACCGTGGTGTATAGCGCACTGGTATCCAATGCGCTGGTATCACGCAGGGCAATAAACATTGTGACAAAGTATGTTAGCGAAGGTAGGCAGATCAGGGTATAGCGTCCTAAACCCTTTAAGGTCGGCAATCGAAATTGGCCTTTACTAACTAGCAAAGCAATAAACAATAAACTGGCCAGTAAATAACGCATCCAGGTTACGACCAGCGGGTTAAGTTCTGCAGTAATGTAGCTGCCTATGGGGAAAGACAGGCTGATGAGCGCAGTGAATGCCAGTAGCTTCAAGTGCGCCAAATAGTTTGGTTTCATGTCAATATACTTAATGGTTCAAGCAGGGGAAGTCGATGGTTTACTCAGAGATAACTAGTAGCCAACAAGAAAAAGAAGCCACTATAAAGAAATTAGGCATTAATACAATGGCTCGTTTCATTAATAGACTCCTTCCGCTGTTGCTGTTTCTTCGCCTAGCGTGGTGAGTAAGTCAGCTAAGAGGCTGGATGCGCCAAAGCGATAATGTTTACTGGTTACCCATTCGGCCCCTAGAATACGGTTTGCTGTCTCTATGTACAATTTAGCCTCTTCAGTCGTCTTCACGCCGCCAGCCGCTTTAAATCCAACACGATCTTTTACGCCCATTTCATTGATGGTGGTTAACATAATCTCAGAAGCTTCAAGAGTGGCGTTAACACGGACTTTACCGGTTGAGGTTTTGATAAAATCGGCACCGGCTTCAATAGATATTTCTGTTGCGCGACGGATGTAGTCTTCAGTTTTAAGTTCACCTGACTCGATGATCACTTTAAGAGGGATAACACCACACAGTTGTTTACAGCGACGAACAAGCTCAAAACCAATCTTGCTATTACCTGCCATCAACGCACGATAAGGGAATACAACATCAACTTCATCGGCACCGTAGGCGATGGCAGCTTTGGTTTCCGTCAGTGCAATGTCGATATCATCATTGCCGTGGGGGAAGTTAACCACGGTAGCAATTTTAATCTTTCCGGTGCCTTGCTTGTTGAGCTGTTTACGTGCAATGGGAACAAACCGAGGGTAAACACAAACGGCAGCTGTGTTTCCGAACGAAGTGTTCGCTTTTTTACATAATTCAATTACTGTTTCATCACTATCATTATCGTTGAGTGTTGTAAGATCCATTAATTTAATTGCTTGAATAGCAACATGAGATAAATCATTCATGATTGATCGCCTTTATTTAAGAGGTAATTTTGTATTTGAAAAGAGAGGAGGTATAAAAGGGGCCTAAGCCCCTAGGAAAAATAGCTTACATTGCTAGTGAGATGAAAATTCCCGCTATAGCGGCACTCATTAGATTCGAGCAGCTTGCGGCGATCAGTGTTCTCACACCATACTTGGCAATGAAATCAACACGAGATGGGCAAAGTGTACCTAAGCCACCGATTAAGATCCCCATTGATGCTAAGTTAGCAAACCCACAAAGTGCAAAGCTGATGATTACTTTTGATTTATATTCAAGTAGATGCAAACCAGCGGCAGCAACAGTTTCAGCATCTTTTAGGTATGGAGATAAATCACTGTAGGCAACAAACTCATTGACGATGATTTTCTTACCTATCATTGAACCAGCAATGTAAATATCTGCTGCGGGTACACCAAGTAAGAAAGCTAATGGTGAGAATAGCCAACCAAGAATGATCTCAAGCGATAGCTCCATGCCGACTAAACCGCTTGCACCACCTAAGATAGTATTGACTAATGTGACCAGGCCAATCATTGCAATTAACATCGCCCCAATTGCTGCAGCAAGCTTTAATCCACTTGCAGCTCCTTCACCTGCGGCTGCTAGCACATTCTCAGGCTTATCACCGTCAAAATGAGTATTATGATCGATGGTATATGTCGTCTTTGTTGTCTCAGGTATGATCAATTTGGCAAATAATACACCGCCAGGGGCTGCCATAAATGATGCCGCAAGGAGATATTGCATATCTACCCCCATCATGGCATAACCGGCTAAAACCGTACCTGATACTGATGCCATACCGCCACACATTACGGCAAAGAATTCAGAATCACTCATCTTTGGCATGTATGGCTTAACAACCAGCGGCGCTTCGCTCTGTCCGACAAAAACGTTTGATACTGCAGACATGGATTCCGTCTGAGATGTTCCCAGAATTTTCGCCATCCCCCCACCAATGATGCGAATGACGTATTGCATAACACCTAAGTAATACAGTACCGAGATTAGTGCTGAAAAGAAGACCACCAGAGGGAGAACATTCAGTGCAAACACAAAACCGATGCCATCAACAGAGAAATTAACCAAATTGCCGAAGAGAAAATGAATCCCAGCTTTACCGCTATCTAATACCGCATGTACGCCATTTGACATTGCGTTCAATACGCTACGACCTGCTGGAACATACAGTACAAATGCTCCTATCATCATTTGTAACGCAAGCGCTGCCCCAACAGTGCGGAACTTAATTGCTTTACGGTTGGTTGACGCCGCAACGCCGATCCCAACCAATGTAGCCATTCCTAAAAAACCAACAGCAAACATAATTACTCCTTTAAACTATATTTGGTTAATAGTGTGATTTCATGAATGCTTTAATGAGTTTGATAAAGTCAGCTTCGGCTAATTTGGCACATTTAAGCGTTTGAGCATGGGATAGTTCGACATCTCCAAGACCTTCTGCCATGTTGGTGATCGCACAGATTGCAAGTACTGGCAGGCTACAATGTGCTGCAGCAATCACTTCAGGGACAACCGACATTCCGACAACATCACCGCCGATAATTTGCATCATGCGAATTTCTGCGGCGGTTTCGAAATTTGGACCTGTGTATGAAACAAACACTCCTTGGTTGGTCGTGACCCCTTCAGTTTCTGCCACGGCAAAGGCTTCTGCGCGCAAGCTCTTATCATAAGCATTGGCCAGGCTAAAGAAACGAGGACCATATTCGTCATCATTTTTACCGGTCATTGGTGATTCCGGCATGGTGTTAATATGGTCATGGAAGATAACCAGAGAGCCAACATCGATACGTTCAGGGCGTAATGAACCAGCCGCATTGGTCACTAACAGGAAATCACAACCCAGCTTTTTGAAGGTACGAACAGGCGTTGTCATGACTTTCATGCTTTGATGTTCGTAATAGTGACCTCGACCTTTCATACATACCACTTCAATGCCATTCATTGTGCCGAGTACCAGCTCACCAGAATGACCTTCAACGGTGCTCACTGGGAAACCATCGAGTTCTTCATAAGGTATTGTGATTTTATCTTCCATTTCATCAGCTAAGATACCGAGCCCAGACCCCAAAATGAATGCGGCTTTAGGCTGAAAACCAGGCTTACGCTCTAAAATCGTTGCAAGGGCATTTTTAACAGGATCGTTTTTCATTTCTCTACGCCTTTTATTATGTTTCACGGTTAGGGCTTTACTTTACTACCCACTTCATCCTGAAAAAATCGCTATAAATAGCATGTTCGTTAGTAAAAAAAGCATGATGAAAATACCTGTAATGCGAGATTGATCATTGAACTTAGAAAACACGAGAGAAAGATGTTAAGTGAATCACGTTGATAGGATATCGAACATGCAAAAATAACAAGAAAATGAATGAGTCTATGATTCTGGTTATTTCAGATGGTCAGAGATGACATTGACGAGCATAGAAGGTAGTGATGAAGAGTTTTGTTTCCGAGGGGCGTATTACATTAAAAATGTTACGTTATTTTTATGAGGTCGCTAAAGTTGAGCACTTTGGACAAGCGGCAAAGGTACTGAATATTACCAAGTCACCACTCAGTGCAAAGATAAAAGAGCTAGAAGACATACTTGGTCACGAATTGTTTACCAGAGACTCCAGAAATGTTGAATTAACAAAGGTTGGTAATCAACTCAGAAATGAATGCACTCGTCTATTCGAAATGATCGATAATTCACTGAACAGTGTAATAAAATCTGGTCGAGAGCAAAAAAACATAATTAATATTGGTTTAGTCAGCTCTGTCTTTTATGCTGGATTTGGAAGTGCTTTGAAGAGGTTTAAAAAGCAGTATCCTAACTATCATTTCAACTTCATAGAGCTGGCACCAAAACAGCAAAAGAAAAGTTTGTTAGATAAAAGTATTGATGTAGGTCTTTCACGCTCTGCTGATTCATTCAATATACATCCTTTATCATCAGAGATTGTATTTAAGGAAAATATGTGTGTTGCGGTATCGGATGAGCATCAATTCAAGGACCGAAAGCTAGTCTCTATTTCAGAACTTGAGAATGAAGAGTTTGTTTTTCTGGATACTTGCAATTCAGCATCAGCTGAAATGTTTATCAATACTTGTCTGGCTGAAGGTTACCATCCAAGAATCGTTCAAGAAGTGATTGAGCCTAGTACGATAATGGCAGTCGTTGCTACCAGTGATCTTATCTCCATTGTGCCAACAAGCTTTAGCCACAATAAATGGGACAATGTCAGGTTTATTCGATTAAAAGAGAATTTGCCAGCAGATTTGTGTGCTCTCTATGACCGAAGAAATAACTCGCCCATCGTATCTCACTTCATTGAGATGATTAGAAGTCAATTTTCTCAGTAAGCATATAAACAACTATCTATGAGGCATGCCGACAAGAGGTATGCCGACCATGAACAGCATGTGTTCTATCCATATCCCGAAAGATTTGGTATAACGCCAGACAATCCAAATGGTACTTAGGGCTATTGCAGTGAGTGCCGGGCGGAACAACCTGTATGGTTTTTCCGTATTATGTCAGCAATTTTAGGTTTTTAATGCAGTTATATAAACAAGATGCTGTTGAATGGTTGTCTACACTCCCGGATGGGAGTGTGGATTTATTCATCACAGATCCACCCTACGAATCACTGGAAAAACATAGATCGATTGGTACAACGACACGCCTGAAAGTGAGTAAGGGGTCGAGTAATCAGTGGTTTACAATCTTTCCAAACGAAAGGTTCGAAGAATTTCTGGCACAGGTTTACAGGGTTTTAAAGAAGAATAGTCATTTCTATTTATTCTGTGACCAGGAAACAATGTTTTATATAAAGCCAATAGCAGAGCAACTCGGCTTTAAGTTCTGGAAGCCCATTGTCTGGGACAAAGTCGCCATCGGCATGGGCTATCACTATAGAGCAAGGTATGAGTTCATTCTCTTCTTTGAAAAAGGGAAAAGAAAACTCAACAACCTTGGCATTCCCGATGTGTTAGAGCACAAAAGAGTATATCGGGGTTATCCAACGGAGAAACCGGTCGCTTTGATCGAAACGCTGATTGAACAAAGCAGCTCTGTGGGTGATGTCGTCGTTGATCCGTTTTTTGGTTCGGGAGCGACATTGATTGCTTCAAGTAATTTAAAACGGACAGCTTGGGGCAGTGATGTTTCTGACGATGCTCACGAGTACCTTAGGCAGCGTCTTATAAAAATTGCATAAACACTCTGATAGGTAATTCAGCATGGTTAGCCCCCCTGCACCTGAATACCTAGTACCTTGACTCATTAATTATGATTGATTGAACAGATTAGTTTTTTTTATCGATGAAGCCAAACCGTCGTCATCCTCGAAATCGCTTAATGCTGATCTTTCATTATCGATTGGATTTACAGTAGCGATTATCGGGGATCCTCAGTCTACTGAACCTTCCGTGTATGATGGATCCCTGATAACCGCCAGGTGAGTTTTGAGAAAGCCTGTAAGTTCAGTGTTCGGCGGTTTCTGGGATGACGGAGTTCGACTGTTTTAATCAATCATCTTCACTGTGTTTAAGTACAAGTTAAGCAGGGTCTTGGTTATAATTGCCCATTAGCTTGGTTTATACCCGCACTTCAGGCGGAACCACTTTTTGGGCGATACGTTTTAGAAAAGTATAAATTCGCTTAAAGCTCTCCAGGATCGTCATTTCCATGCGCACAGCTTCGATCTGGTCCTTACTTATTTTTGCCAGATCTTTGCTTTGAATATCCATAGCCTGCTTGATAAGGCTGTCTATCTCCTGTTTCATATTAATTACGTCATTGGCAGCATTTTGATCATCGTTTTTGACTGCTTGTATCGTTGCTACAACGGCATCAATAAGTTGCTCGCCAAGTTTAGAATGGAGATGTTTCATGGTGTCGCTGGGTTGAATGTTCTCATCAATAGCACGGTAGGTCAGATTGGTAAGGTCATATTCAATCACATCACCAATACTCTCAAATTCATCGGCAGTGATCATTGCTCGTTCTATATCGGCACTTTCTTGTTCCGTAAGGGGCTGCTGGCGTAGTGAAGCAAGATAACGTAGCACGTCACTTTCGAGTATATCGATTTTATCGTCCATTTCCCGGACTTTCTCTAATTTGTTACGGTCGCGGTTTAATGCACCTAAGCGAAACTCGATTAGCATACGATGAACGATTTCTCCCATGCGAGCAATTTCGAGCTGTACTCGTTGCAGGGCCAAGGCTGGAGTCTCGATAAGTGAATCGTCCAGGTATTTGGGGCGAATGATTTCTTTTTCGAACTCTTTTTTATGTGGTATCAGCCATATGACAAGTTTTGCCAGATAATTGGTAAAACTAATGAATATCATTGTGTTGACTATGTTGAAGAGGGTATGGGCATTGGCAATCTGACGCGGGACTTCTGCGGCCAGTCGTGTAGCGCCTTCCAGTTCGGGATGAATTGGTGAGATATTTACCACCCATCCAGATAACATTGAAACGAAAGGCAGCCAGATGATGACGCCGCCAACGTTGAAAAGCAGGTGTACACATGCGGCACGCAGTGCTTCCCGTGATTTACCAAGTGCGGCCAGCAGGGCGGTGATACAGGTGCCAATATTTGAGCCGAAAGCCAGGAGAATACCGGCTTCTAGGCTAATTAACCCTTGGCCGGCCATGGTGATGACGATAGCAGTTGCGGCTGATGAGGATTGTACCAGAGCGGTAAACAGGGCACCGGCCAGGATGGCGAGTATAGGCCGAACCATCATGTTCATCAGATCGAGAAAAGGCTCATAGTTACGAAGTGGATACATCGCATCGCCCATCAGTCCCATGCCGAAAAAAATCATCCCGAGGCCCATTAACATGCTGCCGTAGTGTTTAATACGCTCTTGCTTGGCAGTAAATAACATGAGAAAGCCAAAGGCGATCATCCAAAGGGCGGCTTCTTGGATTTTGAAAGCGACAATCTGGGCGGTGATGGTGGTGCCGATATTGGCTCCCATTATAATGCCAATGGACTGAGCCATGGTCATCATGCCTGCCGAGACGAATCCCACCACGAGAACAGTAGTGATAGATGATGACTGAACAACCGCGGTGACAAATGCCCCCGTCAAAGCACCGGTAAACCGGTTGCGGGTTAACTTAGCCAGTAGATTTTTCATTTGATCGCCGAGCGCTGACTTTAGGGCATCGGACATCTGATCCATACCAAAAAGAAACATGGCCAGGCCGCCAAACAATCCCATGGACATTTCCCCCCAGCTAATTGATCCGGAGGTTTCTTCACTGGCGAAAGTTGTAGTGGCGAATAACAGGAAGAAGCTAGCCCATAGCAGAACAGATATATTGGGAAATAGCTTGATAATATTGGTGAGAAAGCGATTTCTGTTCAAGGGCAGTTCCTCCGGAGTATTTTGATTTTTTGGAGAACTCTTGCTCTGTAAT
The DNA here is from genome assembly GCF_050337085.1 of Photobacterium sagamiensis. NCBI lineage: Bacteria > Pseudomonadati > Pseudomonadota > Gammaproteobacteria > Vibrionales > Vibrionaceae > Photobacterium > Photobacterium sagamiensis. Next base: position 206,135 of record NZ_JAKJSP010000011.1, on the reverse strand, counting down.
AATAGCTTAATAATAGAACGTTGCTGCTTCGATAGGATGTGGATGTATGTGAAAGTGTTGGATTTTATCCTAAAACGCCGTGTGTACAGTGTGGTTATTGGCGGAACAAAGAGGCTATGTTTATTCCAGTGTATTTAAAGCAATTACGCTGACAGTGCATTCAAGTTTAGACGCGGAGTCAGCATTAAGCGCATTGAAAGAGTTTAAGTCAACAGGCTCTGAAATCTAGCGACTAAAAGTATCGAGCAGCCGTTAAGACTTCTCCTCACGAATTGAAACACCTTGAAATTAAGATTGTGGTTAAAAAATACACACTGTTCTCAAATTTCCATAAAAATCATGTGGAAATGCCTCCTTCATCTACACTTGACTTTGTAAATATTAAGTTACATTTCGTAAGATTATGTAACAAAGAATGAGCAGTGTGAGTAAATGAGGTTCGTTATGGACAATGGATTATTGGCTGTACGATGCTTGTGTTTTGCCTTTGCGGCTATGATTTGCACGGTATTATTATCGTGGCCGACGACGGTTAGTGCTGAACCCAAAGCATTGATTATGAAACCCTTTGAACAATTAAGTGATGAAAGTAAGGAGTGTGCTGCCTGTCATAAAGAAAAAAACCCATCCATTTACGCCCAGTGGGGGCGTTCTAAGCACTATGGTGCCAATGTCGGTTGCTATGAATGCCATAAGGCAGATCCCGGTGATAAAGATCTGATCACGCATGAAGGTGTTGATATTTCAGTGATTGTTTCACCCAAAGATTGTAGCCAATGCCACAATCAGGAAGTCGATCAGTTCTCGAAGAGCCATCATGCCAAAGCTGGGCAAATTATCGGATCGTTAGATAACTTCCTTGCCGAAGTGGTTGAAGGCGCTTTAACCATGAATGGCCAGTCACCTGTCGCAGTGAATGGTTGCTGGCAGTGCCATGGTTCAGAAGTCAAAGTGCTGGAAAATGGTGATCTGGATCCGACCACTTGGCCAAATACCGGTATCGGTCGAATCAACCCTGATGGTTCGGTGGGGGCTTGTACAGCATGCCACCAGCGACATGAGTTCGACATGGTGCAGGCTCGTCGTCCGGAAGCGTGCGGTAAATGCCACCTTGGCCCTGATCATCCGCAAAAAGAAGTCTATGAAGAGTCGAAGCATGGCATTAACTTCTATGCGCATGTTGATCGCATGAATTTGGATTCTTCAAAATGGATTGCTGGTGAAGATTATGATGCTGCGCCAACGTGTGCCACTTGCCATATGTCGGCTACCCGTGAATTAGCCGTGACTCATGATGTAGGCGATCGTATTTCGTGGACATTGCGCCCGGCGATTTCTGAGAAGATCGATGCGAAAGATCTGGCATCCGGTAAAGAAACCAAATCGTGGGAAGCGCGTCGTGCTGATATGCAAAACGTATGTCAGTCGTGTCATACCAAGTCGATGATCGATAATTTCTATATTCAGTTTGATTCCTTGGTTGAGCTTTATAATGAAAAGTTTGCCCGTCCGGGTAAAACATTAATGGCGACGCTGAAGAAGGAAGGGATGCTGACTGAAACCGGCTTTGATGAAGAGATTGAGTGGACCTGGTTCTACCTCTGGCATCATGAAGGTCGCCGGGCTCGTCACGGTGCAGCAATGCAGGCACCTGACTATGTGCAGTGGCATGGTATGTACGAAGTCGCTGAACGCTTCTATATCGAGATGGTACCTCAGTATCTAGAAACGGTTGAGAAGGCTGAGCACAATGGTAATGCTGAAGGCGCGAAACGTGCTCGCCAGGTGTTGCAGGATATTCTCGACAAGCCTGAACATGCCTGGTTCAGCGGTAAAGAACCTGAGTCAGTGAAAAAGGCACGGAAAGAAGCCCAAGCAGCCTTTAAAGCCCGCTATTTAGGTGAAAGCAAGTAATTATCCGGGGAGGTCGGCGCAAGCTGACCTGACTCCTAAGTGAGGAACGATGGGAGATGAATTAACTCGGACGCAACGCTTGTGGCGATGGCTGAAAAAACCGCTGCTGCTGGGTATACCAATTGGTATCTTCTTAGCACTGTTGGCGGTGGGAGCGTTTCAGGGTGTGATGGTTGCGTCCAATCAAAATGCATTCTGTTTTAGCTGCCACCTCAGCATGGATACCATCGTACAGGAATACAAGGCATCCCCGCATTACCGGAGTGATGATGAAGTACTTGCGACCTGTGCAGATTGCCATGTACCCCATGGGTTTATCGATAAGATGAAGGTGAAAATTGCTGCGACAGCAGACATCTATCATATGATGGTGGGTACGATTAATAAGGAGAATTTCGAGCAGCACCGACCCAGACTGGCGAAAATGGTGTGGGAAGATATGTTAGCCAATGATTCTGAAGCTTGTCGGTCTTGCCATGTCGACGATAAATTCGATTTGAGCAAGCAGCCCCAGCGAGCAAGGCTGAATCATGAACAGATGGAGAGTCGTGGTGAAACTTGTATTAATTGTCATACAGGGATTGCCCATAAACGGATTACTTTGGAATAAAGGAGCTGTTGACTAAAAGGGCTGCGCCAGGTGCGCAGCCTTTTTATTATGGGTGAAGGGGGTTACCAGCAGTTTGGTTGCGTGCTGTGGTGAATGAATATACTGTTATATTATGCCGATTGGTATTAAGCACTGGCAAAAACGGTTTTACATTTACAAGCAGGGAATTGCGATGAAATTAAACTGTGACATGGGTGAAAGCTATGGGCCCTGGGACATGGGGAATGACAAGGTGGTCATGCCATGGATCGATATGGCGAACATCGCTTGTGGCTTTCATGCATCCGATCCCGACATTATGGCTCAGACCGTCGAGTGGGCCCTTGCACATGGCGTCTTGATAGGCGCTCATCCCGGTTATGACGATAAAGTGGGCTTTGGGCGTCGTAGTATTCCTCATTCATTATCTTCGATTACTCAGCTGGTGGCTTATCAGGCCGGTGCATTGAACGGGATTTGCCAGTTGCAAGGCAGCCAGATTGCTTATGTGAAGCCTCACGGTGCGTTGTATAACGATATGATGGCTGATCAAGCAATATTTGAAGCGGTTGTGAAAGCCATTGCGGGTTTAAATTACGGCATTCACGGGGGACTGCCTGCAGTACAGGAGTCAGCCATTAAACTCATGATCCTGGCGAAGGCAGATACTTCTAGATATAAAGCGACGGCGGAGCACTACCAGGTTGAGTTGTTGTTAGAGGCTTTTGCGGATCGTGCCTACGATGCTAACGGCTTGCTGGTACCAAGATCACAACCCAATTCGGTTTATCATGATCCTGAACAGATAAAGCAACAAGTGATCCTGCTTAATCGGGGTTTTGTCATAACAGCTGATGGCGATAAGTTGTCACTCAAAGCCGATACCGTGTGTGTGCATGGTGATAATGATGAATCAATCGCTATGATTGCTTCCCTGCATAAGGTGCTGAATCCATGATCAGGATTGAGCCTGTATCTGAAACTTGCCTGATGATCTATTTCGGCGATCAGATAGATCCCCGGCTTACTCTGCGTATTGCCCAAGTTTCCCATGCGATTGAACAAGGTTTTCCCGATCAGGTTATCGAAGTCATTCCCTCTTATACGTCGATTTTGATCCAGTATCATCCGCTTAAGATCAGTTTCAATACGCTACAATCGCAAATCGAAAGCTGGATCGTGCAACAAGATCATCGGCCACCAGTGAGATCGGGCAAAACGATCACCCTGCCTGTTTATTATGAGCCGGAGGTCGGTCCTGATTTGTTATCTGTCGCGGAGTGCCATGGTTTAACGCCTCGGCAAGTTATTGAGCGCCATAGCCAGCAAAGCTATACCGTGTGTGCGATAGGTTTTGCACCGGGGTTTGCGTTTCTGGCATCGGTTGATACCGCCATTGCAACGGCAAGACATAAAGAGCCACGGGTGAACATTCCCGCTGGCAGTGTGGGTATTGCCGATCGGCAAACGGCGGTCTATCCCGATGATTCTCCCGGAGGCTGGCAAATTATCGGTAACTGTCCATTGTCTCTGTTTTCACCCACGGCCAGCCCTATGACACCATTTGAAGTTGGCGATATGGTTCAGTTTGAATCCATAGACAGAAATGCATTTTTACAGCAGGGAGGGGTCATTTGGCCGCACTGGAAGTAATTCGTGCAGGCATGCTGACGCTGCTACAAGATATCGGGCGGTTAGGTGTCGCACAGCAAGGGTTAAGTCAGGGTGGGGCGGTAGATCTGCATGCCTACTGCTGGGCAAATTACTTGCTCGGCAATGAGATGGTCTGTTCACAGCTTGAAATTACGCTGGGTCAAGCCAGTTTTAGAGCTGACAGCGATCTATTTTGTGCCATTGCCGGGGCAGACTTAGGAGCGACCTTGGATGATCAGCCCATTGCTCCCTGGCAGAGCTTTCATGTGCAAAAAGGACAGACTCTGGCATTCGGTTACCCGAAAGCAGGACTGAGGGCCTACCTGGCTGTGGGTGGTGGTTTTCAAATCCCCCCAGTGCTCGGCAGCGTATCTGCGGTGGTAAGAAATAAAATGGGAGGGTTACGATCAGGACAGCCTCTGGAGGTTGGTGATAAGCTGTCGGTTGCCTCGATGGAGACGTTACAGCAAGCCCAGCAACAACGGTGTGCCCGACACAGCGGGCAGAGCATCCCACCTCGTTATATCCCTGATTACAATACGCCTCTGCAGCTCCGGGTGATTGAGTCTTATCAACATGCTTTGTTTAGCGCGGAAGAGAAAGATCGTATTTATCAGAACGCTTATAAGCTGACTCAGCACAGTGATCGCATGGGGTGCCGGTTAGAAGGACCGGCTGTTGCAACTCAGCTCGATGGTATTGTCTCTGAAGGAATTGCTTATGGGGCGATCCAGATCCCAGCCAACGGGCAGCCGATTATATTGCTCAATGATCGCCAGACATTAGGTGGCTATCCTAAACTCGGCTGTGTCGCGAGGGTGGATATGCCTAAATTAGCGCAGGCAATGCCCGGTAAAGAGATACAGTTTTTGAGAGGTGATTTAGATACACTGGTACAAGAGTGGCAGCAGTTTTCTCGATTTTTTGGTTTACCCTTTTAGTTAAGGTTTGGGAGTTGAAGTGGCAAAGCCAAATAAAAAAGGCCCGACTAAAACCGTCGATGTTTTGTGCGCAGGGTGTAAAACACCGTTATTTAAATACCGTAAGGGGGGGAAAGGTTCGCTGGTGAAGTGTTTCAAAGAGCGGATCTCCAAAGATTTCACGACAGAGCCTTGTGTTTGTCCGAACTGTCACGCTCTTTTTGCCAGAGACACATTAGTTCGTGGAACACCTGCGTATAAGATGATTGGTGGTAAAGTGATCGCAAAATAAGCGGTTATTTCAACCAGATGGGCTCAACGTCGTCGTCGTGGCTGTTAGTGGTTTGGCTGGTGGGCATTGTATTTTTTTTCGCACCAGTGTCGCTTTCAGATCGAGGATTTTTCGTTTATAAGTCGCTCTGACTAACTGATAGTCAACACTGGGTGCAAACCAGAGTACCACTTTGCGATCGCTTTTCTTTATTTGTTCGACACGAATGGTGTTAACGCGGCCGAAATTGGTGTTGATGGTTTCTTGTCCTTTCACCGCAAAGTAATAGTGATTCACTTCATCAGCCTCTTGTAGCATGAAATCAAAGGCTTGATCGCCATTTATTAAATGGAAGCGCATCTGACTACCGATGGCATCGCCATCAAGTAGTGGCATATTATTATCAAAAAATGTCAGGGTTTTACCATCATTCAAGACGGAAGAACGACGACCATTGTCACTGAATTTAGCGGAAATGTTTCCTGCCATGATCCCTGAGATCATTCGGTCAAACGACTGAGTCAAAAACGTGTTTTTTTCTGACGACCACGCTACTTTTGATTGCTGTTTCAATGTGGATTTTGTGACCAGAACATCGACTTTACTGTAGGTATAGATGTCAACGTTGCCATCATTCCAGTTCAGGTTTCGCTCGAACATGCCAATTTTATGGTTATGAAAATAGACGTTATAAGTCAGTGTCTTATTGCATTGGTGGTATTGGGCAGGCAAAGCAGCATACAGCAATGATGAAAAGCTGCTGAGCAAGACAGAGATACATAAAATTAAACTTTTCACCGTACCTCCGAGTAATTATGAGCTTAGGGGGGTATAAGTAAACGGTAGCAGTGACTGTGGGTTAGTGCAAAAGTCGATGAAATGATCTGTTAATCATAACCCATAGAATGGGAGTTAGTCTTTTTTTGGTGTGTTCTTGCCCATTAAAAAGTAAAAAATACGCAATAAAATCTATAATAAAGAGACAAAAAATTATCTCTGCAGCGAATAATGGCTTAAGGTGCATGTATATGAATATTTACCATCTTGTATATTGAACACTCACTATTATCAAAGACAATTGTTATATAATCGTGAGTGGATAAAAAAAATTCAATTAATATGCATTTATCGTTATTAGTATTATAAATCAGTATGATACGCAGTGGTATTGTTCGCGAAAAATTTAGCGGTTCCTTTATTTTAGAAGTAAGAGTTTGTTTCTCTTAGACTTCGTGAAAATCTGCCATACCTCATTTAGATGACATTTTAGTGTCGGTGATTTGACGATTTAAAAACGGACTCCTATTTTTATTGAGGTTTAACTGAGAGAGGAACTGGCAATGAAGAAAATGAACTCGGCATATCGATTAAGAATCATCAAAGAAGTAGCAACAAGAAGGCGTCTGACAGCACAAGATGATCCGATGGCTAATCATATCTCTCAGTTGATCGATTCTCATTCCGGAGGAGACTCCCATACTGAACCACTGAATTTTAGCGGCAGCCATTATGATGAACGCATTGGTGGTTGGGTCAGTAATTTTTGGGACATGAAATAACCAGAGGTGGTGGGCGAGATACTAGAGCAGAGCCTAGGATCTCGCTACTCGACCGTCCATTGTTTTTTCACCGATCACTGGAACAAAACCGACGACTAAGGTACATTGCTTCGTCAATGTTTTGTTAGGTCGACGAATGAACTACGTAGAGTTAGAACAGTATTCTCGCAAGTGGATTTTCACCCACGCTTCAATGCCTGTTGAAGCAGATGATTTAGAACAAATTAAACCTTTCACTCAAGCGCGTTCGTCTCAAATCTGGTGTGAACATATCAGTAGTCAAAGCCCTGATGCCGATCACTTTGACAAAGGTGATTGGGCCCACGTTGACAAAATCTGGTCAGAATCCATTGACTGGCAGAATGCCTGGGACAGTGACGACATTGATTTACCCCCGGAGCTACTCGAATTTATCGATTGGGAAGATAATACTACGGTATTTTTCTGCTACGAAAAATACAATGTGATTGAGACTAAGTGGGGAGTCTTTAAGCGCAATTGGAAAAATTTCCTTTTCTTTGATGATGGCCCAATTCTGATTGGCCGCAAAAAGAAACAGGCGTTGTGGTTTAATTCCAATGGCACGTTTAAGTGTGGTAATCGCGCTTAATTATTTATGCATTCTGCTAATGTACCGGTAGAAGTTTAATGTATATGTAAACAACAGCTCTGATACCTATCGTACCCTGAGGGTTCTGAAAAAGGTTTAGGGCTATTTTTTCATACCTGAGTTTATCGACAGGTTTTAACTGTGTTCATCAGTTCGTCAATTTTGTTTTTTCCAATAACAAGATTTTTCTTAGATGAATGCACTGAGGCACCTGAACTAATTAAAGGTTGGTTCAGAGGTTCACCTAGCACAACAAATAATCGTGTGCCTGTATTCCCGGTTTTTATTTGTATAGGCTGTGATGATGTTTCCAATATACCCATTTGACAAGGATGGAGTTGATTTCCACTGATGTAAGCAATGCCAGAACGAAGATAAATAAAGCCTGAGGTTTGGTTTCTATCCGGTTGGTAACACCAGACACCATAAGGTGCAATAATGATATCGAGATAAGTCATTTCGATACTGTAGTGAACAGGGCTTTGTGCGCCGCTATAGGAGCCGATCAATACCTTGGTGGTTGAGTCTGTCTCTTCGACTAAGGGGAGCCTGCTGGTCGTGTAGTTTGCACTTGAAGCATCATCCATTTCCCCTTTATCTGCAGGTAGGGCGGTCCAGAGTTGGAAAGTTTCAACATTGCCATTTTGTGGTGTGATGGTGTCTTTATGAATAATACCGCCACCAGTGGTCATCACATGAATATCTCCCCCTTGCAATGTGGCCTGGCAACCTGATGAGTCGATGTGTTTGAGGTTGCCGGCAACGGGGTAACTCACGGTATCGACACCGGAATGGCCATGATAATCCAGCCCTACAGGCTGTAAGGCCCCCTTGGTTTCAAAGTGGTCCCATAGCACAAACGGATCTATCTCTGAGATATTGTCTCTGTTGATGAAGGCGGTCATTGCCCCTGCCTTCAATCCGTAGCGGATTTTTATTATCTTTCTTGTGCTATTCATAATCTAACCGAGGAATGTTCAACAGTTAAATCATAGACCTTACGCTGGAAATAGACCAAGCTTTGTCTATGCTCAAACTACTTCAAGATGCATGATTCAGAGCTTCCTCTGGGAATTCAATTCAAGCGAAATGTGTGGGGAAATTCTTGCTGAACACTGCATATTGAAGTGGTTAGGGTATATAGATTTGCGAATGGTAATTGGCAGGAATATATCAATAAATCATGATGGCACTTGTTCGTATTAAGCTTGAGTCTGTTCAGAATGACGCTTGGTATAAAGAGCTGTTAGAATTGAAACAGGATCTCTGTTTTTCAAGGTTAATTTGTGTCATTAAAAGCTAGGTGTTTATTTCGGATATGGCTTTCTCTATTCTCTCTCTGTTTTGTGTTTCCTGTATTGGGCAATACAAGTTCATCAGAAGCCATGTCATCAAACAAAACCGTCATTCCCGATGATATCGTGGGTGCTGTTTGTGTCATCCGCCATGCTGATAAAATAGTTATGCTGTCAGAAGTTATCACTCAGAAATTATCCCTGCCCGGAGGGTATATTGATTCTGGTGATACACCGGAACAAGCAGCTGCTCGAGAGGCATTGGAAGAAACCGGTTTAGTCGTCTCAGTCGATAAGTTATTGCAGTATCGTGGCCGCGCTGCAATTTATAGCTGCCAGTCTGACACTCCGATACTGGTGTCTTCCCAAACGGATCTAACTGGTTTTCCGATTGTCGCATCTTGGTTTTCAGAACATTTTGGGAAAGAGGTAAAACGTGTTTATCTGATCAATCCGAATGAGGTGGCAGCCAAAGACTATCGCTACCCGAATGACACTGAATTATTGGCCAAATGGCTAGAACAAACACCAGAAAGTGATATTGAGATCTATGCTGATTTAAGTGACCGTGTCAGTTCACTCCATCGTACAGAGTTGATCCTTATTCGAAATTTTCAGCAATGGATAAAATCCTGGCCGGAATCGGCTCAGTTGTTCTTTGATGGCGCGATGTCAGTTCTGAATCTACCAGGGGAAGCTGTTTTTATTTTGGTTCTGATTTCTTTGGTGGTTGGGTTCTTTGGTCCGGTTGCCATGCTTCAACTGGCAGCGATGCTGATAAGTGTCACATTGGTTGCTTCACTGATAAAGCATGGGATCAGCTCGCCTCGGCCTTCTTATATTATCCCTGAATTACAGCAGGTTAGCGTCTATGGTTTCGGTTTCCCGAGCGGGCACACATTAATGGCGACGGTGTTGTGGGGGATGTTGTGGATTTTTTGCAAAGATCGAATGCCTGAAGGCGAGCAAGGACACCGTCTCAAGGGGTTAATGATCCCATTATTTACTTTGCTTGTTTTAGGACAAGCTATAGCACGCGTCTGGTATGGGGCACATTTTATCAGCGATATTATTGCCAGCTTAGTGCTAGGCATTATCATGCTGACGCTTTTTGTGAAGTGGAAAAAAGCCACAACATATTCACTCGTGCAAAGTATCAAGAATAAATGGTTCTGGTTGGTGACGACCATCGTCGTTGGTTTGATCACTAGTATTACTCATAACCCGGTTCATGTGGATCTGTTTGCGATATTGCTGGGCATTTTCCTCAGTACCGAATGGTTGCTGAAGAAGCCATTGACGGTTTCGCTCGCTAGTCGGTGTATGATCAGTGTGGTTGCATGTTTAGGGGCTGTAGCCATCGTTTACACCATTGATATATTTGCAGAGCGTTCAACGGTGAGCCTGATAGTACTCACGCTGCGTTCGGTTGGAACGCTGTTAGCTACCATTTGGCTGGTGGCAGGAATGTCTTTGTTCACAAAAAAACTGGCTTAAAAAACAGTCTAGTCAGGCGGCGATTCCAGGCAAGTAACACAGCCTGGAATCACCGTATTTATCCCACAACAACTTGATTTCTGCCATTGTTCTTTGCGGTATATAACGCCTTGTCGGCTCTTTGCAATATCGACTCGAAAGAATCGCCTTTGATAAAATTGGCCACACCAATGCTGGCGGTAATTGTGCTAACACTGCTGACGCTTATCTGACTGATGTTCACCCTTAACCTTTGGCAAACCGCAGAGGAAAATTCGAGATTGGTACCGGGTAAAACAATTAAAAATTCTTCCCCTCCCCACCGATAAACTCTATCGTTGGGCCTGAGTGTTTCTTTTAGCACTTTACTAACGGCACATAACACTTCATCTCCTGTCTGATGACCAAAGGTATCATTAATCTGCTTGAATAAATCAATATCTAAAATCGCCACAGCTAAAGGGTGATAATCGACATTGTAACGTTGAATATGGGCCACTACCTCGCTGGACGCCGCGCGACGATTGGGCAGGCCGGTTAGAACGTCGGTGTAGGCAAGTGATTGCAATATTTGTGATGCTGCTTTTAGTTCCTTATTGCGCTCGTCCAGAGCTTTTGTCCGTAGCTGTACGGTTGATTCCAGTTTTTGGTTGAACAGGCGAAGTTTTTCTTGAGCGGCAATACGTCGATTTATGTTAACTATCAGCACCGAAATAATGACGATCAGGAAGATAACGAAAGCGATAGTGCTGTTTATTAAGGTGGTATGTTGCTCATACAGAGACACGGGTCTGTCAATCACGATGCTATCCGACGGCAAACGGTTCAAATCGATATCAAAACGTTTTAATTGGTTATAGTCAAAAACCGGCGAATAATTGGCTTTGTCCTGGATTTCGATGTTACTCAAAGGGACGCCATCTAAAATTTTCAGAGCTATTTGGGCCGCATTCTGTCCATGAGAATAGGGATCATTCATCATGCCCCCTATGACCCCATTGCCTATCATGATTGATCCCCACATACCGTATACAGGCACCTTGCTACGACGAGTTAAAATGGGTAAGTGATGTTCAAACGAGAAATAGTTCCCTAACTTATCTTTGTGAATGGCCAGCATGAGAAAAACGGTGTCAGAACCAACGCTTTCTGCTTTTTGGAAGAGTTCGTCAATCGAGAACTGATCCCAGATCTCCAGGGTGATTTGTTTTTTGCTCGGATCATCTTGCCATTGTGACTTGATCTGTTGGGCTCGCTCCACCATGCGTAACCCTAAACCGGTTGTATCGCCCAGCATGACGATCTGTCGGGTAGCTGGTTGAAGTTGTAATATAAGGTCAAGATTACCTTCGATCTCCATTCCTTCTTGAATACCAGTGATATTGTTTCTGTCTTTTAATGTTTCAGGCGCAAAAACATTAATACCGCAGAATACAATGGGTTTGCCGGGAAACAGTTTTTCTCCGTGTTCGATCATAAAATTGTAAGCATGATCGTCGCTTGTAATGATAATGTCAGGCTCGTATTGCTGGTATTTGTATAGCAGGAGATTGATCAATTTGGTGGTGTACACGAGATCGTCGACAAACCGCCTTTCATCCATATATTCGATATGAAGGTTTTCAGCGTGGATGGAAGCAGTCAGTACGTCCTGAACGCCTCGCGTAAGTTCAGCTGTCCACTGGTATTGGGGATGGTAAGAATTTATAAGAAGTACGGTAGATTCATCTTTCGCAAGCGTCAGAAATGGCGTAAGCCACAATAGAAAGAACAATAATTTTGCTGCCATATTGCCTTTCCCCTTATCTAAACAACAATATATAAACTATTAATAAGTATAGGGGGCGTAGGCGAACCAGAAGTGTGTTATTTCACCCGATTGAATGCGAATACCCTCATACATATTATCTTGGCAAAAATATTTCTATCTATAGGGTATAATTTATGCAAAGGGCCGGATCTTTGTAATAAACATAACTTCATTCGTACTTAATAATTATCTTCAACGATCTAACCTCGCTGATATTGAATAAGATTCGTCTGTAAATTTAGATGTTGATGTCTATAAATGTTTGCACTTTTTGTATGTCGCTCGATTTTATATGAATCCGTATGTATATAATCTTATCGAAGCTTGCAACATTGAAAAGGTGGGTGATACTTCTTGGGCGGATTTTTATGGAGAATAAAGGGTAACTGCTATCAGTGTGAGCAACAGTTACTGAAAACAGTATTACTTTCGGTTATGATTAGTGTCGTTTTGGATCAGGAAGTAATTAATCATTTCCTGATTTTGAGAGTAAATACACTAGATTGAGTAAAGGAATGCAACAAGCTTTTATTAGACAAACTGTATATAACAGTAGAAAAGTGGTAGTGGCTTATCAGGTCAGTTTTATCAATGAAACAGCACCTTCTAACCACTGCATTCCTGTAAGTATATTTAATAACAAATGTGACCCCACAAAGTTACAGCAGCTATTAATTAATATTGGAATAGATAACTTATCTGATAGCAGACCCGTTATTGTCATGTTTGATCGAAAAACATTGGCTCATTTAGTGGGTTTTTATTTACCAGTAAAGTCTTTGGCAATTGAGATTTCACCGAATGAACAATTGGATGCTGAATTACTTCGCCTTATAGTTAAATGCAAAAATAAAGGCTTCACGATAATCATGGGGGCGGCTGTTTTACTTAGCGACCACAGTGATTTCTTGAAGTTGGTCAATTCCGTTAGAATCGATATTGATAATAATACTAACAATGAATTGGACGGAATTCTTAGTAAGCCATTACCGGAAAATAAACGGTATATTTTTGATAATGTACCTTCTTGTGAGGCGTATACAGAGTTAAATAAGCTATACAATGCACCCTTCTTCAAAGGAAACATCTTTTCAGTACCTGATATGCCGAGGGAAGAGAAAGATAAATTCAGTGACAGTATATTAGTAAAAGCAGCAAGTCATGTAATGAAAGACGGTTTTTGTTATAAACAACTTACTCAAGTTCTTGAGCAAGATACTAAATTAACTCATCAGTTGATATTGAACCTAAACTCTATCTTATATGGCAGAGACAATAAGATTAACTCCATAAAGCAAGCGATTTGCTTTATGGGAGAAAATAACATGCGCAAGTTTGTTGCCTTGATGGCAACAAAAAGTTTTATTGTAAAAGCTGATATACAAGAGTTGTATCTTCAAGCAACAATAAGAGGCCGCTTCTGTGAGCTACTTGCCATTAAAAAGGAAAAAAGCAACGCATTTGTTGATAAGGTTTTTATCGTTGGGTTGTTTTCTAAGCTTCCTGATATTCTTGGCATTGATATGGCTGAGGCCGTTGAACTACTTCGAATTAATAATATTGTAAAGGAAACCCTGCTGGGAAAACAGACAATATTGAAGCTCTACTATGACATTGCCTTAAGTTATGAAAATATGGAATTGGAGCAATTGGTTTCTTTAGCAAAAAAAATTGGCCTCAGTGTTACACATGTTTCTGGTTTATATCAACGGGCACTGATTGATGCAAAAAATGATAAATATTTTTAATTAATTCTCGTCATCGCTGTTGGTAGAAATTTTCTAAGCGTTGTCAGAAAATTTAGTTGTGGTCAAATAATAGACATACGGGTGTAACTAGACAAAGTTGCACCTCAGATGTTAGAGCCCAGCAGCGCTCTGCTTTCTTGATTAATCAGGCGCTTACCTCTATCGTCTAAATTGCTGGAGTATATTATCTGGGGGCTGTTATATAGTTTCTCAGGCGGCGATCAACTGTAATTGCTTATGTCTAAGTTTTTTAAGCAGTTCAGAGAGTAACATTAATTCTAATTCACCATGAAGATCTGACTGTGATGTACCGTCGATTAGCGTTGTAACCATATCAATAACGTTACTGATCAGCACGACATTCTTCGCGTCCCAATACCATCTCGGCGATTCTTGTACTAAACAAATCAAAGCGTCTCGGCTTGATAGAATATTTAAAAACTCAACGAAGCACTGGGTAGAGTACGGTTGAGTGTCAGGAAAATAAATCATCAGATCTAATAGCCATTGCTCAGGTTTTGTTTTCGCCATGGCAAAAAACTCAGACCATTGTGACGTTTGCTCAATCCTTTTTAATAAATCAGTCGGGGAATCGAAATTGCTAGGTGATACGGTTTCAACTTGTACATGCCCATTACCATCAGCGTGGTATATCTCATACGGTAAATCTCGCTGCGCTAATGCTTGTACGGGATCCATTTTATTAACTCCAGAAAAGGCTAAGTAGCCTTGTATTATACGTTAATCTGAAAAATGTTTGTTGAAGTTGACGACTATTCGCGGATTTTATCCTTATCGTACGTACAATTTCCAGGTATTGCCCTGATTTCAGCTTGTGGATTGTCGGCATGACTATCTCCTCATGTGTTCAAATTGTGCTTAGTCTCTTTTCACTATTTGAATTGATATTCAAATAATGTTGGTCGTTTTAGTATGACCAGGTTATTTGATCATCCAGGAACAGTATTAATTTCTGAATATTGTCTACAGAAAAAGGCTGCAACTTGCAGCCTTTTATTTGTAGGGTAAATCAGGTTAACAATTTATGCTGTAGCCGCTTCTGCTTCTTTTTTCTTATGTATCGCTTTTTCGCCAATAAATGCGTAACCAAGGCAAATAATAGAAGCGACACAAGAACCGACCAGAACCATAAAGCCGCCATCCCAACCGAAATGGTCAACGGTGTAGCCAAGGACTGCGTTAGCAGCAACCGCACCGCCCAGGTAACCGAACAGACCGGTCAGACCTGCCGCTGTACCTGCTGCCTTTTTAGGTGCAAGTTCAAGTGCATACAAACCAATTAGCATGACAGGACCGTAAATCAGGAAGCCGATAGCAATCAATGCAGCCATATCTACACCAGGGTTGCCCGCTGGGTTGAACCAGTAAACAAGAACGGCAATCGTTACCAGAACCATGAACAAGATACCTGCCGGAGCACGACGGCCTTTGAACAATTTATCTGAAATCCAACCGCAAAGCAGGGTGCCTGGAATACCTGCCCACTCATAAAGGAAATAAGCCCAAGAAGAGCCGTCTACCGTAAAGCCTTTTGCTTCTTTTAGATAAACGGGAGCCCAATCCAAGACGCCGTAACGGATCATGTAAACAAAGGCGTTAGCAACAGCGATAGACCAAAGTAGCTTATTGTTCAGCACATACTTGAAGAAAATTTCCTTCGCAGTCATTTCTTTCTCATGTGCTTCATTGTAGTCATCTGGATAATCGTTTTTGTATTCTTCGATTGGAGGTAAGCCGCAAGATTGAGGCGTATCACGCAGAGTGATCCAAACGAAGATAGCAACTAATACAGCAAAGAACGCGGGTACATAAAATGCGGTATGCCAATCATCATTAAACGCCCATAAGCCAAGCAAGAACATAGGGCCGATCAAACCGCCACCGACATTATGGGCAACGTTCCAAACCGAAACTAACTCACCACGTTCTTTTTTAGACCACCAGTGGACCATGGTTCTGCCACAAGCCGGCCATCCCATACCCTGGAACCAACCATTTAGGAACAACAGAATGAACATTGCAGTAATGCTGCCTGTTGCCCAAGGCATAAAGCCAAAGCTGAACATGATCAATGCCGACATCAACAACCCGGCAGTTAAGAAATAACGCGGGTTGGAACGGTCAGACACACTGCCCATCAGAAACTTGGATAGGCCGTAAGAAATTGATACTGCAGATAAAGCAACACCAAGGTCACCACGACTAAAACCTTGTTCAATTAAAAAGGGCATTGCCAAACTGAAGTTCTTACGAACAAGGTAGTAACCAGCATAACCAAAGAAAATACTAAAGAACAACTGCCATCTTAATTGCTTATAAGTGGAATCAATTCGATCCGCGGGTAAAGGAGCAATATGCTCTTTCGGCTTGAAAATACCAAACATTTATAACCTCTATACGTCAAAGTAACAATGATTCAAAAGAACCATTTAGTAGCGCCTGATTTTCGTTCGAGCAAAAATCGAAGGGCGATATTGCTCGTTTGTGAACTTTTTTTCTGTGATGTGGCTCAAAAAATCATTTTGTTAATAACAAAACAACAAAATTCGCGTGACAAAAAATGGACTTGTTATCATAGCGTTGCGCGCGTGCATGGTGTGTAGCTTGCGTGTTGTTTTGGTTGGGCTGGATGATGCGGAAAAGTGTTATTGGCGTGAGTCGCCGTGCAAAAAAAAGCGGTCTAAGGAAAAAGAGGAACTTAAGTTTGACCACGGCGGTAACAGTTGCGCAACAACTGCAGTTTTGCTGTGATTTTTTGATGGGTGGATTTTTGTCTTAACGGGTAAGGGACACTGATATACCAACATGGATTGTCGGCATGACTATCTCCCATGTGCTCAAATTGTGCTGAGCACACTGCATGTCAGAGTATGAGACAGAAACGCCATAGTCGTATCACCCAGTTAAGCATTCCACTTATCCCGCGTTTGTAACGTGCATTCCTATGCAAATCCCACCTAACCAACTGCTTTGTTTCATGCAAATAGTGATGTAAAGTGAATGCAACCCACTTATTTCATAGCATGAGGCCAGTCGTCGTAGGATACGGCAGTGATACTGGAGAAGGAGAGCAATGTTACCCGCACTGACATATCAGTTGAGCCTGGGTCTTTTGATCACACCGGTTACTACCAGATTATCTCTAACACGCCGTAGTACTCTGCGTTAGTTTCTGAGTTGATAACTCAGACTAAGTTAAGAATGTGCAGGCGTGTTTGTCAACACATCACTAATAACAGTTAGAAAATTATCAATCTAGTCTCTTTTCTCTTCGTTATTTCTCATATACCAAATTAAGTTCTTCTTCGTGATTACTGGCCATGACTGATACAAATCAGTGGCTTGAAGTCTTTGTGAGGTTTATTGAATGCATATATGACATAGGGGAGGTTGTAAGCGTTTGGGATCACTCCCCCACGCAACGATTGCAGATGCTCAAGAAAGGGCAAATGACAAACGCGGAGGGAATGACTCCTTTGGAGCGCCTTAGAACTATTACTTCATTTGGGCTAGCTCGGATTACCTTAAATACATCAAAGTTTGCTAATCCGCTGATAAAAGTATGTATCTTGGATGTGAACTTTTACATTCCCAGCAATCAAGCTTTACCTCGTTTTCTTTGATTACTCTACTCTTGGCTTACAAAATTTGATTAACATTGAGAATGACAAATATATGGACATTTTTTTATTAAGCAGTGCCTCTTTCTTTGTTAGAAATCGGAAGCAACACCATCACAATTCAGCGTAAAAGTGTGCTGTTAACTCAACAGCCACATTTTTAATTCCTATAAGCTCCGATATTCCGAAATGCGAGTAGTGCTTTTAAAGCAAAAATAAGTAGCTACCTCATTGTTTATACGTAACATTTCCCTAATTCTTTCATTAAACACAGGAGACAAATATGGTATCTGTAATTACGCGAAATACCGACTGACCAGTGCCCGAATAGAAGCGGGTAATGTGTCAATTGGCATGATCCGCAAGTGAGCACGTAGCATTAAGGACACAGGTTATTTCAAATTGAAGATACGACAGACATCAGTACCAGAGATATATTCGATCTTCTACCCAAAAATAAAGCCCACATAACCGGAGAAGAACCATTTCCTAATGTCGATATATGCTGAATCAAAGGTTACTGGCATTAAGCAGAGATCTCGTTAAGGGTGTTGTCCGTTATTGATGGAGCACATCAGAATAATGATGGAAAAGTAATGTCTACAGGAGAAGTTAAGGATCATCATGAAAAAATCCGTGAGATGATAAAAACATTATCCAGGAGCAATAATTTTTGCGACAGAATCATTTCTATGCTCAACATGTTAATAATCATATGAACCGATTGTGATACAGTTCAAACAATGTTATTGTCGTGACACAATTTTTCCTTGTCACGGATTGACTTCAATATGTCAGCGTTAGCAAAAAAATCAGATATTGTTATTCACCAAGCTAACGCATTAACCTCCGCAGCATACAATCTTACCCGTAATGAAAAACGATTTGTTTACATAGCACTTGATAACATCATAAATAAACGTATTCAGTGCAATGAATTTGGTCAATACCCTGTCGAAATCAATCACGCTGAGTATGCATCGACATTTGAAGATGACAGCAAAAATATTAGTCAGGATATATTGAAGGTAACGGCTTCTCTGAATAAGAAAGAGGTTATTTTTTACCAGCCAGAAGAGGATGACAAAAAAAATGCCTTGGATGCCATTTCATGGACCACAAAACGTTCTTATCGAGCTAAGCTAGGAGCGACGACGGTATTCTTTAATGCTGAACTGGTGAATATCATTACCAAGGTAGATACGAATTTTACCCGATTTCTCATGGGAGAAGCTGGCAGACTTACTAGTCCTTACGCGATGAGACTTTACGAGTCATTACGACAATGGCCCGATCAGCAATCGATCACGCTTGAAGTGGATTGGATGATAGAACGCTATGAACTTCCTGAATCATATCGACGAATGAGTGATTTTCGCCGCCGCTTTTTAAAACCTGCGGTCAGGGAAATAAATGAGCATACGAGCATAACGATTGATTACGAGGAAGTTGCAGATAAAACACGATCTAACCGTATTGCAGCGATCACATTTAATTATTCACACCGTAAGGAAAAGGCAACTCACTCTTAAGTATGCTGTGACGACATAGAAAGGCCGGGGTAATAAATGCGATTGCCCTATCAGAACAAATTGAATAAATTCAAGCAGCATTTGGGTTTGTTGTCCATTTAATGTTTTGATATAGAGGAATAATTTCCTTTAAAAGGACAATGAAAACAGTAAAAGTGGTGATGATTAAAAGGAAATTTCGTCATTCTCACTCAAAACTAGATGGAATTTTTTATTTTAAATACTTAGGATAGAACAGGATAATTATCTAATGGTTTTAAAAAAGTTAATATATAAAAGCTTATTTGTTACATGCTTATTTGCCTCATTTGCGGATGCGACAACACTTCGAACTCCGCATCAGTTGGAATGGAGGGGACAGGAGTCTCTTGATCCAATTTCATCGACACGCTTTTATTACCCGGTACAAATGTTATATAACCGCCTAGTTCGACAAGATAAATCAGGCGCGCCATCACCTGAACTGGCAACCAAATGGACATCCAATGAAACAGCAACTGAATGGGTATTTGATTTACGCGAAAATGTAAAATTTCATAATGGTAAAGAACTTACTTCAGCCGACGTTGTGGCGACAATAAACAGAATTCTTGATACTAAACGAGATGCACCAGCCAGAGCGGTACTTTCAATAATACAAGACGTAAAAGCCTTAAATGATTATAAGGTTCAGTTTACTCTCAATAAAGCGCATTCTGATCTCCCTATTCTATTAATGGATTATCGAGTAAAAATATTACCCGAAAATGTTGATCTAGATAAGTCTCTTATCGGTATAGGAACAGGGCCATTTAAGCTCAAGAATCTTAATGTCGAAGGAACAACAAACCTTATCGCCAATAATGAATACTGGGAAGGAAAACCAAAACTTGACGGTATTGATTTAATCGCTATTGCTGATGATTCAGCTAGAGTTCAGGCCCTTTTAGCCCGACAAATCGACTGGATTGGTTGGTCTGGAGTGACATCTCAACAACTGCCTTTATTTCAATATAACAGCATGTTTAAAATCGATTCTATTTCAACCGGTGATTGGCGTGGGATTATATTTAAAAATGATGTCGCACCATTTACCGATCCAAAAGTACGTAAAGCACTGCGAATTGTGACTGACCGAGCAGAAATGGCCAGACTTGTACTTGGAGAAGATGGGGGGGCAACCACCTGTGATACTCCGGTATGGAAAGGCGATCAATATAGAATGGATTTAGAGTGTAAACAAGATATTGAAGGCGCTAAAAAACTATTAGCAGAGGCTGGATTTCCTGATGGTCTTGATATCGATCTTTACACCAGTAATACTGATACCTATTTTCGACCTTTAGTTGAAATATATCAACGACAAGCTGCAAAAGCCAATATTCGCATTCATATAAAAATGACACCTTCTGATAGTTATTGGAATGATGTTTGGATGAAAAGGTCTGCATTTACAACGCTTTGGGGACAACGTCCAGCCGATCAGGTGCTAAATGAAGTCTATCGCAGCACAGCCCAATGGAATGAATCCACTTGGAATAATAAAGACTATGATCAATTATTAGATGACGCTCGTCTAACTTTAGATTTTAATTCTCGTAAAAAACTTTATATCGATGCTCAAAAAATGTTGTGGGAAGAAGGTGGTAGTTTAATCCCATTCCACTTGCGAAATCATAGAGTCATGATGAAAAATATAAATATTCCTGCTGTGGAAGATTTTTCGATTCGATGGGATCTTGTCACAAAAGAATAATTTTCAAACAGAAAAATACAGTTGTAAAAAACTGTTTAGTTTGAATGAAATAAAAGTAGAACTAAAAATTCTACTTTTATTTATTTTTGCTTAATTAGAAGTTTCAACGTACATATTATATGTGTTTATACCTTTTAATATAATGAGGACCTTCATGTTTACCATGATTTATAAACGCCTTCTCACTGCAATGTTTTCTCTTTTTATTGTTGGAGTTCTGGTGTTTTTTGTTACTGAATCGTTACCTGGCGACTTTTGTACTAGTTATCTAGGCCAAAATGCAACCGGAACTCGATTAGAACAATGTCGTATTGACAATAATTTAAATTCCCCTTTAATTGAACGTTTTTCACTTTGGTCTGAAAATATTGTTAATGGCAATTTGGGAACATCATTAAAACGTCAAAGACCCGTTAGCGACGTACTTATTCCTCGATTAGAAAACACCTTAATTCTTGGTGGAATAGCGGCCTCGATAGGGATCCCAATAGCCATTCTTCTTGGATGCATCGCAGGCCTTAGAGCAAATAAAAAATCAGATCACTTTATATCAATAGCTTCTCTTTTCACCATGACGGTTCCTGAATTTGTAACTGCTACCCTATTAACGCTTGTATTTAGCATCTGGCTACCATGGTTTCCAGCCGTTACTTTAATCGGAGAGAATGCTTCCTTTTCTGAATTGCTGCCTAACTTAGTATTACCTGCAATTACACTGTCTATGGTAATGATTGCTCACATATTACGCATGGTTCGCTCATGTATGATTACCGTGATGAATTCAAGCTATATTAAAATGTCTCGCTTAAAAGGCATCCCTTATTGGCATATTGTTTTTTACCATGCTCTTCCAAATGCCCTTCTTCCGGCTATCAACATTATCGCTCTCACTATTGCTTGGTTGCTTGGTGGTGTTGTTATTATTGAACAAGTGTTTAACTACCCAGGCATTGGTAGCCTTATGATTTCAGCCATTTACGATAGAGATCTCCCTGTTGTTCAAGGTGTCGCCATCGTTTTAGCGGTCATTTATATTTTGGTTAACCTTTGTGCAGATCTTCTAACCTGTATTCTTAACCCCAAACTTCGCACACAGCAAGGATATTAAAAATGAGTAAGACTAAATTGTTAATGGAGTATTTTAAACAACTTAGCTCAACTCCATCAGCTAAAGTTGGTTTAATCTTATTCATTTCCCATATTTTGTTAGCTTGCTTTGCTACCTATATCATTCCCTATGACTATGGACAAACCGATAGCTTTAATATACTTAAAGGTCCAAGTATTGAACACTGGCTAGGAACAGACCAGTTAGGAAGAGATATATTAAGCCGAACAATTATGGGGGGCAGAGCTGCCCTATTCATTACCTTTGCGGGTAGTTTTATCGCCATACTATGGGGGAGCTGCTTAGGGATTTTTACCGGATTTGTAGGCGGACGTTTTGATGAAATAGTGATGCGTTTTATAGATGCTTTATTATCAATCCCTTGGATCCTATTTTTGCTTCTGATCATCAGTGTTCTAGGACAGAGTGATACGACGTTAATTTTAACATTAGGCTTTTTCTATGGCATTGCGGTAATAAGAGTTGTCAGGGGAGCCACCCTTGACATCATTACTCATGACTATATTTTAGCCGCACGCCTACGTGGAGAGCGAACAAGCGCCATCATCAGATATGAGATCTTGCCTAATATTATGAATGTAATCTTAGTTGATGGAGCTATGCGTTGGTCATGGATGTTACTTATTTTCAGCTCTTTATCTTTCTTAGGCTTTGGCGTCAATCCTCCAACGCCTGATTGGGGGCTAATGATCGCGGATACTCGAGGGTTTATGTCTGTCGCTCCTTGGGCAACTCTTGCGCCGTTAATCGCTTTAAGCTCACTTATTTTTTCAATCAATATTACTTCAGACGCCTTATCAAAAGTGGCTGGTATAAGTCATGATAACAGCTCACCGGTATAAGGAAAAAGAGATGAATCGTATAATCGAAGTTTCAAATTTAAATTTGGGATACGTAAATAAATCAGGTGATTTCTGTCATATTCTCAATAATGTCAATCTTCAAGTTAACCCCAAAGACATTATAGGCCTTGTGGGAGAATCAGGCTCAGGGAAAAGCACACTAGCCCTTTCTCTAATGGGATACACAAATGACGATTGTATGGTTAAATCTGGAACCATCAATTTTTATAATAAAGACATCTTGCAACTATCAACACTAGAGTTAGCAGAAATAAGAGGTAGCCAAATAGCATTAATACCTCAAAATGCAGGACAATCATTGACCCCAACAATGAAAGTGGGTCGGCAAATACAAGAAGTATTACAGTTTCATAGTAATATTGACAAAGAAAATTATAAATCTAAAGTCATTGAGCTATTAAACGACGTTAAATTGCCAAATCCTGAGCAAATTTTTTATCGCTACCCGCACCAACTTTCAGGAGGCCAGCAGCAAAGAGTCGCAATAGCAATGGCTCTAGCAGTCAAACCTAAACTACTAATTTTAGATGAACCAACTACAGGCCTTGATGCCACAACTCAAGTCCATATTCTGGATTTACTAAAAGCATTAATAAATAAACATAACGTTTCAATGGTTTTTGTAAGCCATGATTTTGGGGCGGTTTCTCGACTTTGTAATAAAGTGTGCGTTATGTATAAAGGCGAGATAGTAGAACACGGTGACATCAGGAAAGTGTTACTAGAACCTGAACATACGTACACTCAGACATTACTAAAAGCTGTTCCTGTTATTGGGAAAAAACAAGAAAAAAACGTTTCAATAATAAAAGAAAATAAGGTGCAAAAAGAAACAAGCATCTCGTTAAAGCAACTGAAAATATCCTATCACCGTAAAACGTTATGGGAATCAATAACTAGAAAACCAGAGCCAGAAGCCACAGTAGACAATATAAACCTAACATTAAAGAAAGGTGAAACACTGGCCTTGATTGGTGAGTCTGGTAGTGGAAAATCAACAATTCTTAAAACCATTGCAGGATTAAACAAAGCCAAAGGTGGAAAGATAACATTCAATGGAAAGCCATTAGAGATACTTGAAAGACGGACTAAAGAACAAAAAAAACAAATCCAGATGATATTTCAAAACCCGGATGCATCGTTAAATCCAAAGCAAACGATTTTGCAAATTTTATCTAAGCCATTACAACTCTATTTTGATATGAATAGCTCTCAGTGCCATGAGAGAGCAAAAGAGCTATTAGTACAAGTACATCTAAATCCAGACTATCTGTATAGAAATCCAACCATGCTTTCTGGTGGCGAAAAACAACGGGTCGCAATAGCAAGAGCCTTTGCCTCGGAGCCAGAGTTATTGCTTTGTGATGAGATAACCTCGGCTTTAGACGTAACCGTTCAAGATACAGTATTAAAATTGCTAAAAGAGCTGCAATTAAAATTTAATACCAGTTATATCTTTATCGCTCATGATTTAGCCATTGTGGAATCAATCGCAGATCAAATTGCCATACTTAACAAAGGTCGAATTTGTGAAGTAGGACCAACAAAGTCAGTATTTGCCAATCCTAGTCATCCATACACAGAAACCTTATTAAACTCAGTTCTAAAACCAGAACCAGAGCCAGAACTAGAAACAAAAGTAGAACCTGAACTGAGATACGCATAGAGATTGTTTTTTAATCGGTATAACTGCCTATCCTACAATTGGATAGGTAGATTATGAATAAGAAAGGACTTGAAGATTTGTGCATTTATGGTGCTTAAGAATGTAAAACGAATTATTGATTTTCTATGGCTGGAATGAAAGATAAGTAAAGTATCTCAAATTCACATCAAAGCGCCGACACTTAATCTATCACGTAAGGCGTAGGGGCGATTGCGAGATAGAAATCGGCACTTCGTGTTCCGTGTGCTTTGGATAAGTAGAGCGATAGCCCTAACAAGATTTAGGGCAAAAGTGAGTCAGAGCAATCGACCTCGTACCACATGGCTATTCATCATCACTCGTTGAACCAGTGCCACTGATTTTGCTCGGAACTGGGGAATGCGAGCTAAAGTCAGGGCCGTATCAACAGATAAATAGTGCGAAGGGCCTAAGGCACTATGCCCCTTAATGAGTTAAGTTGCACTTGGCATATAGTCACTTTTCAAGAGATTTTTTACGAGGCAAATTGTCTCACTTCACGCCCCCATGCGTGTTGGAGCTTTTGACGAGTTAGGGAGCTCTGTCCATCTACACTTTCCGTAAAAGTCCCGGCGTACCTGGGCTGTCTGGTTGAATTTGCCGTCTTTCAGGTAATAAAAAGCCCATACAGTGATGGGCTCGGATGGCTTTACTCGAACATGTCATTTATCAGGGAGCTTAATTGATTAGCCGCGGCAAGCAAGTTGCCATGAGATTTTTCCGTAACATAATCTTTATCTGCCATCTCCCTGATTGCGGCTCTCATGCTGGTCTCTATGTGATCTAATACTTCTCCATCTCCCCCTCGTTGTTGAAGTTGAAATCTTGATATTTTAATCGCATTAGTCATGTTTATTATTTCCGGATCTTTCTCAATTTTCTTTTCGCCAACAGATAGCACTAAGAACTCAAGAAGGTTCTTTTCTAGACAGATTGAAGTGTCATAAATAAATTGGTGATTAATTTGCCATCGCCATGTTTTTAATGCTTGATACCCAAAGTAGGCCGCACCAGCTGTACCAAACCCAGAAGCTATTCCTGCACAGTCTTTGATGAATTCCCATAACGGAAGGTTAGGAGCAGAGGTTGCTTGTCCAGCATTGAATACAACATAAAGCAGTGCTATGTATATTACGACTTTTATTCTATCCATATTTAATGAACCATCTTTTAATACCAGGAAAAGTGAAGTTTAATCAGGAGATTATAATCATTTGCTGTTGAATAACTTAAACTTTTCTATTCCTATTACTACGGTAGTTCTGTAACACACCAGTTAAGCGATAAATGTTCATGCATAACAGTGTCGCCACCTTTGCCCTTCGTCCTGAATTTTCCGTAGAAGGGCATTGTTGCAAATAATCAGATAAGGCAGATCTAGTCAGTCATTGGCTTAAAATTACGAGTAAATCACCTCAACATTGAATAAACGATTCATAAAGGCGGATCTCTCCCGCACAATGGTTTTACGTTCATCATGACGTCATCATTAAAGATCTATTTTCGGAATAATTAAATCAACCTATCGAAAAAGCTAAATTAAGCGCTTAAAACGATCAATCGGTATCAACGATTGTTATTTCAACATTATTCCAAAATGAGGTGACATTTAGGTGTACCATGCCGTCTGTGACGCATAGGTTATGAATTTAGAGTATCTATGTGGCTGTCACCTCAGAATTAATACCTAACATTAGTCAAATGGATGGACGAATAACCGTGTATATTTCATGACAAAAAACAATGATGACAGGGTAACTATAATAAGCGGATTTCCATTGCTGGATAAACTTATCTAGCTCGCTAACGCCCTCATTGTGAGTTGCAGGAACGCCAAATATCAGACTATTTTGATTGACCTGTTCTATCTCGCTTCGGGACAGAACCAAGTTAGAGTATTTGCGTGGGCTTAGTGGGTTCGGATTAGGGATTGTAGGTTAAACCAAGTCCGCTATCACTGAATGAGGCGAACTTGGTCAAAGATCTCGATTAAGTCATTTGGCTCGCTTCACGGGAAAGAGCGAGCGTCACGTTACTCCTGTACAGCATTCTCTGACAGCTAAGCGGCTTGCGTTAGGCGTCCTTGCTTGAGTTCCTTGTTAGCTGTGTTCTCTCCAGAGAAAAACAACAATATATGCTTAGAAGAATGTTGCAAACTGATTAAGATGCCATTATAAGTCAACCATTCAACACCACATAAAGTAAATGAAAATGACAAAGCCAAGCCAAGTAGAAAAAGATGTTTTCGTAGCATTTCAGGTCATACCTCGCCTAAAAGAAGGAAACAACTTTGAAGCAGTGGATAAAGCCATTGAAGTTGTCAAAGCTGCTAATGTTCCGTTTCAAGTTGGTGCAATGGAAACGACAATGAAAGGTGAGCTTAATCAGCTTCTTGATATCGTAAAAGATGCACAACAGGCTTGCTATGATGCTGGGGCTTTAGAAGTGATTACCAACATTAAAATTCACAGCAAGACCTCTGAAGCAACCGACACATTTTGTACTTATCATCGCGGCGTAACACCTGCTAACCACATGTTTGTAGATAAGTAATTTCGCACTCTCTAATTCTACCTATTATATTGCCGTTTCAAGCTAATGTAGCTTTGAAACGGCACTAGCTCCAAAACCACCAAGTCTTGAGCAACGCTTGCTACTGGGAGAAGCGAACGTTGCTGACACTTAGCAACCCTCTTCACCCACGCATAAGCTCTGGTATCGAAAACCAGCATTAACAGCCTGTGAATGAGTTTAAGCTCTAAATGATAATGGGGCAAAACCGAGCCAGAAGTGGCTTCACACTCTGTAGAAATAGAGTGTTAGGTCTATGGCACTTTGTGCTCCACAGCAAGGTAGAACCACTTGATGCAGATCGTGATTTCAAGGTTTATTCACGAAGCGAACTGTAACGCTTTACGCTCCGTAGCTTGATGTCACCGCTGTCGATTTCTTGAGGCGTTAGCATGCCAGTTCTATTAGCTGCCGAACCACAACAACATTTACAAGATTAAAAAATCAGTCACACACCAGAAGCCAGATCTGAAAGGTGGTGATAGGGAATTTCTCTATGGGCACGCCCCTGCTCAACACCATACAAACTGATGTGAGTAATGAGTTTCTCGGGTTTGTAGGCTTTCTAGAGAGGGTGGCGCGAGTAGGGGCTGAGGGGGTAAGGCTCTCAGCCACCCGATAAAGTGTGGCCACTTGTCCGTGTTAATTTATGAAGTCAAACTGGAACAACATTGGTAGCACATGGCCCCTTTTGGCCTTGTGCTACTTCAAATTCAACTGCCTGTCCGTCATTAAGCGTTGCGTATTCTCCGCCACTATTAATTTCTGAATGGTGTACAAATAGGTCTTTACCGCCATCATCTGGCGTAATGAAACCAAAACCTTTGTCTGCATTGAACCACTTTACTGTACCTTTAGTCATACTTGTCTCTTTAGTTTAATTGTGTTGATTGATCGCAGTGTTCTACATTCGCATTATAGCTGTTAAAAACTGCTCAACGTGAAATACACAAATATTGCTGATTTACACACCAATGCCTAAGTTAATGCGCGGCTAATCGCAGTTGCTGATTGAACACCGTAATAACAAAAACCAATTCATACTAAAACCGCCGAATGTAATGCATCACCTTGATTGCTTTATACAAAATTCAGTGCTAATGAGTATATAACTAAACTAAACGGAAGATAAAAATCAGTAAGGATACGCCCTCGAAATAAGAAAGATAGTTGGATTGGAATACTTTGCCACTTA
This sequence comes from Photobacterium sagamiensis, assembly GCF_050337085.1. Classification (NCBI taxonomy): domain Bacteria; kingdom Pseudomonadati; phylum Pseudomonadota; class Gammaproteobacteria; order Vibrionales; family Vibrionaceae; genus Photobacterium; species Photobacterium sagamiensis. Next base: position 177,940 of record NZ_JAKJSP010000011.1, on the reverse strand, counting down.
AAGATGCTTTGAGGGGCTTTTATTAGTTTATAACTTTGTTCTTGCCCACGATTAGTAGGAAACTCAACATTGACTTCATAGCAACCGTTTATAACAGTGGTTCTAGCAACATTAGTATAAGTATATGTCCCTGATATAAGTGTTACGCCTTTAGGCAGTGATTTGAATATGTAATTAGTGAGTATTCTGTCTAACCTTAACGACACAGCCTTTTGATACTGACTTCGCAATGCTGAGTATGCACCATCAGTGTGAAAATACTGGTAGAAGCGCCAAACAAAATACGCTTGAGCTATTAATATTAGATCAAATAACACATCTGGATTTTTTACTCTTACTGAAGCACCAAATAATTTGAGTTCTTCACCAAACGTTACCCCACCCAAATGAATTAGAATAATCGCAAGAGTGACTAACAAAAGGTGCCGCCTTTGCCTGATTGTAGATTCACTCATTTGCAGAGTATCTGAATTCAAGTTCTCCCTCCTATTTTGTACCAACGCCTACAATAAGGTGTGCCAACACAGAACCAGCCAAGCGCACCGAACTTCAAACCAGAAATGCCGAGTGTAAGGCATCACCTTGATTGTTTTGTGTACGCCCAGCATGGGCATGAACTAATGAGGTGAAAGTCCTCTGTAGGAAAATCACCATTTAACATTCAACTTGTTGATATTAAATGTTAACTACTAGTAAATGGCAAGGGCTTTTCCGCGAGGAACGGTCTGAAGGAAGCCGCTAGCAAAACTGCGATCTGATGAACAAGAACATCATATGAGGCGTAGGTCAGAGGCGAGTTGGCACAAGACAACGAAGCCAAGTGATTTAATGACCACCGTAAATGATGCAGTTGCGCAGTGAAAGTCCATGTCCTTATCTGGAGAGATCTGCTTAACATGCGATCGTTAACCTACCCAGCGTGGTCGCTGGTTCAATAGATCTGGCTGTGCGGATCCGCATGCAGGGTGTTGTGGGGGCTGAGGGTTAGAGACCCTCGGCTACCCGATTAGCTGTTTTAAAGTTCATTGAACTCCTCTAGCCAACCGACGAAAGAATTAGAGACTTTTTTAACGGTACACAAATCGTGATTAAAAAACCATACGGGTAAATCTATTTGCTTACTTACGCAATCTGTAAGTTTGAAACAAAACATATTTCCCTTACAGTCAGATGCAAACAAAATATGCCCTTTCGGCATTCCACTCATTTCATAGAGCTTTGATAGAGAATGAACATCTTCTAGGCTCAAGAAATCTTGTACTTCAGAAATGTCGGAATTTAAATCACAGATTTTAGTTAACACATTTGGAGTGTGAACCAAACCATATGTAGATATCAAATACTTATATGAGTCAGGTAAAAAAGCATTTAATTTTGATTCAAGCTCTGCAATATCATGATTATTTATTGGAACCATGGAGTTTTTACTACTCCAGTTTTTTACGAATAAATCAATGCTATTCATTTAGCGATACTCCAAGACAGCTAACGCCTTGCTCACCGGATAATTGGGAGCGCAGCGAGTAATTTTTCCGAGTGCAGCAACTTGTTAACTGCGGACTTCCGGAATAAGTTTATTTTGATATTCATGGGTGACTTCTTGAGTAACTCCAAGTTTCTCCAATAAATGCGACACAACAACCAACTTCAGTATCCGACTGACATTAACATAGTCATTGATATCAAGTATTTTAATCAATTTTTTTGGTCTACCTACATGAGCTAGTTCATTTCTAAGATCACTGATATTCTTTCCTATGCCCTCACTATTGTGAGCTAGGAAAATATTTTTGATAGCTGTTTTTAACTTTTCTGAACCATATTTGTTTATAGGCCCTTCATACTTATCAGATGTCGGCATATCCAAGTCTTTTGCTACAGCCTCGATATTTGTTGCAAATAGTACAACGTCACTGTACGCAGAATGAAGAGTTCTATAATTTGTTTCATACTGGAAAGTGGTTGATAAAACGCGATAACTTTCGTATAGCTCAAGCCAAGTAGAAATTGCTTTTGATAGATCTATCTTCTTCCTATTTATCGGCATGAAAAAATGTGAGGGATTACTTTTCGCTAAATCAACAGTTCTTGACTCAAGGTGAATGCTTGATAATAAGGTTATAGGATTTTTTGCTTCAGCACTTGGATAGACCTTTACTTCATCTGGGAACGTTGGTCGATCCATAAATATTGAGAATAATGACGATATTTTATTTATATCTAAACAGATTTCATTAATTGTCTTAGATGTATCAGAAGAGTATTTAAATAGAAACTCTAAAGACTTTCTAAGCAGGAAGGATTCATTTGGAAAATCAACTTTTACCTTATCAAAAGCTAAAGAAAGCGCATTCAGTGCTTCCTCATCATTGGTCATTATTAAGTTCGTTAATGTATTAGTAACATCATTAGCTAATGCTCGATTCTCAAGCTCTATACTCCAGCCACTTCCCTCAATTTTTTCTAACGTACCATCTTTATACGAAACACTATTTAAATGCCCCTGTGGATAAAAAAATTCTTGCATGTGGTGAAATGTAAATCTTGAATGATCGAATTCTTTATCGGGTTTAACAAAATCGCCCATTACCAAATGAGAGAAACCATGAGTGCCATGTTTTGTAACTACTGCACCGAATCGTTGACCTCCACCATTGAAATTGAACGGTCCAATTAGGGTACACTTTTTCCCATTACTCAAAATACCCATCAAGCTATTGCATTCAGATGGCACGTCTGTATCAGCAATATTGTATTCTAGTCTCAAACCTTTTTCAGGTGAGTATTGGATCTTCGCTGAGAACCTTGACGAATATGTTTCCTCTTGATGGAAAAACTCACCAAAGAATTCATGCTCTTCAAACGCACTATAGATATCTTGAGACATTCTCGGTTCCTTACGAGCAGTTAACATTTTATTCAACGAACCCAGTTCGTAAATATCCTGTTTATCGATGGATATACGAATGAAATATGCGATCTGAGTTCGTGTATCTCACCATTTCCGTGTTGGGGGCAAGCTTGATGACACGGAGAAAATGGCTGAAAACGCCACGCTACCGCTCTAGGCACAAAGCCCACCAATGTCTTCAAAAGTAGGCGATCTTATCATCGCGTGCATAGGTTTTATTGGGGTAGCTCAAGATTATGTGAACCCAGGTGTAATATGTAGTACAAATCGAAGTTTGCGACTTTGAAAGCGGGTGATGTTTCCGGGACGGATTTATGAAAAGGAGGACGGACTGCTGTTGTCAGAGACACGCCCCCTGCCTACGAACCCGATAAACCCTACAAACTGAATCTGCCTGGGAGTTTCTCGGGTTTGTAGGGCTGTTGGAGGGAAGGGCGAGTGTATAAATAGTTAACGATACATTGGGAATTGGCAGTGCTGGTATTCAGGGAATGGGGTAACGCAGTTTCCGTGATTCTGTACTTTAATTAGCGTAAAACCCAGATCAGTCTTACAGCTGAATATGTGTCCCATGTTGCATACATTGGCGTCTAGAAATGCATAATTGGATCACTAACAAGAAATGGCTGCATTTGTGTTTTTAAGTATTGAATCATAAAGCTGTGCGTTTTTTTAACTAACTGCTTCTCACTTATTTTTTCCATGAGGAACAAAGGAATATGACTGAAATTCCACAGATAGAGCTTGCCTTGAAAGTGGTTATCTTAGTGTCAGTGCTTCTGGGGTTTGTAGCGATTGGCTTATTCAAAAAAATTAGAGCGCTATCTAAAGATAAGACCAAATTAGAAGAGCAATTTAAAGACGTAATAGACATTGAGAAAGAATGTGAGGCGGTAAGAAACCAACTTCAAGAAGACAAGGAAAACTTACTATCCGAACAGAAAACACTGGAAAATGCCATCAGCAAGACCAAAAGCGACTATAGCGAGAAAAAGTCTATCTACGACAAGTTGGTTCGCCAAGTAGCTATCTACAACGATGAAATTCAACTGGTGGAATTAGGTTTTTACGAGCCTCAGTTCCCTTTTGATTCTTCAGAGCGATATAAGCAGGCAATCAAGGAATGCAAAGACGAGCAGAAGGTATTTGCTAGGTGCAAAACCAAATATGGCGCAATTCACTGCTACAAGGAATGGACTGTAGAAGGTTCACGCGCTGAAGGACGGAAAATGACTAATCGCAGTATTCGCCTAACGGCACGAGCCTTTAATAATGAATGTGATGCCGCAATTGCCAATTGTAGATGGAACAATGTAAATAAAATGGCAGAGCGTATAAAAAAAGCATTCGATGTTATTAATGACCTTAACGAACCAAATGTGATCGTGATTTCACAAAAGTATCTTAATCTAAAAATCAAAGAACTGTATCTGACTTACGAATATCATGATAAGAAGCAGAAAGAAAAAGAGGAACAGGCAGAGATACGTGCGCAAATGCGTGAAGAAGCCAAACGAGAGGCTGAGTTGAATAAAGCTCAGGAAGAGGCTGCAAAGGAAGAGAAGCGTTACTCTAAGGCGCTAGAGAAGGCCAGAGCGGAAGCAAAGACAGCGTCTGGGGTGAAACTTGCAGTACTGGAAGAGCAGATTACTCAGCTACAGCAGGAGTTAGGGGAAGCAGAAGCCAAAAAGGAACGTGCTAAGTCTATGGCAGAGCAAACTAGACAAGGGCACGTCTACATTATTTCCAATATTGGCTCATTCGGTGATCACGTCTATAAGATTGGTATGACTCGACGCCTAGAGCCAATGGACCGCGTAAAAGAACTTGGTGATGCTTCAGTACCATTTACATTCGATGTACACGCTATGATTCATACAGATGATGCTCCGGCGCTTGAGAAGGCGCTTCATGCTAAATTTGATAGTAAACGCTTGAATTTAGTAAACAGGCGAAAAGAGTTTTTCAATGTCACGTTAGGTGAAATAAAAGATGTTGTGTATGACCACCTTGATGATGTTGATTTTGTTGAAACAGCAGTAGCTCGCGACTATGTAGAATCAGTTGCGATTAGGGCTAAAGAAACCGTTATTAATGACGAATTTGAATTCGAGTTCGCGGAGTCTATTTAAATTAATTAGCTGTAGCTTATATATGTATGCACTCGTCTGGGGGGGGGAATCATGCACCACCCCACCTATTCACCCTACAAACCCTACGAATTAGTGTTACTTATCAAAGTTTCGGACTTTGAAAAATTGGTTACGTCTCGGGGAGCATATGTGAATGGGGGAGGGGGCATTTTGCTATGGTCCAGCCCCCCCTCCGGTAGCCTGAGAAATCCAACAAATAGGTCCCTCTAGATAGGCTAATGATGTTACTAACCCAGCTTATTAGCTAGATGTGATGCTGATATATGCGTGTATCTTCTGAGCATTCTGACATCTTTGTGACCAGTGATGCATGCGACTTCCATCATTTCTAATCCTCTTTCCAAGAAGCTGGTGGCTGCGTAGTGCCGCAGGGAGTGAAATACCACATCATGTAAGCCGATACTGTCACAAGCTTTCCTGAATTGCTGTGTAACACGGTAGGGTGATACTGAGAACAGCTTCCCTCGATACAATTTCGACTCCTTTAACACATCAGATAGAACCTGTATTGCTTTACTACTCAGTGGAACAACTCTTTTAGTGCCATTTTTGGTGTCTGGGAGCGTCACGGTTCGGCTTTTTAAGTCAAGGTAGCGTAGTTCTATACCAAGAATTTCAGAGCGACGCATTGCAGTCTCAGCGGCAACTTCGGCTATCGGTTGTACATCAGTTGGCAGGACGTTAATGATCATCTGTAATTCATCGAATGTTGGAATTCGCTCTCGTTGCTTATCTCCTGAAGGCAAACGGATAAACTCAAATACATTGGGTATCTTCATCTGTTTATCTTTACGAAGATAATTGAGGGTACGTTGTAAACGCTATGATCGTATTACCCAGTTAAGCATTCCACTTATCTCGCACCTGTAACGTGCATTCCTATGGAAATCCCACCTAACCAACTGCTTTGTTTCATGCAAATAGTGATGTAAAGTGAACGCAACCCACTTATTTCATAGCATGAGGCCAGTCGTCGTAGGATACGGCAGTAATACTGGAGAAGGAGAGCAATGTTACCCGCACTGACATATCAGAGCAGTATTGACGATGTCGTACTGTCTTACCTGAACGAGCTAGAATCGGCCGGATTTACTGGTGATATCGAGAAAAGTTATGCCAGTCGCCTGGCTGTTGCCACTGACAATAGTGTGTACCAACTATTACCACAAGCCGTTATTCTTCCTCGTACTACTGATGATTTATCCCTTATCGGTCAGCTTGGCCAGAAAGATGCCTATAAGAAAGTGACCTTCTCGCCACGAGGTGGAGGTACAGGTACTAATGGTCAGTCATTGACCTCAGGTGTGGTGGTCGATCTTTCCCGTTACATGAACCAGATACTGGAAGTGAATGCCCAGGAAGGTTGGGTCAGAGTACAAACAGGTGTGATTAAAGATCAGCTCAATGATGCCCTTCGGCCTTATGGATTCTTTTTTTCGCCTGATCTGTCGACCAGTAACCGCGCAACCATCGGTGGTATGATCAACACTGATGCTTCGGGTCAGGGATCACTGAAGTACGGTAAAACCTCCGATCATGTTCTGGCACTGAAAGCGATACTGGTTGATGGTTCGGTACTCGATACCGAGCCTTTAGATAACGCCGGGTTGAAAGGCTTTGAGCATGATCAAAGTCAGGCTGGCGCAGCCATTCGAACCGCGGTAAAAGTGTGCAAAGAAAAACGGCAGCAAATTGTCGATAAATTTCCGCCATTGAACCGTTTCCTGACCGGGTATGATCTGAAAAATGTCTTTGATGATGAGCTGAAGACGTTTGATATTGCCCGTTTATTATGCGGCTCCGAAGGATCTCTGGCATTCATCGCCGAAGCTAAATTGAATATCACCCCAATTCCTAAATCGCGGGCATTGGTTAACATTAAATACGACAGTTTTGATTCAGCACTGCGTAGCGCGCCGATGATGGTTGAGGCACAGGCATTGTCGGTAGAAACGGTCGACTCGCGGGTATTAAACTTTGCCAGGCAAGACATTGTCTGGAACACGGTGAGCGATCTGCTGACTGATGTACCGGGCAAAGATATGCTGGGCATTAACATGGTGGAATTTGCCAGTAATGATCCTGATGAAAATCAGCAACACGTAGCGGCATTGTGCGAAAGGCTGGATGCGCTGATTGCACGTGAGGCTGACGGTATTATTGGTTATCAGATCTGTGAGGATCTGGCCGGTATCCAGAAAATTTACGCTATGCGTAAAAAGGCAGTAGGTTTGCTCGGTGCCGTAGAAGGCAGTAAAAAACCTATCGCTTTTGCGGAAGATACTTGTGTCCCCCCTGAAAATCTGGCCGATTATATTGCCGAGTTTCGCCAGTTATTAGATGAAAAACAGCTTGATTATGGCATGTTCGGCCATGTTGATGCCGGGGTACTGCATGTTCGTCCGGCTCTGGATATGTGTGATCCGTTGCAAGAACGAGTAATGAAAGAAATTTCTGATCAGGTGGTTGCTCTGGTCGCAAAGTATGGCGGCTTAATGTGGGGAGAGCACGGGAAAGGCTTTCGCTCGGAATATGGTCCGGCTTTCTTTGGCGATGAGCTGTTCACGGAACTTCGTCGCATTAAGGGGGCTTTCGATCCGGATAACCGGATGAATCCGGGTAAAGTCTGTACACCGCTAGACTGTGACGATGAACTGGTTAAAGTCGATGGAGTTAAACGCGGCTTTTACGATCGCCAGATCCCCGTAACCACCCGCGACAGCTTTAAGCTGGCGATGGAATGTAACGGTAATGGCTTGTGTTTTAACTATGACACCAGCTCACCGATGTGCCCTTCGATGAAAATCACCGCCGATCGCCGCCATTCACCGAAAGGCCGTGCCGGATTAGTGCGTGAATGGCTTCGTCAGCTGGCAGAGCAAGGCATTAATGCCGATGAGCTTGAACAAAAACTGCTAACGTCGACGCCGACGGTTAAACAGATCATTGATCGTCTGAAAAATACCTACGGTGCGGGTAAAAATGATTACGACTATTCCCATGAAGTGATGGAAGCAATGAACGGGTGTCTCGCCTGTAAAGCGTGTGCCAGCCAGTGCCCGATCAAGGTGGATGTCCCCAGCTTCCGTTCACGCTTTATGAATATCTATTACAGCCGCTATCAGCGCCCGGCAAAAGACTATCTGGTCGCTTATGTGGAAAGCTATCTACCGTTAATGGGCAAAGCCCCTGCGACCTTCAATGCCGTAATACGCTCGCAATGGGTGAAGACATTGACAGAAAAAACGGTCGGTTATGTTGATACGCCCGAACTGTCGGTGCCGACCTTGATGGAAAGTCTGGATGGACACCATGCAACGCGATTTGATATGCAGTGGTTACAGGCGCTGTCAGACCGGGAACGCCAGAACTATGTTCTTATTGTTCAGGATCCTTTCACCAGTTTCTATGATGCCGAAGTGATACGTGATTTTGTGTCTCTGGTCGAGAAACTGGGTAAAAAGCCAATGCTGGTACCGTTTAAACCAAATGGTAAAGCGCAGCACATTAAAGGCTTCTTACGTCAGTTCGCCAAAACAGCCCGTAATACTGCAGATTTTCTGAATCAGTTAGCGGCACTGAACATACCGTTGGTGGGGGTCGATCCGGCACTGGTACTGTGCTATCGCGATGAATACGCTGAAGTGCTTGAAGAGACTCGCGGTGACTTCCATGTAATGACCGCCCATGAGTGGTTAATGCCGTTACTGGAAGACATTCCACCTTATCCTCAGCGAGAAGATGACGAATGGTACCTGTTTGCCCACTGCACGGAAAAAACCAAGATGCCAAATGCTGAGCAGGAGTGGATGGGAATCTTCAATCGATTTGGTTCTGATCTAAAACCTGTTTCGGTTGGATGTTGTGGTATGGCGGGTACGTTTGGCCATGAGAAAGATAAGGTCGAAATGTCAAAAGCGGTTTATGACTTAAGCTGGAAACCCAATATCGATCAGCTTAACCCTGATCGCTGCATGGCAACGGGGTATTCGTGCCGAAGTCAGGTAAAACGCCTTGAACACATTAAAATGAAGCACCCTGTTCAGGTGTTGCTACGAATCATCAGTAGCTCATCATTGTGATAATGAAAGCCCCGGCCTATACCGCTAGGTATTATACAGAGATAGTCGCTGGGGCTTTTTTAATGCAAGCGGCGTTTCAGACTTCATCGGGACTTAACCAGCGGTAAACAATACCCGCGACCATTGCACCTAATATAGGGGCAACCCAGAATAGCCATAGCTGAGACATTGCCCAGTCGCCAACAATAATGGCTGGGCCTGTACTGCGTGCAGGGTTCACCGAAGTGTTTGTCACTGGAATACTGATCAGGTGAATAAGCACCAAGGCCAGACCAATCGCCATACCGGCCATTGAAGGCGTTGCCAGTTTATGAGTGGCACCTAAAATCACAATCAGAAACATAAAGGTCATCATAAATTCAGTAATGAAGCCAGACAACATGCTGTAACCACCTGGAGAGTGCTCACCATATCCATTGGATGCCAGGCCCCCCGACAAATCAAAACCAGCCTGACCACTGGCAATAATATAAAGGACAAACGCCCCCGTCATCGCACCGAGTACCTGAAAGACGATGTAAGGCATAACATCACTGGCCGGGAAGCGACCGCCTGACCACAACCCGACAGTCACCGCAGGGTTGAGATGGCAACCAGAAATATGGCCGATAGCATAAGCCATGGTGACAACGGTCAGACCAAATGCCAGAGAAACACCTAACAGACCAATACCTACATCAGGAAATGCAGCGGCTAATACGGCACTGCCACAGCCACCGAGTACCAGCCAAAAGGTGCCGATATATTCGGCCACGAGTTTTTTAATCATGCTTTTTGTTCCCCTTATTTATTAGGCAACCTTTATGGTTTTTCATCGTTCTTTATGATTTTCCAATAAAATTAACGTTCATGGTTTATCGGAGGTTGCCATGTTAAATAAGTGTAGCAATGAAGCTGGGCTTGTCACATTCGACCGCTCAATGTCATATAGAAAAAGCGGTTAATTGAAGACGGAAGGTTCATACTATTTTCGCTGGAATGCCGAAATAATGGTTTATTCAGGGGATAGATAAGGAGTTGGTCGTATTTCACTAATATTTTCGGTTGTTGGACTCGTAGAATGAGAGAGCTTTCACTATTTGTGAGTAAGCGGAGTAAAGCGGACGCTGAGAGATTGTGACTTCGGTATATATCGCGATATGATCGACTTGCTTTCAGAGAAAATAAAAAGTCGACGATAAAATTGTCGGTTATCAGAGGTAATTATGACTTGTAATGTGCAGCTTGAACGAAAGCTGCTTCAGTGTTCGACAGTATCATCATTGCTGTTTGCCCTGATGGGCATTGGCCTTGGGCTCTGGATGGGCTCATTGGTTATTGTGTTTGATGGTGCTTATTCTTTAGTCAGTCTGGCTTTGACTCTGGTTTCTCTGGTCGCGGCGGCCTATATCCGTAAGCCCGTTGCTAATCGTGATCCGGTTAAACTCGCCAGGGTGGAGCCTATGGTCATCGCCTTTAAAGGACTGGTTATTACCATCATGTGTTGCGTGTCGTTCAGTTCGGCAGTGATGGCCATTCTTAATGGCGGGCGAGATGTTGACACCGGTCTGGCTCTAGTCTTTGGTGTTATCAACGTGGTGGGTTGTTTTGCAAACTATCGGATCATGTCGAAGATGGGTAAGAAAGCACAATCAGGATTGGTTGATGCAGAGGTCAAACAGTGGTTGATGGATACGGTGATCAGCGGTGCGGTGCTGGTAGGCTTTGTCGTGGCGAAGCTGTTAAGTATCTCGGAACTCAGCGTTTATGCGGTCTATGCCGATCCTGTCATGGTTGTGATTGCCTCCATTTATTTTGTCATCGTGCCACTGAAAATGATCAGTGGTGCCGTTAGTGATCTACTGGCCGTTCAGCAACGTGAACCGGTAAACAATATCGCGAAGTAAAATCAACAGGCCCGATGTTATAGCCAACTGACGTAACGGCGGGCCTTCCTGATACTCAATCTAACGTCCCAGCAACAGCGTACCTTCAATTTCACGGAAAAACTGAGCGGTGTTAATCAGTGAGGTTGCCGTTAGCCCGGGTACACCATAGATTTCAACACTGACGCCATACTTTGACTGTACCTTTTCAACCAGCAGATCGAAGTCGCCGTCACCGGAAAGCAGGATAACACGGTCAACGTCAGGCGCATGCTCAATCACATCTAATGTGATCCCCACATCCCAGTCACCCTTGGCTGAGCCGTCACTGCGTTGAATGAAAGGTTTGAGCTTTACGTCAAAACCGATACCGCGCAGAATATTCTGGAATTGACGCTGCTTTTCATCACCACGATGAATGGCATAGGCATAGGCTGCAACCACTTCACGGCCCTGCGTTGCTTCAGCCCAAAAGGCATTGTAGTCAAAGTTACAATGGTAGGTATCTTTCACGGTGTAATAGATGTTTTGAACATCGACGAAAATAGCGACTTTTTCCACGAGAATCCTGAGATTAGATCAATAAACATAGGCTGATAAGCAGGTTGCCTTGAAACGTGGAATAATTCAAGTGATGTCTTGTTGAACTCTTAATTAGATTTTTTATATAAAGTGAGTCATAGTCTGCATTTGGCTGGATATACATACACAATACGAGATATTTTGATGAAAAAAATCCTGATTGGCGGATTACTGTTAAGTTCTGCATCCGTCTTTGCACAAAGTTGCCCGGTTGACGTTCAAAACGATATCCATATTAATGATGGTCAGGTATCTGTTTACCAAAGTGGTCAGCCTAAAATGATGATTGATGAAGATAACAATATTTTCATCAATGGTAAGCAGTTAGATCTTAACGCTATGCAGCGTCGGGCGGTTGAAGCTTATAGCAATGGCGTACAGGAATACCTGCCGAAAATGGCAGATATTGCTAATGATGGTGTCGGTATTGCGACGGATGTTCTGGAAGAAGTGTCATCGAGTTTTGATTCAAAAGAGTCGTTTGCAAGCGTTGAATCTTTGATTGATGAATACGGTAAAAAAGCCCAGGAGAAGTTTTATCAAGATGGCGAATTCGTGATGCCGGCGGATATGTTTGAAGATGTGGATTTAAGCTGGAAAACCGAGTTTGAAAAGGCGATGAAGCATGTCAGTGTCGAATCAATGTCGGGTTTATTTGCTGCGCTCTCTGACGAAATGAAAAATGGTGAAATTAATTTCACCGAGCTGCAGAGTAAATTTTCGGAATTAAAAGCCCGTATTGAAGAGCGTATTCAGGCGCGTTCTGGTGAAATCTCAACCAAGGCAAACGACTTGTGTGATTCCATTAAAGGTCTTGCGGAAGAAGAGCAACAGCTGCACAAAGCCATCCCTGAACTAAAAGATTACCAGATGTTTGAAATCTGATATTTAATGGAGTTGGCATTAAAACCATCAGTCAGTAAGCTAATCATATGAAAACAAATTAGTTTAATGTTCCATAATGTAAGATATGGCGCCTTATGTAAGGCGCCATTTTTGTATGATGGTAATATCTATATAACGAATGTCTGAGACGGAACTATCATGCTAAAGATTGCGGTTATTATTCTGCTATTAGCATTAGGCTTTTTAGCAACGAAGTATTTAGACGAGAAAGCACAGAAAAAAGTGTTCGTAGGTTTTGCTATTGCTTTTGGCGCAGCCGTGGTGCTGTTAATGGCCTTTGAATTGTTTCGTTGAAATTGTTTACAGATATAAATAAAAATGCCTCCAACGTGGAGGCATTGTTGATAGTGCTGTTATAACGACTAAAGCTGTTAGCGTGCTTTCACGCGACTGTGGTTAGGTTTTCCGCCTTGACCTTGACGTGTCGATGTCGGCTTACCAGGGCGGCTAGGGCGGTTACCGTTATTGCTGCCACCTTTATTATTACTGCCACCATGGTTTGTATTTTCACCAGCACCATTACGGTTGCTATCAGCACGGTTCCCCGAATTAGCGCCTGGTTTTCCACCTGATTTAGGCTTGTTACCATTCGGGGTATTGCCACCGGGTTTGCCGGCAGCAGGGCGATTACCTGACTGACGTTTACCGTCTTTACGAATGTCTGGCTGGTTAGGGTGCTTGGTCGCAAAGCGTTTAGCACCATGTCGGCCAGAGCCACGGCGTTGAGCCGGTGTCATTTCGGCTTCGGTACCTTCTTCAGGCACCAGACAGTTTGGTCTGTCGCCAATAAGGTGTTTTTTCCCCATATCGATCAAAGCGTCACGAATGATTGGCCAGTTAGCCGGATCATGATAGCGCAGAAGGGCCTTATGGACGCGGCGCTGACGTTCACCTTTTGCGACGAACAAATCTTCGCGTTTTTTGTATTTAACACGCTTTAGCGGGTTCGTTTCAGAGTGATACATCGACGTAGCATTACACATCGGCGATGGATAGAAGTTCTGAACCTGATCACATTCAAATTCGTTTTTCTTCAGCCATAGCGCCAAATTCAACATGTCTTCATTGGTCGAACCCGGATGTGCCGAAATAAAGTAAGGGATCAGGTATTGCTTCTTACCGGCATCTTTGCTGTATTTCTCAAACATGTTCTTAAAGCGATCATAGGTTCCCATGCCTGGCTTCATCATCAGATCAAGGGTGCCCTTCTCTGTATGCTCAGGGGCAATCTTCAGGTAGCCGCCAACGTGATGCGTTACCAGCTCACGAACGTATTCTGGCGATTCAACCGCTAAGTCATAACGTACACCAGAGGCAATCAAGACCTTCTTGATCCCATCAACCTTACGGGCCTTACGGTAAAGATCGATAGTGTGCCTATGATCGGTATCCAGCTTTTTACAGATCTCCGGGAAGATACAAGACGGGCGACGACAGTTTGCTTCCGCTCGTGGATCTGAACAACCCAGGCGATACATGTTTGCTGTCGGGCCGCCCAGATCTGAAATGGTACCGGTAAAGCCGGGCACCTTATCGCGGATATCTTTTAGCTCTTCAATGATAGATTCTTGAGAGCGGTTTTGAATAATACGACCTTCATGTTCGGTAATTGAGCAGAATGAACAACCACCAAAACAGCCCCGCATGATGTTGACGGAAGTCTTGATCATGTCGTAAGCCGGAATTTTTGCTTTGCCGTACGAAGGGTGTGGAACGCGTGCATAAGAAAGGCCAAACACGTAGTCCATTTCTTCGGTACTCAGCGGGATCGGCGGGCTATTGACCCATAATTCACGATCGCCATGTTTCTGTACCAGTGCGCGCGCAGAATACGGGTTGGCTTCCAGGTGCATCACGCGGCTGGCATGTGCGTACAAAATACGGTCGTTACGCAGTTTTTCATATGACGGCAAACGAACAAAACTATTTTTGGGGTCGTGACGAGAAGGCGAGACCGTGACGGGTTTAGCTACCGGCTGCTCTTCTGTTTGCTTCGTTTCGCAGACTGATTCTGTCGCATAAGGGTTGAGCATCGGCATCGCTTTGCCGGGCTTTTCGATACGAGAAGAATCTATTTCACGTAAACCTTCAGGCACTTCTTTTAACATGACGGCAGTGCCTGGGATACGCTTCATTTCTTCAAGCGTCTCACCATTCGCGAAGCGGTGTGCCACTTCTACCAAAGCACGCTCCGCATTACCAAACAGCAGAATGTCAGCTTTGGCATCAAAAATTACCGAGCGACGCACTTTATCTGACCAGTAGTCATAATGGGTTAAACGGCGAAGGCTGGCTTCAATGCCACCAAGCACGATAGGTGTTTCTTTATAAGCTTCACGACAACGCTGAGAATAGACAAGCACCGCACGATCAGGGCGTTTACCGCCTTCGTTGTTCGGTGTGTATGCGTCATCGTGACGAAGTTTGCGATCTGCGGTGTAGCGGTTGATCATGGAATCCATGTTACCGGCAGTGATACCAAAGAACAGGTTAGGCTGCCCCAGCGCCATAAAGTCATCTTTGTTATCCCATTTTGGCTGGGCAATCATACCCACACGGAAACCTTGTGATTCCAGTAGGCGCCCGATAACCGCCATCCCAAAGCTCGGGTGGTCGACATAAGCATCACCAGTAACAATAATAATGTCACAGCTATCCCAGCCGAGAGCATCCATTTCTGCACGGGTCGTCGGCAAGAAGGGTGCGGTTCCATAGCACTCCGCCCAGTACTTTGGATAGCTATTGATTGGTGTTACTTTCGTATGCATGTGTTGACCTCTGTCTTTGGAGGCGGGGATTATATACTCAAATTACTTCAAAATGCAGAGTTCAGCGAGAATTCAGTGATTTTTAGTCTTTGCGGCCATCTGTTCAACACCGCAGTTACGCTGCACCTCGTTTTTCGCCCCTTCCTCGCGATAAATCGCGACGTAAAGATCCTTTACAAGCCCCTTGGAGGGATCGTACGAGTAGCAGCGTCAATGTACTGCTGATCTTCCTCTGTTTTCTTTGGTATACGGTCCAATCAACTATCCTGAATGTTAAATGTGCCTGTCCTATTTAGTTCTGACAGCGATAAAGCGGTAACAGCTTAGGTGCATTACTCAGCGACAACATCGCTAATTTTTTTTACTTCGGCACACGAACCATCTTCTTTCCAGATGGCACACTCCCAGGTTGCATCCTTCCAAACGACATTGGTAGGATTCCATGATCTGTTTTTGTTAAAAACACAAGTACAGGGTGTTGTCTCGACTTTCTCTTTCCATTTGGCTAGCTTCTCGCGCTCCGAACGGTCCATCCTGCTGAGGATCCCTTGTGCCACTGAGACATAATCAACATCAGTATCTTCCAACGCAGGCGGTAAGTTTTTCAAGCGCCGTTGTATCTCTGCTTCATATTTTCTCGGGTATTCGTTGCGGTAACGCCAAGCGACGCTTAATGAAGTTATTGCCTTTTTTTTATCGGCCTCACTCATATATTGATAATTGCTGGCCAAATGAACGATCGCAATATCCAGGTTATATTCAAAAAATTCCAACGCAATCGCGGGATTGGCTGAATACATTGAGGTACTGACTTCATTATTCAAAAAATTAACCGCTGCCTGGTTATAGGCATCGTGGACACGCAGCATATAAAGTAGCAGATATTGTTCTGCCCTTTCACTTTCCTGATCACGTATCGCGTTGAGCAGACTAACCTTATCCACCAACGCCCGGTTCGCTTCAGCAGAACGTGACTCAGCCCTCACCCCAAAGGTTAAAAACCCAAGTAACGTAAAGAGGATAATAAGTGTCATTTTTTTCATTGCAATATCCATATTTTTTGTAATGACATATAGAGGGTACACCCTTTGTTCTGTGCGTTACAAGACGATGAGGATAGGAAGAATAAAGGCCTTTGCTGTTCGATTCGAGTCTTTTTTTCATCTCGTTCAAGGTGGCGGTTGCGCAGCTTAAAAAATGTACGGGGAGTTTCCGAGTGTCACAACTGTCAGATTTCGTTGCGTTTCGTTAACTTAGGCTGTTAGGTTGAGTATAAATTAGTACATATCATGAGAATCACTTCACAAAGTTCTAATTCATTGTTGGCGGCCAGTCCCTTCCCTATACAGTCAATATAGAATTCATCGTGACTTATAGGACAGGCATACTTAAGAAACCATCAATCCTGTTAGTTTCACTGCATAGCAACACCAATCCCAATCTGAACCATTGCCCCTTTTCAAGTCTGGCATTTGAACTATGGTCATTATTCAACCAGCAAGGATTGACTCATGACCACCGCAAGAAAACAACAGATTTGCCTGGAATCAACGCCCTATTACCACTGTGTATCACGCTGTGTGCGGCGCACCTTTCTCTGTGGTTACGATGAAGCAACAGAGACGTCTTTTGAACACCGTCGCGAGTGGATTGAAGCGAAGATCAAACAACTCAGCAGTATCTATTGCATTGATATTTGTGCCTACTCAGTAATGAGTAACCACTACCACCTGGTAGTGCATATTGATAAAGAGAAAGCACAAGCGTTAACAGATCAGGAAATCATTGATCGCTGGTGTACCCTTCATAACAAACCGGTACTGATCCAGCGGTTGCTGACTGGCGATACCCAAAGCGACGCCGAATTCAACGCCTGCAAAACCATCATCGACGAGTGGCGTTCTCGACTTGCCAACCTCAGCTGGTTTATGCGTGAGCTCAATTTAGATATCGCCACACAGGCGAATAAAGAAGATAAATGTACCGGTCATTTCTGGGAGGGCCGCTTTAAGTGCCAAGCMTTGCTGGATGAACAAGCGCTGGCTGCTGCAATGGTCTATGTCGATTTAAATCCCATCCGTGCYGGCATTGCTAAAACGCCAGAAAAGTCTGACTATACGTCGATAAGAGCAAGGCTTCAGGCTCTGAAAAATGAAAAGCTAACTGCCCCTTCACTTCACCCTTTCATTGGCAATCCAAACAACGCCATCATCAAAGGGATCCCGATGCGATTGATGGATTACATAGAGCTTGTTGACTGGACAGGTCGACAGCTTCGCCAAGGTAAAACAGGGTATATTCACTCCAGCACACCGCCAATCTTGCAACGTTTAAATTTCGAGCAGCAAAATTGGTTAAAAGCCTGCACGCAGTTTGAACGACAACGTGCGTTGCTCATTGGCTCATCGCGATCCATTCAGGCTGCAACGGTAAGTTTCAACCGTTCTCGGGCACAGGGTTACAGACTCACCACGTAAATAGCCTGAGATGATCAAAAGCTACCACCTAATTCTGGTCCCAGAAGGATAAACCTACCTCCCAATAACCCATAAACCACGAAATTGATTCAGGTTCAGGCTATTACAAGCAGGAAAAAGAACAATTCTGCTCCAAGTGTATTTGACTGACTTAATAATGTAAGTCTTAGTTAGCTTCTGTTAAATGTGCCTGTCCTATTTAGTTATCAGTTTTTTAGGTTCTTCTGAGAGCCAAAACCTAGCAAACGAGGGGACATCGCGCGAAATAAAAATTTTTCGGGCTCTTTGGTCACCACCACCGGCCTTGCATGAGCTGTAGATTGGCATAATTGAGCCCATGGGCGTTATGCGTAACGTATTGATGATTTATCACGATGAATGAGAGTTGCTATGAGCTCAGGCTAACCAGTATGAGCTGCTTTGGGACATTTCTGTGTTATATACTTTGCTAAATTAGCAAGTTACGGATTACCTTAGGTATGGCAGAGCATGCTTAGACTACTCAGTCGAAGAATAGGCGATATTTGTCTAGGAGAGTCTGGGCAGTCCATTTAGCCTACTGGCGTAACAATGGATTGGAAGCGGCAGTGTGTATATGTCATGGCTTGATCTTGAATTTCCTGTATTCAGCCCAATTATCGTAGGTAAATACTTTAGTCATGGAGATTAAATGAAAATCGGAAATAGCTCTCACAATCAAGCCATTCAAACAATGCTAAAGAAGCAAGAGGATGAGAAAGACAACCTCAACGTAGAAGGTGAGCCAGATGCTCAAGTGAATTCTGAACTAAGTAACACAGTCTCGGTAGATGAAGGCAACCCAGTGCAGAATGTAAGTGGTAGCAGCTTAACCAATAGTCACCAACCTCCTCATTTTGAAAAAAATGGTAAAAATTCAGTGTGCGGATATTCCGTATGGCTAACTGATAGTAATGGCAATGAAACTATGTGGTGTAAGACGCGCGATGAGTGGGAGAATGTAGTATTAAGGAAACAAGCCTTACAAGAAGCCGAGAAAGAAGGCCTGAAGCTGGAAAAAGTCTATGAGTTAACGCCGAAAATGTTAGATGTTGCTGGCATTCCCGAGAGTAAACGGGAAGAAGCTATTCACTTGCTAGTTGATAGCTAGAAACTCCTGTCATTTACTTGAGAACCCTAGCTAATAATGGGACAGATCTGAGCTAGCCACGTCAGCTAGCTCGGTGTTGGACAGAAACGTGCCAGTTGTTTTGCTAATTTGGCAAATTGATAATCAGCTTACTTAATAGCCACAACTAGTAAAACAGCCCTCAACATAGCTGTTGGGGTCGCTCAGTGATTAAGCGGCTTATTTAAGCTTACTAAGCCCTGCACCTAAATGAGAACCTACTTGTTTTAACTTTTCCTCTTGCTTACGTATCGTGATTTCTAGCAACTCACGTTCATTTTCAAGCATATTAATTCTGTCTTGGCAGTCTTCTACTCCATCGTCATACCCGTAGCCGTACATCCTTGCTCCAGTCACTTTGATTAAACCGACGAGCTTTTCTTGTTCATCGATATACTGCTCATACTCTGTAGTTTTTTTATTTGCTAAACCCATATTCCCTCCGCTTCATCTCTCTTAATTTTGCTCGCTCTTGCCCATCGCCAAAAGCCATATTAAACAACTCACTGGGGGCGAGCTCTTGTACAGTAACTTGTGGTTCTTGACCTGTTTCAAGCTTAGAAGTTGGCTTTCCCTTAAAGGGGATTACATTTGATTTCATTAGCTCTCCTTAAATCGCAATGGTTTCCCTTGAATGAATGGAACCAATTTAACTTATGACAAAGCCATCGACTCTTGCACAAATCCATATATTGTTGACCTTGACAGGGCGGTGTACTTGTGATCGTAAAATCCATCTAATTTACAAATCAAATCCATTTAACACAAGCAATTGAATAGAAAGGATTTAATTCTAAATCTATTGCTAGGAAAACCATGTTTAACGTATCAATAACGCGATAGGAGTCATTGTAAAAAAAATAAATTAGATTATATTTGAGCTTGTTTTTTTAGTTGAAGTGTATTCACGTGTCTAGAGAGCTTATTGCGGGTAGAAAAAGAAGTGCAGAAAGCAGTTGTTGTGACTTTATTTGCCAAGAGGCTTACAGAGAAGCAATATGTGAGCTTTATCCTGATGATGTAGCATTTTATAAACAAGCTTACGGACTTCTGCTGGATGCATCTCAGACATGTTTAGAATTGATTGAGCAGAAAACAGCATTCTCAGTAAGTTACATAGAGCCAGACGAGATAATAGATGGTCCTTTTCATGCATTTGTGTTTAGCGACTATTATTTTAAGCTAGACCATTCCGACCGATATTGGGTTAAAGACATCACTCTGCGTTTACAGCATGCAGTAGAAATGGCATTAGAAGCTGAAAATTGGGAGGATGATGAGACCTTAGAGCAAGAGCTGCAAACTATTTCCCCAGATTTGGTTAGCATTGCTCAGATGATTGATGAGCAACTTGTCGCCGCATTGGCTCCTGTTAGGGAATATAAAAACACCTTTTATCATCGATATTCACCAACACTTTTCCTTAGTACTTATGATTATCGAGATGCCTTGCGCTTCTTCCACTTCCCCGTTAAGAAAAAGGATCGAGGATTTACTTTTTACAGTGAGCCATATTTGCTTCATAAGCACTATCGTGCGTCTTTTGGTTGGGATAACTCGACCAGACAACAACTGGTGCCAAAGGAAGCATTATCTCGCAAGTTAGCAAATGAAGAGACACAATTTACAGGTGATGAAGAGTACCTCTCTGCCTTGATAGCTCTCGAGTTTTGCGGTTCATCAGACAAAGTGGAACTTACTGATTGGGTCAACATGAGTGTTGATGTTTCTAGGCCTCTTTCCGACAATGAGATAAAGCAGACAACAGCATGGTTTAAACAATCTCTATATGCAGCTCAAGCAAAGAATATTCGAGCGGAAATACAATGCGCTACTTCAATGGAAGATATTATTAATCTAAACAAGCGGCTCGAATCTATCGGGAGCAGGAAAGTAGATGAAACAATAACTTTGTTTCAGTCCAACATCCTTAATACTCCTCCACGCAGTAAGATTAAAAACTACCTTTGTGGAATGATCTTGCATCAGGACCGTTCAATCAACCCAAATAAACTAACCTACACGGCGTTGGAACAAAACCTCGCTGCTGAACTTTCTGAACAGGGGTATGGCGTTGGCTTTTCCGATGAGAGCATTCGTCGCGGCTTTAAACTGTACAAAGGAATGATCGAAAGGCAGAAAAAGTGGTACCGTTAATATAAGACTATTCTGAGGATTTTTTCACTCAGTAACTTGAACTTGTGTGCATTCTCAGATTGGCTGTGTCCAGTTGCGAGTTTTGTCTTTCAGCGTTCTTGCATAATTATACGGAAGGAGGTTACTGGTTAGGAACTTCGTTTTTGCACGGAATTGGGAGATTCCGCGCATAGATATTGCGCGGTCCGCTATTAGTAAAAGTCAGGCTATTTTCTGGTAGGGATCACTAGCGCTCTGTTGCTTAAACTCGGAATGGGGCATAAGTAAGCTGAAGCGGCCAAGCCTGCATCGCCACTCGTGTAGTCTTTTGGGCGTCTATGAACCGAAGAAATTTGGCTCGGATTATGGGGGCAAAAAAGGGGCAAAACGGATTTAAAAATGGGCTTTTTGGGGCAAATAGGGGCAAAAAAGGGGTATTTATAAATCGTTATAAACAATAAAGCTAGTAGGTTTAACGCATTGAGTGGTAATGCTTTTTCTTGTTTTTGTCTCTAAATCAGGCATTTACAAGGCACTAAGTCAGCATTCCGCCCAGTACTTTGGATAGCTATTGATTGGTGTTACTTTCGTGTGCATGTGTTGACCTCTGTCTTTGGAGGCGGGGATTATATACTCAAATTACTTCAAAATGCAGAGTTCAGCGAGAATTCAGTGATTTTTAGTCTTTGCGGCCATCTGTTCAACACCGCAGTTACGCTGCACTTTGTTCTTCGCCCCTTCCTCGCCATAACGCGTTACAGGTAGTAGAGCGATGTGGTTTTGTCGCCAAGCTGGGCCAGCACAACGCTTCGTATGTTATTTGAAAAGTGCTATATCTCACGCTATGCCATGAGAAAGAAGAATGGTGGGATAGAATTTTGGTATTTTAGATAACAAAATTGATTGGTTTTCGGAAGTTTAAAAGATGTCATTGTTCAAATATCGTCCCGTTGATAAGAACTCACTTAATATCCTAATAAATGACGAGTTATATTTTGCGACATCGAGTCAGTTCAACGATCCGTTTGATTCCCAGTTATCCCCATCAGAATACATTCAGTCTCTTGAGTTACTTGGGATTTATGACAGCACATCAGAGTTACTTGTTCATGAAAAAAGCCTGCAGGAACGGTTCGAAAGGAAAGGCATCTATTGCTTAAGTTCTTATGATGATAATTTACTTATGTGGTCACATTATGGTGATTCTCACAAAGGAATTTGCTTCGGGTTCAGAGATGATCTTCATAGCCATGTCAGGGCTGATGGCCCTGTTAGTTCTGAAGAGGTGGATTACTTAAAAGATGGAGAACATGTATATACGACACTCTATACTGATTTGAATAGTGGTAGTAGATTCGATGATAAAGATGGGTTTGTGAATTGGTGTAACAAACAGCAAGCGCTATTCAAAACGGCATTTACTAAGAAGCATAAGAATTGGGAGTATGAGCAAGAAGTTCGACTCCTATGCGATGATAATGGCGTCATGAAGTTTAACCCATCAGCTCTAGAGTCTGTGACTTTTGGAATGAGAATATCGGAACAAGATAAAGAGACAGTATTAACATTGCTGACGTTAGAAAAATGGAGTCATGTGAAAGTATATCAAGCGAAGGCTAAAGAGCTTGAATTGGCCTTGGATATAGAGCTCTGTTAGGTACTTCTGAGCGCTAAAAGTTAGCAAACGAGGGGACATCGCGCGAAATAAAAATTTTTCGGGTTCCTTGGTCACCACCACTGGTCATTAATTTGAAATAGCTAGACATCATTTAGCTCATAAGCGTTATGCGTAACGTGTTTGTATTTGTAGTGACCAATGAGAGTTGCAGACCTGGATAGTATTGATAATGTCAGCTCGTTACCGGGAATAATTACAGGGTCTATAACTCTGCTAACAGGTTCAGCCGTTACTCATCCTTACAACATCTCGACCACCGCTCTGGTTAGCGTTAGGGATGTCAGCTTGTGAGTCTGTTAAAGCAATGGCCAGTAGTCCCGCCCATAGTATTGCTGCCAGTTTCCAAGTCATCTTGGTAGTCATGGTTTGGTTCTCCATATTTGTATCGCTGTAGTTTCACTTGGTTACACACACGAGTTACCATCTTTGCCTAGCTCGTATCATTAGGATGGGCAGTGGATCAGAACCGATACTCAATCTGCTTACCGACCTCGCTTGGATTACTCTTGCTTGTTCTTTATATAAAGCTCGGATCTTAGTTGTTATCTGCTGTACTACGTTTCGTTGATGATTACTCTACACAAAGAAACTGAATCTGAGCTTAAAATAAAAAACAACGTATTGAGGCTGCACTTGCTCTGCTCATAAGCGTTATGCGTAACATCTTAAAGATTTGTAATGACGAATGAGAATTGCAGGCTTGGAGAGTATTGATAATGTCAGATCGATATCGGGAATGATAAAGCGCTATCCACATCAAGTGACTTACGGTCATTTGATGTGGAATGGCACGTCAGAAGTCAAGAAAATGGACTCTATCTTCACCGTACATAAATTCAACAGCCTCCTTACCTCCGGATACATTATTTGTTCTTTGAACGTATTTGCCGTCCTCTATGTGGGTCTCTATGCACGTCCTGGTATCATATTCTCCCTCGCCTTTTTCCTGACAAGCCACTGCAACTAACGTCATGATATACACTCCCTTGATTTTCTTCGAAACGGCATACCGACACCAATATGCCTCTAGATCTAGTTTAGAACTGCTTGTCCAAAATATGGGTTAATACTCTGATTTATTCAGTACTTAATTTATATTTTTTTGCGACATACATCGCTTGATGGCCGTGTTTGTTTTTTCAAAACACCTTTGCTCAGTTCTCCCGTCAACCATGAACATTGGATTGCCGTCCTAACTTGATAGGGCGTTGCTCGATATTGGGCGTAAATGAGCATTGTTACTTCCAGCATGACTTATAGGACAGGCATACTTAAGAAACCGAAGTCCTTTGCCAGTTACAAGATCAAGGGCTGAAATCACCACCGAAGTTAGCTATCGGTGATGGTGCACTTGGTTTTTGGAATGCCTGGTTAAAGACAAAACTGAAATGCTCGCGTTTTATGAGTTTCCGCAGAGCACTGGACACATATCAGAACACGAACCCAATCGAATCGTTGTTTGCAACGGTTCGGTTAAGAACGAACAAAACAAAAAACTGTAGTAGCCGGAAAACGACGCTGGCTATGGCTATTGATGCCACGCTCTGCCAATATCTTTTCAATTTCACGATAGATGATGACCATAACCTACTACCCCAGTTTGAGACAAAACCGTCAATCATTTCATGTGTGACTTCTTCTTAGCTGAGCTGCGCTTTTGATATTCGATATCAACAATGCTATAGAAAAAGCGGTAATCGTCGTTAAACACTTCTTCATGAACATCTACGTAATAACCGCGCCCCATAAGCTTGTAGTTGAGGTGCCAGTCGGCAAGCTCGTCATCATCAAAGCGTGAAACTAACTTCATGTACTTAACCACATTGCCAATTTTTGTTTTTACAACTCGCTTAACGCTTTTCTTTGCAATGTGAGACGCTAAAGCGACTAATACAAGAAATCCGATAATAACTATTGCTAGTAATGTACTCATTGTTGAGTCTGAGATATCGCTGTATGGAAAGTCAGTTAACATATCAATACCTTTAATTGCAGCAACGGACCCCAGAACAGCTGTAAATTTCATAGTGTTCTTAATCATTGTTTACCCTGATCAGGGGCTTGTTGCAAAAAATCAGATGAGGCAGATTTTTTTACAACAAACCCATTTAGAATTTTGATGGGTAAACGGTATAGGAAAAAGCTTAATGGAAACTGAAGGAGTTTCGAGTTAAGTACCTAGTGCCTTGGATAGCTATTGATTGGTGTAACTTTCGTGTGCATGTGTTGACCTCTGTCTTTGGAGGCGGGGATTATGTACTCAAATTACTTCAAAATGCAGAGTTCAGCGAGAATTCAGTGATTTTTAGTCTTTGCGACCATCTGTTCAACACCGCAGTTACGCAGCACCTCGTTCTTCGCCCCTTCCTCGCCATAAATCGCGACGTAAAGATCCTGTACAAGTCCTTGTGGGGATTGCACGGGTAGCAGCGTCAATGTAGTGCTGATCTTCCTCTGTTTTTTTTGGTATACGGTTCAATCAACTATCCTGAATATAATGATAATATTCGGTATTGGAATATATCAAAGCTGATAGTGAAAGTGGCCAAGGGGGATTTGGTATGTATGGTGTCATTCCAGATAAAAACGCGGTCAATGCTTTTTATGGTCGCGTTCCATGCGTTGACAAAAATGAGGGTTACAAAACTCGCTACTTCTCTTTATCTAATTATTCATCACCTTATGATGCAGCGAGTAAATGGGTTAACAAGGTGGGGGTTGAAACATGGGGATTAACTCGATGGTTAATGATAAAGGAGGGCAAGTTGCGCCGTTTCCCTATCAAGTGTTTTTTTGTCTTTTTGTTGTCAAAAATGTTCTAGCTGAAAACATTGTCAACGCTGTTAAAATACTCTTCCAAGAAAAAGAAAAACTTAGATCAAGATGGCAGTGGAGCTGACGAATTAGGGAGCGAAGCGAGTCTGTTCGGCACGTAACGAATCGGACAAGCGATAGCGCGTCAGTTGGGTACTCGATCTAAAACAACCCGTAGGAAGATCAAGTTTATGACAAACGATATGGACACTCTGCAATGCTCTTTCATTGAGATCGCCGAACGCATCAATGCCAAACTGGATTTCAAACCCCGCCGTTGCCTCGACAACCGAGTGCTGGAAGCTCAATATATGGATGGCCGTTGGACGACTACAACAACGTTCGTGCGCTCGATCTTCCTCCCGTCAGAAAAACCGAACCTTTGCATCTTCCTGATACTGGAATCTCCGCATTATGATGAGTTCCTATCTAACCCCCCTATGCCTGCGGCTGGCACCACTGGGGATTATATTGAAGAACACCTTGAAAAAGTGCTTAACACGCATGTTCGCAAACCCAAAGGGCTTGAGGAGGGCACTACCTTTGACGTTGTTTTGATGAATGCAGTCCAGTTCCAAACATCTCTCGGGGTGTCGCCACCATCTGTCTATCGCGATGATGTATTCAGACCCCTCTGGAGGCGCGGTGGTAATGAAGATTTCAGAACTCGATTGGCTGATAACCTTGAACAAGGCGACATCATTATTAATGCGTGTACGTCAGGTAAAAAGCCCCGCGATAATCAAATCAAGCTACGAGAAAGCGTCGAGATAGTAGTTCAGTCGGTGGCATCGAAGTGCGGAAACAGCACCTATCGTGTCGAGCACCCAATCAATTGGGGCAGGATTGTGAACACGGCTAACAAATACGAAACTGAGTTATCGTTTGCGTGGCAAAGTCTTTCAGATAGGTACATAGAGCTGACGGGGCAAAACTAGTAGAGTATGGGTTATATTGAAGGTAACGTATGTGTACTCAAGCCCCAAAAAAAGACGATGAGATCAACACTAAGCCAGTCAAAGGTAAGAAGAAATGCCTTCCATTCAGCGAGAAAGAGCTTCTGAAAGGCTTAGATGTACTGACTCATACACGATCTGACAGTTTTGGTAGTGTAGCTTGACCTAATCGTACAATCTGCACCTCAGCACCACCAAAGGCGCCGCTGGACATTTTCGAGATAGAAAATCTGTCAAGCAAGGGCCCGCAAGTTAACCTTGTCGCCCTTGCTAGTGCGTTACGCCTCCCCCCGCTATAAGCATGCTCGCACGTAATCACAATCTGCATTGAAATCAGATTTCTCGCTAAAACAGCTGTTTGTAAATTCGTAAAATTTCACAACACCTTTTTTATGAAGAGCATTGATCGTATCAACTAATTCACTCTTGGTCATATCAGGATACCCAAGTAGCTCAAGCTCACCTTGCAACTCTTTTATTGACAGATGTTCGTACTGTAAGTATCTGAAAAGTAGTATAGATTCATTTCTGTCGAAATATATTCCGTTATTGTGTTTGATTTTTCTAAGCTCTTGCAAAACTTCAGTGAGGTTTTTACGGTAGTCGTATTGATATCGCTTAGAGGCAGATTGCATGTCGCCATCACTAGAAACGATACATGTATCATTGGGCTCTAAGTGGTCTTTGATTAACTCAAACTGGAACGCATCAGGAAACTCTTTTGGCTTATTTGAAGAGCTAAAGCACCCTTCTTTATTAAAGTAATCATCAAATACTGCCATTAGATTTTGGGTCTTGAGGTCTATTCTTTTTAGTATGCTGATTTTTGTGAAAAAATCTTCCAGATCCTCGAGGGCGTCAGAGGCTCTCTCTTTAACAATAGGTGACTGACTTTTAAATCCATCTTGTGCTATGTCAAAATATCGCTTTTGTATTTGAGCCTCCATTTTTGAAAGGCCGATCCAGTCTTTGGCTAACCCGCTTTTGATTTCGTCAACTACAATGTCGCTCGTGTATAGAGTGATTCCCAGCTCTTCAGCTAGTGCCAATAGCTCGTCAAATTTGTCGTTATATACGTTGAAATCTAGCGTGTAAAATACGTTTGTATCTAAATAGATGTTTTTCACTGGTTATCATCCCTGTTCTGTTCGGATTGGTATTGTAGCGCAGCGGGGGGCACCAAACGAATATGGTGGCAATAATTCAGTTATGCCCGATTCCTTCTTAGGCTTCTTGATCTAACACGGAATGAGGCAAAATCGTGCCAGATGATGAAGCTGGCACGAAGTTGGACATAAACGTGTTAACTACTTTTCAAATTTAACATTTCACGGGTTAGCTCAGGTATGGGAAAGCCGATGAACTTACAATCCTTCACAAGGTAGTGAGAAAACAGGAGCACAGCAGCGCCAAAAATTAGTTACTGCCGCTGTAGCAATGTCTATGCCTCTGTGACATGCAATACTGATAGGTTTGTCTACGCTTATAGCTTACCTCGTATTGATTAGGAGTCGCTGTATGAGTATGAAAGATGGTATTAAGCGGTTTGGAAAAAATGTAGGTCGTAGCTCGACGACTTTAATGGCTGCCTACATAAAAGACGGGTTCTCGCCAGATGATGCCAAAAGAGTAACTGATATTGCCATGGAAGTGAAAATCGACGACTTTGTTGAAGAGCGCTTCAGTGAGAAAAATGCAACAGAGATCACCTCTGCTCTTTCTGATTTTGGCAAAGAGTCAGATGAATAAGTGCATATAAATTGGAGTTATTGGCGAAGGGTGACCGATGTGCACCCTTCTATCCTTTATCGTGACAGATTTGCGGTTCTAGAACTCAATATCAGCACCAGTAATACACAATTGGACAAAAGTGAGTTGGCAATTGTGTTTGTTTAGCTATACCTCACCTTAGATTTTTTTGCTCTATCCGCTCAAAATAGGCAGCACATAGAACTAAACCTTGCAGACGGTGACACATCGATAGTGGTGTGTAGTAGCATAAACTACTTTTCCTTAGATTCCATAGCATTATGAAAGCAGCTTTAGTATTTGCATTAGGTTTGACAACCTGTACGGCAGTAAGCGCAACCACCTCACTTAAAACAGTATTCGATACCTTCTCTGATGGCTGGCTAAATACTAGCTATGTATTCACTTGCGGCTCGGACACTTTCAAGCTAGAGAAGACATTCCCAAACAACACTTCGCTTTACTGGAAGTCTGGTCTGGAGTGGAAGGCGATGACGGGCCTGCAGGTTAAGGATACTGGTGTTGAGTTCTCTGGATTAGCAATCAGTGGAAATCTTCCAAGAAAAGCAATTCCCCTCAATGTAGAGCTACCTATCCACAATGGAAAGGATGATGCTTGGCGGTATTTCACACTAAGCAAAAGCCGCTCTTCACATCCGCTTGCATACGTTGTCGATTTTTATGAATCAAAGATGATTACAAGAAACATTGCTGATGCAACTCATTACCTGAAGTTTGATTCTGAAAAATATATAGTCGAGCAAAAAGTTGTTAGCCGTCCGAAGGAATTGGATGTTTACTCGCAGAATATTTCAGACCTAAAGGTCAAATTAGAGCTGCTTAAAATCAGAAAACTTGTAAATCATAACGAGAATGTAAAAGAGCTAAATCAGTTGATTGCTGACACCAAATTACAAATAACCGAAGCAGAACAGGCAAAAGAACAAAAGGCCAAGGAAAAATACTTGAGCGATAGCATAGAGGATTTAGCGCGTTTAATGGAGATCGAAGCGACAGCAAAGCTATACGTAAATGGTATTACGGTAAAAGCCCCTGCTGGAAGCTATCTAGAGACAAGCTATTGCAGGGCCTCTGATTAATGCCACGTCTTAATGCCGAAGCCTGTGGTGGTGTATGCCTGCAAAAGGAATGGACAGAAATGCTTTAGAGTCTTTAATCTAGCTAAAGCAACTTGCCTCTCTTTTTTTATCCTTTAACGGCGTTTAAGCGGTTTTAAACAAGGCTTTGATTGTGTAACTTACTAACTTAAACAAGGAGATACAAATGATGAATGCGAATGAATTTATTCTTTTAGTGAAAGCTCCGTTCGAGTCAGGTATCACTAATCATAACAATGAATATAATTACGCTTGGAAAGTTGCCCAATTGAGAGATGATAATGCTGCCACGCTAGATAACCAGCAAGTATCTTTGCTAAATTCTCTTATCTATATTGTCGATCACAGGATTGAACGAAACCGATTATCCCTAAAAAATAACGGATTTTGGAAAATAGATAAGCTTGATTCTAACCTGATTGGTGATATCCAAATACTGGTTGAGTCCATAAATTCCATTTGGCTTAGTGCTAAATTTTACGATGTTCTGTGGTCAACAGAACATATAAAGAATGACGAGTATATATCCAAAGCAATTGATGCGTATGAACAATTCCCGTTACAAGAAATAATCCACATTACTAATTACTGGAAAAGAGGATTATTTTTAGCAAAAGTATCAAAACGACCTAAAGATAAGAATCGAATCACTCAATTGCTAGCCAATAATGCTCTAAGTGGTGGTGATACTTTCATCATAACTAGGTTGCTTTTTGAAATCGACGAACTCGGGCCTTTCGCCTCAGATCTAAGCCAATCACTTATCAATCAGGTAGATAGTGCTATTGAAGAGAAAGGATATTGGCTTGCTGTTTCTTATTGGCAATTACTAATAAGCATATGCAAAAAGAACAGAAAATTAAATATCAGTTATGAGGAGCTAACCCTCTCATTAAGCAACACTCTGCAAGCATGGGCTTTGCAAGATGAAAGTGGGAACAATTTTCACGTTGCTGCGGATAGGTATCGAGAGGCTATTTCATTACTTCAAGGGCTGAGCAATGGATTTAAAGAACAAAATCATATTAATGACACTGTAGCGTCTATTGAACACCATTTAGTTGATATTAGGAACTCCATAGTAAAACTAAATGCAGCAGCGACTATACCTATTGAAATCGACTTGAAACCATATTTTGACTCAGTAGATGAATTGATTGACGGCAAAAACCTTAACGAGATTATTAAATTTCCCGATTTAGATTATCGACATATTCTTAAGCTAAAAAAAAGAGAGCAATCTGAAACCTTATTTTCACGTTTGTTATTTGGTTCAGTTGCCTTCACAGAAAGTGATGGAAGAACACTTGGTAAGTTTGCTAGTGACTCAGTTGAAGCTGATCGCATTGATAGCTATCGAACTTTCATACGTAGTGTTGATTGTATGTCACAGGGCTTCATCTATCCCGCACTTCAAAAACTAAGAAGTGAGTTAAAACTAAATGAAGACTACTTTCATAACTTGACTAACTCTAGTGCAATTATTCCTCAAAACCAAAAGGCAATGGTGGCAAAAGCGCTATACCACGGTTATCAATTGGATTTTTCAACTGCGCTGTTTATTCTTTGCCCTATGGTTGAAAGTATTCTGAGATTTACTTTAAAAGAAGCTGGAATTCCAACCATAACTATAAACAAAACGACAGAATCAGAAAAAAGTATGTCTTTGTTATTGGGGATAGCCTCCGATTACAAAATACTGAATCGCGAAGTAATCTTTAAGGCTGAAGCACTCTTTACTAGCCAATTCAGTTATAACTTTAGGAATAAAGTCGCTCATGGTTTGATAAATGATGACTCTAGCAATAGTCTCGGTGCAATTTACGTTTGGTGGCTTTGTTATAAGTGGATATATATATACAGCGATATTCAATAACCAACGTTAACCTCCCTCACTCAAACCACAATCTGACATTCAAGCCACCACTTGAATGCCAGATATGGTCATCAAAAAATACCTACCGCTGTGCTTTAAACAGGATACGAAAGAGCCTTTACTCTAACGCTTTATGGGGCATTTTCGTGTTAAAGCATTTGCTTTAATTTCACTCACTCCTATAAAAAAAAGTAATTTGAAGCCTGTTAATCCCTTTTCTATTAATAGAGGGAGGTGGAAGTAGCAGTACTCTCAGTCCAATACTCTCATAAGCCACATCCCTAATGGGAAAACTGGCAGGTTGACATTTACCTGCGCCAAAAATAGAAAACCCGCCACCAAGCGGTGGGTTCATTAGCACCCTAACGGGCGATGGTTTCCTGCATTAAATTAGTTAACTAGGCCGTCGAAATCACAGTTTGCCTGTTCGGCAGGAATGGTTTGATGGATTGCCTCATCACCGGTTACTTCCAGCAAAAAAGAGTCTTTCTTGTCGCTGCGACGGTTGTAACTTGCAAGTCCCACATGGGCTACAGAAAGATGCTCTGGACGCTTTACAGCGCGTTAGGGATCGCTTCTTTGCGCTGACTGAGCGAGGGATTAGCTTGAACTCTGCTTATCGCTGCGCAGAACATCCCGATGAAGTTGAGAAGGAAGAACCAGGCTATCACCACAAAGGTACAGCTTTCGACATTCGTGTTGGTTGGGTACGTGATCCCAGTTGCTCATCACCCTTTTGACAGAAAAAGGCTTTGATGCCTTTGGCTAGGCAAACACATTTTTGCACGCCGATTACAATCGCGGTTATTACACCTACTGGTCGTATAACTAAGATCCAGCTCAAGCCCTCGAACACGGGGGCTTTTCTTTTCCGCACTCTTCGCTATGTTAAAGCTATTACAATACAAAGGATTGAGGCTAGACTTAAAATGCCAATGGTGATCAAAGACGGATTCGATATGAAGTTAACTACCCCTTCAAGAAACAAAGAAGAAACAGGTATCTTTCTTAGCGAATCACCCTACCCATATGAGGTGCCAGGATTCATTGAGCCTCAAGGTTACGGATTGATGCGATCCCGCGATAAACTAGATGCTGATGGTACCAAATTCACCATAGCCCTGATTTACACTGGCCGAGACAATACTGATTACACACGCCTTAATGAAGATGAATGCAATGCGGAAACTGTTTATAAGGTAACGGTTTTGAGTCGCCCGTCACCTAATGCTTATCTTGCAATAGAAAACTGTTCACAAGTATTGGTCTGGAGACAAATCGCGGGTCCTCATAGCGCCGCAACTAGAGGCTTGCCTACGCTGATTTTTAATCATCTATTGGACAACCACAACATCGTCATTACCGATGATCAGCAGACCGAAGACGGCAAACGCTTTTGGCTGGATAGAATGGGCGAATCATTCACCACTTCGAACAAATCGGTTTATTTCGTTGATCTCAATGAGGTATTCGAGTCTTCAATGACGCCGAGGGTAAGTCACGTTGCTACCTTTCACGATTTGTTGGAGGACTATGTGCCTTATGGTTGGGGCAGTACAGAAGAGTTCAAAGACAGGGTCTTCATTCTATCCAAAGAATCAACTGGCTTAGCCACGCTGAAAATGGAAGATGGCAGTACAGAAGTGGCTTCTGTCATTGGCAGCAGGGCGTATCATCATAAAGTCGAAGGGCGGGACATTAAGGATCTTGATAAAGTTGATATGGATGATAAAAGCCTTATCAGGTCTTTATATAATGACGAATAGAGTCGTTCTTATCAAAAACCGCAATATTGCCTACTGAACCTATCTATGAACCCCTGAACCTGTGTGATCTTATTAGCTCATACGATTCAGGGGGTTATATGAAACTATCAAAAACACTTATCACACTGGCTGCTATTTTTACCCTTTAAGGCTGTGCCGGTACACCAAACAGCATTCAATATGACTACTCGAATGGGCGAATCCGCATCATCGATCTGACGCCATCTCAGGCCAAGGCCGAGGGGTACGATTTTAGGTGATTGTCCAACAGGCTTTTGGACAAATTTTGCAACACCCTGCGGCAAAATTTGAGAGTGTCAAATCGGCTATAATTTGCAGCCAATTTCATCATTGGATCTGCGAAACAACTTGTTTCGCAATTGGGCAACAGGCTGTTGCACAATAAAATGCTACCAAGTTTGCTGTGCTTGATAATGATTGAGGTAAAACGTAGTGAAAACTCATTAGTCAGTGTAATGACAAAAAAGCCCTCCTTAAACACACTTTGGGGCAAATTTGAGTTAGCGAAGGTTGGCTAACACCCTATACAGATGCGGAGCGAAATCGCTTTATGTCCTGTTGTCTCCGACTATCGCCTGCAATGATCGATGCCAGTGAAACGTAACCGCCAAAATAAGAGTGCCCTAGAAGGACGGTCGTTTTTGACGATGGCCTGGCTGGCCAGTTTAGACCAGGTGTAAAAATGAAGTATCATTGAGTAGCCTATGGCATAAGAGTGCTCTTTCCACCAAAACTAACACCAGAGAATACCCATGAGAATAACTGCCGAACGATTTATAGATTGTGCATGGATACTGGATCTTAGAATCATCTCAGCTGACAGCAGTTTAATGGATCATCGATTCATTGATGAAGCATCAAAATTAGCTAAGGCAAAAGAAATTGATGTCCAATACCTTGATTTTAGTAGATACAACAGTGCTGAAGAGGCTTTGACAAGTCATGATAATGCTGACTTTCGAAATGCAATTGAAGATGGTACTAAGCCCAGATTGCTGTGGTTTTACAATTGTGACAGTCTCGCCCCTTTGTCCTGTGCTTTAACCTATTCATTACGGAGTGTGCTTACAACACGATTAACCAATAATGTACAAAGCGTGTTTATTGCTAAAAAAACATCATTAAATCTTATCTTTAACAATCATGATGCTGCATTTTATCAATCAAATTTCTCCATCACTGAACATCAATAAAAATTGACGACTAAGACTTAGTAACTAAGACCTAGTTGTCGAAATTAAATTCACCGGGCATTACTTAGGATTACTCACACTCGATCTGACTGCTGTCCCAATCAGGTATCACTAAATCTGACAGATTAGTGCTCGTTTCAGGAAGAAGCGAATGTAAGTATCCATCTCTAAATGGGGCATGAGCGAGATAGACTGTTTGAGTCAGTGTTGCCGTCGCTTATTAATTTTCTTAGATGGCGTAATGATCTATTGCTTGACGCCTCTATTGACACCATTAAAGCAAGCAGCTCTCTCATACCACTCACTTTGGAAGCAGTGCTTCAACCGAAACATCAAGGACTTCAGCTAACTGATACACTTTTTCGAGGGTAATGTTCACTTCACCACGCTCAATACGTCCCACATAACTTCTATCAATATCTGCAATAAGGGCTAATTTATCTTGAGACAGGTTCTTTGTTTTGCGAACAGCACGCAATTGTAGCCCGAACCGAAGTGCTAAGTCTTTCATTTCTCATCCTGTAAAAGACAAGAACTATCTAAAGTTGCGGCTTATAAAGCCACGGATTATAATCCGTATTAGATGGGCCTGACTCTAATCAAGAGAAACGAGTACTTAAATATGAGCTGTAGGTGTGTAAATGTCGGATAAAACAGTCAAAATAGATAAGATCGTTCATTCGATTCTTTCTACCAATCCTGAGCTAAGGTTTTCGATCCCTCAGCTTAGAGATATGTACCTTTCTTTATCTAAAGTTAACGCAAGCCAAGATAGCGCCTACAAATTTGTTTACCGCCAAATCAAGATTCTTGTCAGTGGTGGTCTGCTTGAGCTGATAAGGGATGATAGTAACAATGGATCCCGTTATTCGATTAATGAACGTTTTACGCAAGCTAAATTTAGTTTCAGTAATCCGCCGAAAATGGCAAAGGGTCATTACCCCGCTGTTACAAAAATAATGACGTCCACAAAAACAAAGCAAGGTGCGCATTTAGATAACGATAAAAGTTGCTCTCCTATGCGCGAATTAGAGCAAACCTTAAAGCAATATCAAGTCGATCTGCTCGCAAGTATTGGCGAGTCAGAAGAGTACAAAAAGCAGTTTGCTCTTTTTCCAGAACAGCGTGTTTTTCTCGAACAGCAATATGAACAGGCAAAAGAAAGAAGCTCCAAATTTATCGGTCAAATCAAAGCCACCAAGGTTCTTCTACAA
Organism: Photobacterium sagamiensis; assembly: GCF_050337085.1. NCBI lineage: Bacteria > Pseudomonadati > Pseudomonadota > Gammaproteobacteria > Vibrionales > Vibrionaceae > Photobacterium > Photobacterium sagamiensis. The sequence continues at coordinate 142,528 of NZ_JAKJSP010000011.1, read as the reverse complement.
CACTACACTCAGAGTCATTAAATGAAGCTACGTCATTGGCAAGCAGAGTGCGTAGAGCGCGCTCTGACTCACTACACCAGCATCTCCAACCACTTTCTTGCCTTAGCAACACCTGGAGCCGGTAAAACAGTCATGGCGGCAGAAGTTGCCATGCGTTTGTTTGAGCAGGACAAGATTGACCTCGTTATTTGTTTCTCACCTTCAACTGAAGTTGCCAACGGAATTGAGAAAACATTCAGCCATCGACTTAATTGTTTATTCGATGGTGGTCTAGGTGCTAAAGGTTTCTCGTTCACTTATCAAAAGTTGCTCACTTTGAGTGAGCGTTTCCTGTTGCTACTCGAAAGTCACCGAGTGCTTGTTATCTTAGATGAAGTTCATCATTGCTCTGGTAATGAACTGGCTAATGCAAACGCATGGGGAGAACGGATACTGGCAAAGATCCAAGAAAAAGCAGCATTTACCCTCTCAATGACTGGTACCCCATGGCGTTCAGACAACATCCCAATAAGCTTATCTCGTTATTCGAAAGACGGGCAGCACATCACCTGCGATTACGTTTATGGTTTGGGAGAAGCTGTATCTGATAAAGTATGTCGCAATCCACGCATTGTCTTAGTTGATAATGAAAAAATCACAGTCCACAGTGAAAACGAATCCGCATCTTATTCTAACTTACGAGAGATGCTTGAGGGTTCGAGTGTTAGCTATCAAGTGCTGTTGCATTGCAAAAACACTATGCGTTATTTATTAGGATTAGGCTGCGATAAATTAAGCGAAATCCGTCGCATCAACCCGACTGCTGGCGGCTTAGTCGTAGCTTCGTCCACCAAGCATGCTCAAGTGATAATAAAATTATTGCGAGATGATTTATATCAGACCGCGATTCTTGTTACCCATAAAACACCTAACTCTGACGAAGTTATTGACAAGTTTAGGCATAATACAACGCAGTGGATCGTGAGTGTAAACATGGTGAGTGAAGGAACGGATATCCCGCGGCTGCAAGTCTGCTGTCATCTAAGCCGCATTAAGACCGAGATGTATTTTCGACAGATCCTTGGGCGAGTATTACGTATTACCCGAGCCAAAGATCAACAAGCATGGCTCTACACCTTTGCGGAACCACTACTCAGCGATTTCGCCAATCGTATTGACCAAGACATCCCAGACAATATTGTAATTGAACACCACATGCCAACTGAACAAGTGGCTACAGAAATACAGGTTCATCAGGAAAGCATTGAACAACCTACACCGCTAGTTGAAGAAAGTGCGTTACACTTCTGTTGTCCACAATCAGATTTTCATTACAACGATGAAAGTAGTTCCAGTAGCCTTTCTGAAGAGGTGCAGTTCAAGTTACTCGGGCGTTTTCGAGAGCAAGTTATCGCCACCTTCGATTCTCCGTTTAGTGTTTGAGCCTTATACGCAATTAAGGGCTGGGATAGTTACTCATTACTAGCGAGCCTTGGGACATAAATGAGCTACAGAACTTGTTCTAGCTCTTGTCGATTGGGTTAGAAAAAGTATAGGAAACCATGGACGGAAAGAGACAAGAAATGGCCCTTATTCCTCTTATTGTCGAACATAGTATTATCTGATCACTTCCAAGAAAGATGTTTAGTTGAAGTGTTTTCAAAAGATGGCTTTCATATATAGAAAACGCATGCTGAATCAATACTGCCCTTGAAATTACTACTATAAGGGCAGTATGTAAATTATAAATAGGTCGCGTTAATCACCCAACCAATGATTTTCGATTTCTATAAAGTCGATATCTTTCCATTTTTCTTTCCAAAGCTCGTAGTATGGAATATCGTTAGACGATGGCTCATTCTCAACGCATCTATCTATCTTCACTAATGAGGGAATTATTACGGATTCTCCGATAAGAAGGGCTTCACCAGCACCTAAACTTGGGAGTTTATCTTTAAGTCTCCCCAATGTATCTGGTAGCAAGCGAGATACATAGTTTTGGTCGTTAGGGTTAGTAAGCCTCATTGCTAGAAAGTTACTACACTGTGAAAAAATGGTTTCTGAAATCTCTGCGGGTCTTTGACTTGACAAGAGAAGTGTTACGCCATATTTACGACCTTCCTTAGCTATACGCTCTATGGACGTTTTAGAAGCTCGGAACTTAGATAAGTCAGATCGTGGTACATATTTATGAGCTTCCTCGTAGACTAATAGGAGTGGAGCATCATTGTTATACTTTTCTCCTTTTCCTTCTCTGAGTACTTTATAATAATAACCGTACTCAAATAGTAGCCTAGATATAAGTGAAACAGTAATACTCAATACTTCAAAAGGAACTCCGCTAAGATCTATAATGGTAACGTTCGACTTATTGTCACTATACCCAATCAATGAGGCCAATACTTTTTCTAGCGTTAACTCCATATTATCTTTATTAAAGATAAATGAAAGTCTGTCTTGGGCTACCTTTGACTCAAATCGGCTAAAGAACTTATTTAGAGAGCCATCTGCATAACTACCTTTTGATATATTGCTGCCTTTTGCCTGATGGAATTGAAATCTTTTTTTGAAGTATTTATCTAATCGTGACTTCTCATCAAGCAATATACCATCACCATCATTTGTTTTACCATCCTTAGTTAGCTCATAACTATCATCAACTACCATATAGCGAGATTCATTTTTATAGTTTATGGTTTCACTTTTGATGTTATATATTGCGTTTAAAACCTCTTCTATACTAAATTTTATTGGGCTATCATAGAAGACTTTAACTTTTGTGGGGTTGTGTTTTCTTTTATTTTCTGTAACTAAGCGTCTAAAAATTGCAGACTGGTTGTAATTATCTCGCTCACCAGTATCCAAGAGGATTTCTTCTAGCTCGTCACTATTTAAAAGCCAATAAGGAAGGCTTAAATTACTTACATCTAATACATTAGCTTTTGGAAACGCAGTTTTATATTCAGAATGTATATCAAAAATAACGGTATGTGAGTTGTTTAATTCAAAACTTTCCTCTCCACTTTTTATATTCTTTTCAGAAATCGCTTTTTGCAATATTTTGCTAATAGTGTGAGATTTCCCTGAGCCTGTAGACCCAACAATAGCAATATGCTTATTGAAGAATTTGTTACCGTTGACAGGGACTGTTATGTCTTGATTAGACAGTAATTTACAGAAAGAAAAGTTTTCTTTTTCTTCAATTGAATCCTCAAACACCTTTCTGATATCGTCCTCGGTTGCTGGCGCGACTCCAGTTGGAGGTATTGTTAGTGCATCTCCTCCTCTAATGAATTTGCCGTCGTCAATAACACCTAGCGGGAAGGCTTCTATCAGGTATTTGGGGTCGCCTGATTCTGTTGTCTCGATAGAGAAGTTCTCTATAGCAGCAATAAGCACACAGTCTTCGTTGTCAGTAATTCTTATATAAGAACCTACCTTAATACTTTCACCGTTTGTAAACTTTTCGATATCTATTATGGCTACCTTCACTTTATCAGGAAAGATACCTATCACTTGTGCATTAGTGGTTTTATTTGTCATTATTGTATCATCTCCGTAATTGAATAAGCGCTCTCAATTCTAATTGCTTTGTAATCGAAGTCTTCAGGTATAAAACTGTTATCTATAGGTGTTTCTTTATAGAAATCATAAACTTTCACTACTGATTCACTTAAGTCATTTATTTCTTTAAGTGTTAGTTCGCTAGGAATAAATTTAAGCCTAAATTTGTTTTCTTTTGTAGAGTTTTGCATCAAGTGGTTTACAATGAAATCAGAATCTTTAAAAGGGAATCCATCTGAAAAAAGTAATTTAGATTTGTAGAGAGATTGCTTTATAGATTTCAACTCATTTTCGCCAACCCCCTTAATTAAAACGAAAGGGCAAAAGCGATGGTCATTTGTTGTCCTTTGATGTTCTACATTGGAAAATCTGTCACTGATCGACTTCAATAATGTTACTGTATCCCCAAGCTTAAATTCATTATTAATATCAATTGAAAAAATCCTCGTCTCTTTAGGGATATTTGTTCTCTTGAATGTAAAATGCTGTCTTTTTATTGCTTTGTTATATTTTTCTTGTTCTATCTTGTGAATTAACCACTGATTAAAGACTATTTCTTTTTTTGGTAATTTTGATAAAAACTCTTTCTTTGTAATGGTTCTTTCTGTCTCTGATTTGTTTTTAGCTAGGTCTGTTATGATGCTCAACGCTCTAGGGTAATATATAGTTTCAATTTCATGATCGCAACTCCTATCATTTATTAACTTAAGATTTTCATATATAGAGTTTTGCTGAGACTCATATGAAGCTGCTTTTACGTTTATTTCTAAAGCTCTGATAAAGCTATCTATGGTATTATCAGTGATTCCGAGAACTTCATGTGTTTTTATTACCACTTCCTTATTGCCTTTGTCTTTATCTTCTTTTTTTTGTCTTTTTTTGCTCGTGAGGAAGTTAGTTTTTACGAATTCAGTGTCTATTGAATCGGGGAGCTTGCTTTGACCACTACTATAAAAACCATAGATGTGATAACTTCTAGTGTTTCTGTCATCTTCAGAACGCTCATGGTAATCAGTGAGCATAGCTACTACAGCATCCTTAATTACTGAGTGGTTGTACTCGGTTGCTTCGTAGTACTTACATTGGACATGCTTGCTAGTAGTTTCATCGTGTATATCGATGTCCTCTGTCCCTTCTATGACAAAGCTCTCGTTATCATCTCGGGTCTCAAGTATTTTCAGTACGCTATAATCAAATTGATATAAATAGCCTTTTATCGTGGCGTTTGCTGCTCTACTGGTCAATTTCTTCTGCCCCTCGCTTTATATGGTATACAGTAAGCCAACTAACCCTTTTAGTATGTTACTTACCGCCAGACGTAAGTCTTTGTACTATATCGAATATTACCTTAACGTTGATATAAATAAAATCAGATAATGAGTGCCTAGTCTCATATTAATGACGATCTATATACGCAGGCCGCAAACACACTAAACAAGTGGAATTCGATAATGATAGTGTCGGCTCTTGTCTGCCTATTAGTTTTACTAAGGCAAGAGTCAATAAGGATAGGCTGAACGAATTTTTATCTAAACTCATTTAGGGGCAGCAATGCTCTAGCCATTCGATCTGTAGAAAGCAGGATGATGAACGTCGATGGTTTAGTCAAAGCTAAATATCTTTCTTAAGTATTAATATGGTGTAGTAAAGTAATGACTTGATTATATGATTCAAACTGTGGTTCTCTCTGAATAAAAGTAGATTTTTCCTCATAAATTCAATGAACTGTATTTCCACACCCTTAACTCTTTCTATCCCTTCTCTAAATGGGTAGTAGGTAATGAGCTGAGTGGATTCATGATACTCGTATTTGAAATGTGCGATTCCATTTCGTAATTGGTTATCAATAGCTTCCTGATTGAAGGCAAAAAAAGAATCGTCAATGGCGTCCAGCTTTTGCCCCAAATCAACATTGGCATAATTGTTAAGGCTAGAAAAAGCTTTTACTGGCTGTTGGTGCTTGTTGAAACGCTTTTGTTCTGAAAAAAGGTTGGCGTCTCCTCGCTTCAAGAGATTGTTTAATCCAGCAATAAGCACTAATTGTCTAGAGAAAACTTCTGATAAGTCTTTGTAAAGATTGTTACAGCTTTCAAAATCAGCAGTAGAGACTCTAGCTGGCAGCTTGTCTTTCTCGTCTATATCAGCATAGTCGTAATACAACGCAGGCCTGAGAGGGAGGTCAAATGAGAGCATCTTGGGGTAAAGGCTCAAGCAATCAAAATGGAGTGTTTGTAAAAAGCCACTATCAATTATCTCATCAAAAAAGTTAATGCACTGTTCGTTCTGGTATTGGTATAGCCAATTTAACAACTTCGGAATTTCATTGCTTAACTCTTTATTGTGTTCATGAATTGTAAAGGGTGAAGACATTATCGATGTCGCTGTATAAAGAGCGACTAATACATCTTCCTTTTTGTGTGATGACTCTTTTTAGATCACGGCATTTGGGATACAGGTTATTTAAGGTGTTAAGTCGATTATTCAGGTGAGCTAGAGCCTCACGGCCGATGGCATCAATAACATTGAAAAATGTTGTATTTCCCTTTTCGTATTCGCCAAAAAACACGGGGAAATCTAGGTGTAAATCAACAAAAGGGTTGCTCCCGTCGAATATGCCATTAATGGCTTTTACTTCCGTTGCTCCAGAGAGAGCACCATCGGGGACTCCAAAAGTAAATTTAATTGTCTCTTCACAGGAGGGGCACGCAAATTGGAATGGCTGAATGTCTCTGTTTGACATGCCAATCCTACAATCGATTATAGTGTCGCACGTATTACAACAATAACGCTCACAAATGTTCATGTTTCCATCCCCAAAATCTTCACCAGACCAATTATTCTAAGCAACGACATATGAACCAAAATTTATATTGATGCATTAGCCCAGATTGGTCAACTAAGAGGGACGTCAAACTATGAGAGTACTTACTCTAAATGATAATGGGGCATAAACGTGCTAGCCATGATCACGCTGGCATGCAGACTGTCAGATCTTGTGACTGTCAGATCTAGTCGTATTGTGATTTCGAAACTGACGGGGATTGAGTCATGACTAATCCAGCTTAGATGCTCATACGGCTCACGCCGACGAACTAGCCGTTGTGTCACCGAAGGACATAATTACTCTTTAGGTGTCCGTTTCCACCTTCTGTAACCTCGAAGGTAGCTTTCTGGATCAATACCACTTTCACAATTAGCTTGAACGCCCAGACGTTTAGCTCTGTGAGGGTTCATCCCATACGCGAGATACTCTTCAGCTTTATCCTCAAGACTCTTTTTCTGGTGTGCTCTATAAGCTTCTTCGTCTGACATCAACCTCAGATCACCGCCAACACGGACATAAAAGTCAAAATGTGAATAATCCGCCTCCTTTCGACACCTTGCTGAATAGTTGCCTACACCTCTTTTTCGTGGCCCAAAGAAAACATCTTCAAGTTCTAATTTACCTCCTGCCAACATGTAAATTTGAAAAGCCTCATTTATGGCAGAAAGTACTTCAATGGGAGGAAATCTTGGCCGCTCCAAACAGTCATTAAGGGACTCTAACGGAGTCCTAGTGATCTTGTCACTGCGATTTATCCCACATTCATCATCATATTGAGCATAAGAGACGGCCTGCCACAGGACTTCGGCAGATTCTCTCCATGGGTATTTGTTAGTATCAGTTGTTAGCTCTGCTCTTAGTTCTTCTACCCGTTCCCAAGAATTAGATAGGGCATCATTACTTGTCGGGCTCATTAACTGTTTGAGCATTGATATTAGCTCTTCCTTTTCTTTTGTATCCATAGAACCTCAGAAACTCCTACTCAGATGATAGTGTCTTATATGCCCCGAAGTATCGACTGTATTTCCCAGTTAGATTAATGTTGTATATTAACTGAAGAACAAGCATTGCGCTAAGCCAGATGATCTTCTAACTGGCCGATTATTATAAAAATTTATATTCCTACTCAATTAATCCTTTTTAAAATCCCGAACTATCAAAATTAGTAGGCAAAGCAATGCTAGATTGAGCGGAGATGCTGTTAGCACGTTAGATATTAGTTCAGACATTTAGTGACCTCACTTAAGCGGTTAGGATGCCACCATTATCTCTGCTCGATGTGAGTTGATGAAGGACATGATCACTCTTTAGTTGTCCGCTTACACCTTCCATGCCCTCTCCGGTAACTATCTATATCAATGTCGTGATGTTCCCGCTATCCACAAGACACATTACATTCATTAAAAAAAACTTGGTCAAATAGCTGTTTGATCAAATGAGAGGTCTGTGGGTTGTAAATCATTGTGGGGGGGAGCAGAGCCTACGCTCAGCTTCTCCCTTTTTACCCATAGAGCCAGCAGGATAAATGGGAGAGATGCGATGGATGAACTCTACAAGCCTGCGGTTAAATTGCACGAACGGTGGGGCATCGAAGACCCTGAGCGACCGCTGCAAACCTGTGACGACCCTCAGTCTGTCACCAAGAACCTCATCTCAATTCATGCTGCTCTAAAACGGCTCTATCCTGCCAGAAACATCACTTCAATGTACCAAATTGACGTGGTGCACATGCGCAATCGAGAGTTGGACAGCTGCCGACCAATAGATTTAATTCAGCAAGACATTCAAGAAAATGCCGCAATGTTACGGCACTTCTATGAGAGCATGTTGCAACGCTAGTTGGTGTTGGCCGCCTCCGAATCAGTACTGGCATCTATGTCATCTTGGAATGTTTCAATCAGCTCTTCCAGTTCTTCCAATAGTTCCGGCAACGTTGCGTCCCCAGCCTGAATTTCGGCTCTCAGGTTATCAAGTCGGGTTTGAACGGCACCAACAGCTCGCCCTAGGGTAACGGCTTTGTAGACCTTTCCCACGTTTCCAAGCTCTGTAAAGGCGAGATCGATATACCTCTCCAATGAGCTGAGTTCGCTGTGTCCCGTCCACTGCTGTAGCTTCCGCTTGAACGCCTCCTCATTGAGTAGGCGACTGCGGAAATCGTCTTTGTTGATAATTTTGTCCTGCTTGATCATCATCACCAGTAGCTGTGTGATGAAGGCATGGCGGAACAGGTGTGCGTGAGCTGGTTCATCAGTGATCCCAGCTGCGGCACATAACTTGCTGAGTTCGGTGGTCACGGTATCTATGGCTAACTTATTTCCCGTGATTTCGCTAATTAACAAATAACCGTGGTCTTCTGAAATCGTTTTGGGCGATTTCGACTTAATCTTCTGGCGGATCATCCTGCGACGATGGCGCTGAATGTACTTCATCGCCTCTTGTATAACGTGTTTCGGGACGGGAACGTAACGGATTTTCTCCTTTTCTTCGTCATCCCCTTCGCCACCCTGCTTGAGGGTAACAAGCCGCAGCATATGTGAGCCGCCGTCCGCTGCCCTGGCGGTCTCAATGTCCTTAACCCTGATGTTGGCGATCTCTGCCCGCCTGCCCCCTGTTAACTTAAGGCAATTGAGCATCAACAGGGTACGCGCTCGCTTGGATCTGTTTGGAATACTCCGAGCAGCGGCCTCCAACTTTTTAACTACATCATTGCTGATTGGGTGTCGCTCTTTCAGAGGAGAGGCACTAGGGAAGCTGTCATGGCAAAAAAACCACTTAGAATGAGTCTTGCCTTTGCCAACCTGTATTTTGATTTCGCGTTCTTCGACCGTAATGGCACACCCTTGCCCCTTTTCACCAATAAGATAGTCAATACCCATAAACGTCTGAAGAGTCCGTAGGAAGTTTATGCATGTCCTACCGATATTTCGAACTTGGTTGGCGTTGCGTACCTCATTACCCAATGCATCTCGTGCCTGCAAATTACGGATGAACATGGTGAATTTGTTATCGTCCAGATCACTGAAGTTCCAACCGTTCTTGTGACAGTAGCGGATCAGGTGCGAGATATGACTCGCATAGGTTTTTAATGAGCCCCCTCGGTTGCGGCGGCTCTTCCCAGCATGTAGCAATGAGCGCATGAAAACATTTGCCTCAACGCAAGGCACACCGTCAGGCCAATACATGAAGGGAAGGCTTTTGGCCTTCCTAGGTACGACCTTATCCATAAGGTCAACATGATCTGGTACTTCAAAATCTTCTGGCAGCGAGGTATGGAGCTGCTTTTCTCTACTCTTCGCCATGTCGTTCCCTCTCTGCAATGGCCTTGAAAAGCTCTTTGTTTCCAGAAAAGCTAATTCTGGCCTCTACTCCACGCATATCCTTTTCGCACTGAGCACGGGTTAGGGCTGGGGCTTTTTTGGCGTATTTGGCAGCGTTCTCCTTTAGATTGCAGATGATGTCGACTAGCAATGCGTTTTGCTGCTCTAAGATTTTGTTTTTTTTCTCTAACTCTTCAACCCTTTTCGCCAGACCAGCTCTGGTTCTCTTGTTGCTACCGTTCTTCCTCTCTGAGTACCCCTCAATCGCGGCCAGCGCGTTTAATCGAAGTTGGTCGAGCCGGTTATACCCTCCATCTAAAGTCTCTTCAGCGGACGTTTTGAGCGTATTTAAGGAGCAAGGTGTGATCCCCCGTTCCTCATCTTGCCATTTGGCGAACTTGCCCTGAACTTTCAGGGCATCGATAAATTCCTGCTCGCTCATCCACTGGGCAGGCTCTTCGATGACCTCGGTTAGCAGATCTCTCAGGGCATAGGTCGAATCAGCGCGTTCAGATTTACTTATCTGTGATTTACTTACCCGTGATTCACTCATCTTCCGTCTCCTTAACTCGTAGCACTAGCTGAGTCACTTGTATGGCCTTGCCCTCAGCATCCTTCATTACAATAAATTCAGGTTCTAGGTCGATGACACCTTCTTGAAGCAGTAGCTCTACGTCGTGCTCAATCTGGTTGCGAAGCTCTTCCAGAGGTGGTTCTGTGGTCAGGTCGCCTTCCTCTACCGCCGCCTCCAGATCATCAACGACTTCATCTAGGGCTTCGATTGTTACATCGCTGACACCAAAACGTGTTTTCAATAGGTCGTGTAGCTTCTCGATGCCTTCAATCTTGTCGGCATTAATGCCCTGAACCAGAGTCTCTGCTTTGACACCACGGAGAAGCGCACCGGGCGTGGTTTCTGTGATGTAGTGGTACAGGTGCTCTGCATCGGTGTGCCCTAGGAAATAACGCAAGGTATCCAGCCCTTCGTAGTCACCGGTTTCGCTACTGCCCCAAAAGAAGGCCATTGCGAAGAAGCGGCGTAGCTGGTGTTGGCGGATGTAATAGCGCCGGAATTCATTTGCCGCAATTTCAATGACTGGTGTTTCAAAATAATCACAGAACGTGTCGAGGTTTTGGGAATAAATATCGTCTGACATCGAAGTGAAGGTGCCATTTTTACGAGAACAGCTCAGCAGTAAGGATGTCTTTTTGTTGACCAATCCGGCGCTGATCAGCTTTTGCCGAAAATAGCGCAGTTGCCACAGCATTTTTGCGGCAGCCAACGGAATAGGCCGCAGTAAAGCCTCTCGATCTTCGCCTGCACCAGACTTCCTGTTGTAGAAATCAAGGAAAAAACCGACCTTATCATTTTCGGGCTTCCTTGGGTTTTTCTTAGGGTGCAGACAGTCTTCTTCCAATTCGACTAGTTCAGTGACCCGCCGTGCCATCATCGTGCCGACGAAGAGTTGAATACAGCCCATTAGCAGCTCGTACAATTCAAAGAGTCCCGCGTTTCCGCGTAGCTGCAAAAAATAATCGTCCGGCTTTGACCGGCCGTTACTGTCGACAATGCGCCACCGCTTCACGCCTAGCTCCTGCAATTTCGATGAGCAGCATTGCTGAGCCAACTTATCCAGCTCGGCTGTAAGAATACTCACCATGCCGTCGCGGGTGGGGATATCGGGCGCTTTGATCGCAAAGTCCACCATAGCCTGCAAAATGTCATCGGCATAAGCAAAGCTGAACTCAAAAGCATTTCTTAAACTCGATAAGGCCACTGGTGCTGGCAATGTACGAAAACGTCCTTCCTTTTTAATATTTAAGTTTGACTGAACGCTTTTTGGGGTCAGGGTACTCAGGTCTATCGACGCCCCAGCGAACTGCTCGCCGTCCACGAGACTCAGAGACTTGATGACACCGATGCGATAGCCGACAGTCATCTCTGACACCCCCCCATCACCGTCCATCCCAGTGACTGGCACCGCCCTATATTCTGTACCCTTTAGGCGGGGCGTGATCCGCAATTCGTGGTAGATCGGTAAAGTCAGTGATTTACCATGCAGGGTATTTGCATTGAGCTGTTTTGTGAAAAACGTAGCACGACAGTTGCCGCGATGGGTAGGCAACAGTGGGTTCCCTCCATAAGCCTTTGCCTTTTGCGACAAAAGCCAAACCCGTGCCCTTACGAGTTCATCATCCGTTAGGTCGAGCCTTCTTTCGGATGAGTGTTCATGCACTTCACGTAGCGTTGGGTATAGCTCAGACATCGTGGCTATGTCATCGTCACTCACAGTAGCTGAGTGCGTTTTGAGGTAGTCTCCAATACGGCGATCCATCTGGTAAAAACCAGTGGACACAATAGGATCTCTCAGCAGCGCCTTGACGTCATCCATGGTAAGCAAACCAAAACCATATTGAGCGGGTTGAAAGCGGTCTGCCCTTATTAAGATTGCATCGACCCAGATCAAAACGTGCATTACGTTCCTGATATGAGTGCTTGGCTTCAGAAAATTCCCACCTGTGTTCTGGGGGTGGGTTAGAGCGCAGAGCCAATACTTGATAGTGTATAGAAATTTAGCGTTGCTTGGCGCGGTGAGCAGGCTGCCGTCCTCCAAATGTATATTGAAGTCGATGGTTTTCTTCCTGCTGCCAAACTTACATTGCCACACTGACTCATCGAAGTCCGATTCGAGCCAGTCCGGTCTCGTGAGTTCTACCTGCAAGGCTGGTACTGAAGGGGTTATTACCTTTTCGAGCAGCGCCGTTTGCTCCGCATATGACAAGCCCGATACCATTTTTTGAAACTCTGCCAGTTCCTCGGCAGTCATGTTCTCTAAATGCTTCTCACTGTTGTCGATAGCCAATTTAAGCGACATGATAAACAGCTCCTTTTAATTTTTCAGCGGGTAGCGGGTTGGCGAGGGCATCCGACATGGCCTTGGCAATCTCTGGACATTCGTTACGAGCATCAATGCTTTGGAGTACAAACTTGGAGGTCTCGTACCAGTTGGCGGCGGTCTTCGTAATCTCCTGCGAGCTACCCGCCTTCTCCACTAGGTCAACCAAACGGCTCATCACCTGTAACATTGGGGTTGATACTGGAATAATCGCGTTAGCGGACGGCGAAGCGTCATTAGCGTCCGAGCTTCCATTAACTTTACCACCTTCGAAAAGGTCATCGACTTGCCCCGTCATTACGTGTTCCGGCAAAGGCTTTAACTTGTAATTTCGCAGAAACGCATCTAGTTCTTCTTCCCCAAAGTCCATGGCTTCAAGTAGGTAGTCGCTGTCCTGCATCGCCTCATAGACCAGTGCATTTTGGAATATCCGCACCCAACGGGCTTGAAAGTACCGGAGGATGGGTTCTGGCAGATAACTGCTGAGTAATTTGGGGTCGTATTTTTCGTGACCCAATGCATCGCTCATCACCTTTACGCTGCGAGTTTGCAGGTACACGCGCACCCCGCAGCTTGCGCGGAAGGTGGTCAGAGACAAATTGTTAAGGATACTCGCGCCCTTCTTGGCGTAAGCTTCCGCTGACGGTCGTGCAATGTTGTTGAGGGGACGCTCGGTCCTCTCATCGTCAGTTTCCACTGGCTGCTCTGCAATTGCGTGTCTGAGTGGGGAGTTGTCTAGAAAGCCAGCACCAAAGGGCTGGAGCTTATTGATTTTACAGGGTGTTGAGAGTCCCGATTTGCAGGTGAGGAGTAGGTATCGCCAGCTATCATCCCCTTTTTCTTTTAGGTGCCGCCTAGCCTCTTCCGTTAGCGCGATTATATTCTCGAATAATGCCTTAGAGGTTTCATTCAATATGATTGTTTGCTGGCCTTTTGCACTACCACGGCGGGCTTTAACGCTCGTTGCAAGCCAACTGTCACCACTCTGTCGAAAGCCCGATGCTTTGCCGTTCTTATCGTATAACTCAAAGACTGTAAGCCAGCTATCAGTTATAGCGGGGTGCTGCTCGATGAGCAGGTAGAGGAAAGGGTAAAGCGTAAAAGGCGACAACAGGCCACCGTTTCGCACAAAGGTAGCCGTTGCCCCATCAACGCCGAGGTAGTTAGGGTAGCTGCTGTTCACCGGACAATTGTACCCGTAGTGTTCCCAAGTGGCGTAACGATTCGCCTCGATCTTCATATCAACAGTATTGGCAGAACTGGAGTGCACGTGTGGCTGCTTAATCACACCCAGAGCTGTCAGCTTTTTGCGTTTTGCAAAGTTAAGCATGGTGAGGTCGGCCTGCTTGCGGCAGGCAGCGGTTACGTGTTCGATGTCTTTCTCAATACTATCGAGCAGCGTCTCAATGGCTTGGTCATCGGTATATGACAGGGGGATGTGTGTAACCAACTTATTGTTGAATGCATTCCCTTCTTGATCGAGGTGCCTGTGGGTTCCTGCGTTGGTTGGACTAGTTTTGAATTGCGGACACCACAATGGCGAGGGGGGCTTAGACCAGAGTCCCGATTTGATAAAGAATTTTTCAATCAGCTCAACTCGATACTGCCAATGTTTATAGAAACTTTTTACGCAGTTTCCTCGTTGCTTGGTGTCGATGAGTTGGATAGAGAAAATATTAAACACGGTAGTATTGATATTGTGGTGAGTGCCAGCAAACTTAAAGTCAGCCTCTGTCGGGTATAGTTGAAGGATCGTTGTGAGTAGAGATGTTAGATGTCCGGCAGAGTTTCTAGCTGTTGTCTTAATCTTTTTATTACAATAATCTTCTGTGGCAGCCCAGAGCTGTTTCGTCAATTCCAGCCCATACTGTTCATGGAAAGCGGACAAGTTCCAGAACTGCTTGCCTCCCCCGTTGCAGTGGGCAAACCACCCTGTGTAGTAAGCAACCCGCGCCTCGTCGAGATTGAGCTTGCGATATTCAGGTATGCAGCCCTCAACGTCCGTCGTCACGCTTACACTAGACATAGTGATGAGTGGGGGAGGCGTGATATCAAGTTCACCACAAGCCTGCCCGACGAGCTTCTGAAAAGTTCGCATCAGGCCGCAAATTCGCACGGGTACTCTGAAACCATGCTTGGGATCATGGAGGAATCCGCAAAATTGCCGTGATAGGGGCGGAAGGGATTGTTCTAACCCTACCGTGTGTAGGTGTAGCCCCCCAATATCGAGAAAAGTGCGAAAGATTGCCAATGTCTGCCTTTTGTGGGTGACGATACTATTTGCCCCCTGACCCGCGAGGCGCTCAAGAACGGCGTTGATATTAGGGTCTATGACGGGTGGAACGGGGTAAAATGAGAGATGCCTAACTGCCAACATATCCATACCTTTTTATATATTTTTGTATACACTAGTAAAGCTAGACCTGCCGCTGATAGTTGTCAAAGAAATAAAAACTGGGTGTATTAACATTTTTCCCTTTGAAAACAGGGGGCAACTAATCTTTGATAATGGCAGTATTATAGTGGAAGCGTCGGATGCGCAGTTTGAGCCACTCGGTAACCGTCAAACCCGTAGATCAGCCCAATGAACAGCCTGACGGTTCCATTATTGAGTACACCTCGTTCGTTGTGAGGTGGTATGAAGATGATCTTGTTGAAACGACAAAATGGTTTGGGCCAAAACGGTGGGGAACACTTGAAAAGGCTGAGATAGCGGCTCACCAGTTTGCAGCCAAGAAACGTGCAGAGCATACGGGCGGTGAATTGCATTTACCTAAATCATTGTCTTGAAGTGGTTTGGGCATATCGCCTTGTGCACAACTCAAAATAGTATTCGGTAATTTCATAGCTTTAAAATAAAAAGGCCTCCAAGAAGGAGGCCAAATTAACGTTATTACTTCAAATGCAATGAGGTTGCTACAGGTCGATTACCCTTCAGCTTGCGCAGGAACCATGTCTTGTGATTCTTCGCTGCTCTTAAGCATTACGCGGATAACACGAGAGGCCAGTAATGCCACGGCTACCATCACAACAGCCAGTACTGTTAATGTGCTGAAGTAGCCGCCATATACGGTTTGTACGATTTCCTGAGTGATCTCCTGGCCTTTCTCTAGCGCGATTGAGGTAGAGAAGACGGCACCAACGATACCACTAAGAGCAATCGCAACCGAGAACAGGCTCACAGAGAAATTCTCAATGTGCTTAGGAGCGACGGATAGAATGAAGGCGACGACCATACTACCGACAATCACTTCAGCAAGAGCCTGGAAGAAGTGAATGGCCAGGAATACTTCAGGGCGAATTATCACATCTGGTCCAACGCTCATAACGGCAGCGGTAAGGATACCGAACGCAATAGCGGTTAGGATGAATGCAAAGCCGACTTTAGTTGCTGTTGAGAAGTTGATATTGCGCTTCTCAAGAGAAGAAAATGTCATCGCAATTAATGGCCCACCCAAGATGCACCACAATGGGTTCATTGCCATTGAAGCTTCTGGTGCAATAGGAATAAATCCGAACAGATCACCACGCATAGTGTTAATCGTTACCATGGTCATCGATGTCATCATCTGCCCGTAGTACACGAAGAAAGCGGTAGTCAGAGCAGTCATGATGAGGATGGTGCCCATCTTGAGTGCATCGGCCTTCTCGGCTTTAAGCATTAATGAAATAAAGTATCCGATGGCAGCAGCGCCGATCGCATAGACAATGTTCTGGCCGATATCCATGTTGGAGAACATGAAAAAGACGAGTCCGATCATCGAAATAGAAATGCCGATAAATGCGACCCAGTTTTTTGGGCTGACAGGCTGTTGATCAATATCAGCGCCAACGGTTAGCAACGGTTTGCGAGAAAGAACCAGAATAACGAATGCGACGAAAGCCATAGACGCCGACAATGTGAAGCTGCCATTAAATCCAACCACTAGAACGAACATCGGGAACAGGTATTGTCCAAAGAGTGCGCCGATATTATTAACGGAGTAGTTGACCGGATAGCCATTCTCGAAGTCTTCTTCATTAGAAAACGTACGCTTAAACAGGCTCGGATAGGAAGGAGACATCAGGCCGCGAGAGTAACTGGCCAGCGCGATACCAACAAGGCTCAAAGAGATATTTGTTGTTGATGCGCCTAATACCAACAAGGCATATCCAATTGCGAAGCCACAATAGCTGATAGTGAGAGAGCGGTACGCCCCTAAAAACTTATCGGCTATGAATCCGCCAGCAATAGCGAAAAGAGGTCCTATCGATGAGAAAGCACCAACCACCATCATGGTATCCGCTTCGCTATACCCAAGGTCTTCCAGGAAGAACCTTGTCAAAATTACCATCACGCCGTAAAACGATAAGCCAAACATCATTTGGCAAACCATCATTGACTTATTAAGTCGATTCCACATAACTAGATCTCTTTGTTTATGGACAAAAAAGTAAAGTAAAAAAGTGTAAGTATTTATAAATTCGTGTTGATAATAACATTAATAAGGTTATTCAACCCGAGCGCTTTGTCGCAAAAAACGATTACCACGCATTAGATCATCTAATTCATTGGGTGAGTTTTTCTTATGCTTGATTTGGTGTTGGAGCTTGATTTGATGTGATATTCAGCGTTTATGTATGGAAGTGGCGCCATTGTCGTCAGGTGCAACTAGTTGGGGTGGGTAATACGGTCGCCTTCTGATTAGTTTTACTAATCCAGGGGGCGGGGTGGAACGGTGTAGTGGTGATACGCCTGTAAAGAGGAAGTCTTTCAGTTTTCTCGGCTAACGATCTGTGGGTAACCCGCAAGTTGAATTTAGAAAAAAGCCCGCATGAGCGGGCTTCTAAAGAGTTAACCGTGGTCTATTGAAACCGTGGCTGTTATGCCATAGGTACCATGATTTGGGTTGCCACAATAACAATGACAATACCCACAATCACAGGTACGGAAGTACGCTTAGCGACTTCAAACGGAGAGAGCTTCGCCATGCCCGAACACGCAACCACCACACCTGATACTGGTGAAACAGTACGACCAAGGTTTGATGCCTGAAGCATAGGAATAACCAGAAACGCTGGGTTAATCCCCATTTTCGCGGCAAGGCTTGGGATCAATTCAACGAAAGCATAGAAAGGTGCATTACCTGAACCTGTCGTGATTGCAGCAACAGTCGTGATCGCAACAAGCAGAACCATTAGAACAATACCACCTGCACCCGCAACTTCAGCAAGATGAAGCAGGTTGTCGATGAAGCCAATAGATTTCAGACCTTGTGCAAAAACACCGGCAGAGATTAATAGCATGACCACGCCAGAGAAGGCATCAGCCATACCCTTATACGCCGCATCCAGACCTGCGAACACTTCTGTTGAGTTGCGGTGACGGATAAGTTCGATAATGGCAGCCAGGAACAGGCAGATAACCAAAATAGTTACAATATGCAGCTGTGGCAGTAATTTACCGCTGAATAATAAAACGCCGATGATAGGTGTGAATGGCAGGATGCAGAAGAACTTAGGTGCATCAACGTTTAGTTCACTTACATCAAGCTTTTCATGCACAACACCTTCTTTATCATCAAGGTAACGCTGCCAGAAAAAGTGGGCTGCAGCCATACCAATGATAGCGACGATAGAGATAGGCAGTGTTGTCTTGAATGCAAAATCAATCAGTTCCATACCCGCAGCTTCAGCGGCAACAACCACATCACCAGAAGTAGGAGAAAGAATGATCGCAGCAGGTGAAGCACAGATAGCGGCAGCAGCGCCACGGCTGATCCCCATGTTTACCATGAGTGGGAACAGCGTCGCCATTAGAAGTACACCCAAACCTGTTGCGGATGATACAGCCAGTGACATCAGGCAGGCTACAAAGTAGGTCGCGACCATCAAGACATAAGGGGATTTGATAAACTGTAGTGGTTTTGATGCCATTTTCACGACCATGTCGTTGGCACCAATTTTTGTCATATAAGCTGCGAAGCCACAAAGTACCATGATCATCATGCCCAGGCCGCCGGCACGATACATTAACAGGTACTTAATATATTCGAAAACGTCAGTCGCTGCGTTTCCTGTAGATGTTACGCTAGATGGCAGTACGTCTTTACCTAGTGCTGCTGTGATAGCGAGCAAGATAATACCGCCAGTTAATAACACTCCCGTTGCCGTGTATCCTTTGAAGATGTAGCGACCTACACCCCCTGCAATGAGAAGACCAATTAATAGCTCCAACATGGAAATATCCTTTTAAACTACAAATAAAATAGAAAATGCAAGAAACGCATACATTATTAAATGTTTTCTTACATATTATGGCTGGGCAATTTACCTAAAAAAAGATATGTAGACGACAGTTAACAACTAATCTTATGATCTAAAGCAGGGTTTTATATGGCGTGTTAATTAAGTGCTACAGTGATGAAAAATATTGCTATAGCAGCTGTAAAGAGTTGATGGGATTGTGAGTTGTGGTTGTTAATTGAGCAAGTGATGGCTAACCCTATATAAGATAACAAGTCATATTAACCAAGGGCAGAGCACTTCATGATTAAATGTAAATATTGTTGTTAATCAGCAATGTTTTTTAACAAACGCCATGAAGGCACGATCGGCGAGTGACAGGTAGCCATTTTTACGCCAGGCCATGGCAATATTCAGATAAACAGGCTCAGCGAAGGGGATTGGAATTAACCCTTTTTCATGTTCAGTCACCAGCTCTAATAGAGCAGAGACCGCGAAATTATGTCTGATAATATTGAGGATCATTGGCAGAAGGTTAGTTTCAAAGGATATTTGAGGTTTAAAGTGATGGGTGTGGCAGATCTGATCAATAAACTCGCGGTGGAAATAACCTGGCTTGAACATGACGAGCTCTTCTTTAAAGAAGTCTTCGAAATGAATTAGCGACTGTGAGGCTAGTTCATGTTCTTCACTCACGACGGCAACCATCTGTGAAGTAATAAGGTGTTCAGTTTCTAGCCTGTCAGGCACATCGGCGTTATGGATCACACCTAAATCAAGTTCGCCGTCTAATAACATTTTACGGATTGATTGGGTGCCGGCTTCGACTATGGTTAATTTCAGGTTGGGATACTGACTTTTAAATCCCATTAATATTTCCGGGAAAAAGTATGAGCCCAGCATACTGGGAACACCTAATCGCACTTCGCCTCTTTCCAATCCTTTCAATTCATCCATGGCAATATTCGCATCATTAATTTGCTGCAATATGCATCGGGCATGTTCGAGTAATACTTTGCCTTCATGGGTCAGCGTGACTTTACGATCAGTGCGATGAAACAGAGGTAAATCCAGTTGCTGCTCAAATTTCTTAATCGCAACACTTAAGGCGGGCTGAGCAATGTGTAGTCGCTCCGCTGCACGAGTGAAGTTTGCTGTTTCAGCAAGGGTGACGAAATACGTTAGTTGGCGAGTATCCATATACCCAAGTAACCTCAAGATGTTAGTTTCAGCGAGAATTTATTGGCTTCTAGGTAAGGCGCGGATTTGAAGACATAGTAGTTCTACGTTAAAAATCTGCAACGCAGCATAGAAGTCAATAAAACTCGCCCTTTGGGAGTGAGTCAGTGAGCCCACTTCTGCGTCAAATGAGCTTGAAAGGGACAACCATTCCTGTGCTCATTTTTCTTGAATTGAACTCGCTGAGCTCACTCTGAATTCTACATCTTGAGGTCACTTGGGTATAGTTATAACCTTTATTTATCATCCCGATAGTTTTTATATATTTTCATTATTGCGTGTCAATTGCTACCGTTTCATTGTTGTCACAAGTGTTCTCTTTGTTTTATGTACTTTGGATCCTTATTTGCTGAGTAGTTTGAATATGATTGAAATAAAAACGCCTGCATACCGCCGTGTCAGTTTTGCTCTCGCCTTAGGCTCCTTCCTGGTGTTTTGTAACCTCTATTTGTTTCAACCGATGTTGCCGCTAATGGCCGCAAAATTTGCAGTGAGTGCCGCTCAGGTTAACTGGCTATTGGCCGCAGGTACGCTGACCCTGGCGTTAACGCTCGTGCCGTGGGCGGTAAGTTCAGAAGTTATAGGACGTCGGCGCGTGATGATGCTGAGTTTATTCTTGTTGCCATTTGTCGGGCTGACAATGCTGCTTGCCGATAGTTTGCTGATGCTGATCTTAACCCGGGCTGTTATGGGGGTGTCGCTGGCTGGTTTTGCCGCTGTTGCGGTGGCTTATATGGCTGAAGAGTTTAGTACAAAGGCATTAATGATGGCTGTCGGGAGTTATATCAGTGCGAATTCGCTGGGGGGGATCACCGGGCGATTGTTTGGTGGCATTGTGACTGAAAATTGGGGCTGGCAAACAGCAGTGATCGGGATGGCGGTGTTCAGTTTTCTCGGCGCTTTGCTTGTTCATGTATTGTTACCGGAACAACAATATTTTCAGCCACAGAGAGGCCAATTACGTGCTCATAATAAAAGCGTGCTACAGCATTTGAAGCAGCCGGTATTGTGGCTGGCGATGCTGATTGGCGGTGTAAACTTCTCGTTGTTTGTAAACTTATATACGGTCATGGGGTTTCGCTTAGTCGCTCCCCCTTATTCATTACCGATCAGCTTGGCATCAATGATCTTTCTTTGTTATTTAAGTGGTACGGTAACCGCTAAATTAAGTGGCAGGTGGAGCCAGGTACACAGCCCCGTTAACGGCATGATTTTGGGCACCACTGTCAGTGCACTGGGTATGTGGCTCGCAGTATATGATTCTCTGTTTACCATGATTATCGGCTTATTATTAATCAGTTCAGGCGCCTTTTTTACCCATTCGCTGGCGTACGCCTGGGTAAGTCAGAAAGCGAAAACCGCGAAGGCAACGGCGACGGCATTGTACCTGGTGCACTACTATATTGGCGGCAGTCTCGGCGGCTTCTATCTCATCGCCTGTTGGCAATACGGTGCGTGGTCGGCAGTATTGGCGGGAGGAACGATATTGTATTGCCTGATTTACGTACTGTGTTTGCGCTTAAAGCACTTGGGGAACGATAAAGAAAAAGCCGCGTCAGATGGCATTCAGCCCGCGGCTTAATATCGGTCTTATGCATTGCTGGTACTAGTCGCAATGAATGAGAGGGCATCACCCCCTCATTTACGGTTTGATGATCAGGCGAGGGCCATGGCCAGCAAAGAGACTGGGTGGATGGTTTCTAATGACGTATTCTCTTCGATTTGCCATTTGCACGTTTCGCAATCGGTAATAGCAAAATCGGCATCCGACTGACGGATCTGGTTGAACAGCTTTTCACCGATCGCCATAGAGGTATCGTAGTTTTCGGTTTTAAAGCCGTAAGTACCGGCAAGACCGCAACATTGGCTATCTAAGACCTGTACTTCCAGTCCCGGGATCATCTTCAGTAATTCAATGGTATATAAGCTGCCGCCAGTGCGCTCAAGGTGGCAAGGTGTATGGTAGACAATTTTCTTATTGATTGGCTTCATTTTTGGCGTCTTGCCATTCATGAAGTTTTTCAATAAAAATCGGGTGACATATTCGATTTTGTCGGCCACATTCGCGTTATCCACTTTTAAAACATGCGGATATTCTTCGCGTAAAGTGAAAGAGCATGTTGATGAGGTTGATACGATGGTGGAATCGTATTTTTCAATCGCTGTTTCAAAGTTCTTAACGTTCAGTTTGGCATTTTTCTTGGCTTTATCGAAAAAACCATTAGCAATCAATGGAACGCCACAGCATTTTTCTTTGTCCAGCAGTTGAACCCCAATGCTCATGGCGTTCATCACTTTGACAAAGTCTTTACCTAGCTGCGGGTGGTTATAGTTAACAAAACAGCCATGGAAATAATGCACTTGCTGAGGGTACAGTGCCTGACTGGTGCAGTTTTGTTTGTACCAGCGGCGGAATGTACCATGGGAGTACTTAGGCAGGCTCTTATGGTCATGTACCCCAATGGTTTTGTGCATGACCTTCTTTACCGGTTTAAGGCTGGTGACTGCATTGACCACAGGAGCAAATGGTGTGGCTACCGAGCCCATTAAGTCGGTATGGCTTAAGACAAAATCACGAATGGTTTTGATATTCAGTGGCAGTTTAGCGTGTTTGTCACGGGCAACCGCAATGATGTCACCAATTTTAACGCCTGAAGGGCAGACAGTTTCACACCGTTTACAGTTGGTGCAGAGTTTCAGGGTTTCATCATAATACTCCGGGCTTTTTAAGCGCAGGCGTTCGCCATCGGGACCACACTGTTTAGGCCCCGGAAATTCTGGGTTTGCTTTAGCGACCGGGCAGTAAACGGTACAAACGGTGCATTTGATACACTGGTCAAAGCTGGTGTCTTTTTGTAGAAGGCTCATGCGATAGTCCTTTCTTGTTGTTCTTGCTCAGGCTCAGACTTGGTCTGGCTCGGTAAGTTAGCATTTGCGATCATTTGCTCGGCGATACAGTAGCCAGTACTGATCGCGACACCGCTGCCACATCCTTCAAACACGGGATCATAATGAGCGAGCAATGCGCCAGCGCAGAATAAGTTTCCTACCGTCTGATTATTCACAGATGCCTGCAACTGCGAGTTACAGTCGACACCCATTTTCAGGAATGGATGGGCCTGTTGGGAAAAAAACTGAGGCTGATACCAGTGGTCGCGATCCGGAATAGCGACAGTATCGAGACCAAAGACGGGCTCTTTGATACTCAGGCGATCAGCGGCCAGGCCGCGGTTGAAGAAGCTGCCCGTTGCAATAACAAAGTGATCCGCGACCAGAGGCATATCTTGATGGTTGCGGGTATAAATACATTTCAGTTTACCATCTTCAAAATCACCGCCCTGAACCTCATCGCCGACCAGGATGAGACCTCCTAGCGTTTTATAGTGAGATTTCATCGCTTCTTCAAGGCGAATACCGAGTAAAGACGGTGGCATGGTTGGCAGTTCACAAATCGTAAAGCCGGTTAATTCTTCTAAGAGCTTGATAGTTGCTGCGCCATCACCATTACCAAATACGGCAGGAAGCACCACCAGATCGGCTTTGCCTACCGATTGAATTAAGGATTTAGCAAACGCATGAAGTTTCGTTTCATCACGCAGTACCCGCGAAATATCGATCGAGCGGAATTCACAAGGATTACGCTGCATGGTGTCAAAGTCAGGCAACTCCACCGCAGCAGTGGTAATTTTCACCTCTTTAAACTGTGACAGCTTAGCCAGGTTATCAGCCGCCAGTTGCGGTTGGAAATCGCGGAAACCGTCAACGGTCACTAGGGCGATATGGCCCAATTGCCCGGCCGTATTGAACAGTGGAAACTGATGTACCGTTTGCTGAGATAACCAGGTTGAGCGGAATGTGCCCATTGGTGTCAGGCGAAGATGGTTAGCCTCGTCTGATTGAGAAGAAAGCAGCACGCCACGCGCCTGGATCATGTCCTGATACCAGGTTAGTGCTTCGCGTACTTTGGTTTCGCCTAATTTGCTATAAGGATGGTTAGGGCTCTGGGCTTTCAGTTCATCGAATTGTGCAAAAGGCTGATAAACAGGTTCCCCGTTTGGCAGTCGGCTTAATACATCAATAGAGCCTGAAGAGAAGTGCAATGCACTTTGGCCTGCCGCAATAACCGCGGTTTTGAGCCCAGCTTCTGCACAGCGGATAGCACAACTTAACCCGGCAACACCGCCACCAATAATCAAGCTATCAAATTTCATGATGCAACCTCGCTGTTTTCGCCATTGATCTTGTTCTTAATTTCGATATTGCTTTCATTAGTCTCTGACTGAATATCTGGTGTCTTTGTATCGGTTGATGTCGGGATGTCGTTCTGCTCCGGAATATCACTGACGCCAAACAGACCTTCATAAATCCAGTAGGTGAATTCCCCTTCACGCAGCGCATCGCCCCAGAATACCGGTTTGATACCTTTCCAGCGTTCTTCAAGAAAATCGCTGAGTAAATGACTGGCTTCGGTGCCCGAGGCATGACCGTATTCAGCGAACAGGCCTGCAGCACGATAAGAGCAGAGTTCCCCCTGACATGGCCCCATACCAACGCGAGTACGGCGACGCAGATCGACCAGGTTATGGACATCCAGTTCTTTAATAGCGTATTCCACCTCGCCGCTGGTCACCATTTCGCATTCACAGATAACCGCCTTGCTCTTCTTATCATTTTTCAGGAATTTTTCTGCGCGTTCGCCATGGCGGTAATAAGCTGATTGATAAACTGGTTTTGCCAGACTTGCGGTGTGTTTGATTTTTTTGGGTGCCTGTTCAGAACCTGGCAGAGGTTTTTCATGAGTGATACAAGGTTGAGTATTCCCCAGCTTTTTCGCGACCATGTCGGTCGCCCATTCAGCCATCATGCGGTAGGTCATTAACTTGCCGCCGGTAATGGTGATGAAGCCGTCCATGCCGTCACGTTCCGCATGGTCAAGCAGCACAATACCGCGGCTGATATTACGACCGCTGGTATCGCCATCAACTGCAACGAGAGGGCGAACACCGGCATAAGCTCGAAGAACACGGGTATTAGCCATAATTGGTGCTAACTTGGTCCCTTCTTCCAATAAAATGTCGATTTCTTTGCTGGTAACGTGCAGATCATCGATTTTATCGTAATCAATACGTTCAGATGTGGTGCCTATCAGTGAGATGGTATCGCCGGGAACCAAAATATCGGCATCGGATGGTTTACGGCAGCGGTTAATGACCAAGTTGTTGATACGGTAATCAAGAATTAACAGCGACCCTTTGGCCGGGAACATCTTGATATTCAGATCACCGTATTCGCAGATTTGCTGGCCCCAGATCCCGGCAGCATTAATGACTTGTTTTGCCCGGACGGAAAAATGCTCACCGGTTTTCATGTTAAGACAATTGACGCCTTTTACAGCATGGCCTTCGCGGATTAATCCGGTAACAGTACAGTGGTTAAACAGGCGTGCACCGTGTTCAACCGCGTCCAATACATTGGATGCCGCTAAACGGAAGGGGTCGATAGTGCCATCAGGCACTTTCACAGCACCAATCAAATCAGGATTACAGTTGGGCTCTAAGCGCAGGGCTTCTTCCGGACTCAGCTGTTCAACGTTGATATCAGCACGGGTACAGGCCGATAAGAAGGTTTTCTGGAAGTCGAGGTCATCATCGGGCAGCGATATAAATAATCCCTGTGTGTCTTCGACACAGTGGCGAGCGATTTTTTTCAGGATACGGTTTTCCTGAATACATTCACGGGCAGATTCTTCATCCGTGACAGCATAGCGCGCCCCTGAATGAAGCAGGCCATGGTTGCGGCCTGTGGTGCCTGATGCAAGATCATCTCTTTCAATCAGTATGCATTTGATCCCGCGCAATGCGCAGTCACGCATAATGCCTGTTCCGGTTGCACCGCCACCGATGATCACTACGTCTGTTTCAAACCAACTAGTCATGTTCGTTTTCGCTTATTGTTTGTTAACCAGCCCACACAGGATCAGTTTGATTCCCTCTCTTATAGAATAAATATGCCATTTTTTAGCGAGGGATTATTTGATCTACTACACGTTAATGAGCGAACGAGCATTCGTTCGCGCCATTATGTGCTTGGGTGACTAATTAATAGGCAAGTGAACCGAAAAAGAGCCTTAAGGCTCTTAATAAGTGACAGGGGAAATGAAATTATGAGCGAAAACGTTAAGCGACGGCTTGGCGGCGCTCACTTTCGAGGTATTGATGGCCTACAGGGTGGAAACGACAGCAGTCGCGGCCAGACTTCTTACACTCGTAAAGGGCGCGATCGGCCCGTTCAAGCATAGATGACAACGTATCGCCTGGTGAATAGGTAGAAATACCAATACAGGTTGTGATGCTTAAGTGGGTATCATCGAGACCAATCGGAAAATCCAATTTGCGAATACTGTCGAGCATACGTTCGGAAATTTTATGGGCCATTGCCTGATCGCAGCGAGGCAGAAATAATATAAATTCCTCGCCACCATAACGCCCGAGCAGATCGGTTTTACGTATTTTGGTCTGCATGAAGTCAGTGAATCCGCGCAGCACTATATCTCCGGCCCCATGGCCCCAGGTATCATTGATACGCTTAAACTTATCGATATCGAACAGTAATACTGAAAAGGAATTGCCTTTAAGTTCGCAGTTTACCAGTGATTTCTGCGCCAGTTGCAATAACATGCGGCGGTTATAAATACCGGTTAACGGATCCAGCGTCGCCTGGCGGTAGAGTCGCATCAACATGTAGAGCTTAGAGAGCTGAGACCAAAGTACCATCAAGGCCAAGACAGCTTGTAGCCAGTAATTGGTGAGATTTTCAGGAGAAAGCAGCCGTTCTGCTAGTAGATTTACCAAAACTTGCGTCAGTGTTGTGATAGCCAGCAGGCTGAGACTTTCTTTCATGGTGAGCGGAAGAATGGTAAGAACGGCAACATGAATAATGGGTAACAGCGTGTAGCCATATTCATATCCGCTGAAGGCCAGCGGAAAGTCGAGCACGATTAAGCTATACACGTAGAACAGGTTGAATGCGATAACCAGCGCAGTTATGCACCATTGTGCTTGCCTTAACGAGGTGTGTTCGTGATTTTTTTTTGCGAGAAAAAATAGAAAAATGCCAAGGCTAATGCGAGCAATGGTAATTTTCAGGCTTTGCTCCTGGGGCAAAAAGCAAAGGTCGAAGGGGATCCATAAGAGGATAAGCGCTCCCCAAACGATAGAGAGCAATGATGTCCGGTTGCGGAGGTATCCGCTTCGTGTGTTCTGAAAGCTGGATGTATGCGGTTTTGAACTCCACAAATCAGGTATATACAGTTTTACTGACTTAAGAAGCGGCTCCAGGCTTTCTTGCATTGCTCTTCTTTTATTGTCCATTTTCTTCCCGACTTTGCATATAGCTACTGGTTAGGGACAGAACAAAGTACAGCACAAATTGTTCTTATTATTATGGAACTCATTATTCTACACATTGAATAACATCACTGTGATATTGATCCAACAAATGTAGTTGGCCGTCTGCATCATCATTGTAAGTGTTGTTTTATTTTGTGTGGTATGCATGCTATGTGGCACATAGATTACTTCATTGGATTTAATGGCTGAACCTGCATTTTGAAGAGGTTTGGGTATATAATCCCTTCACTTTTATTTCAGACAAGAATGATCATGTTAACAGGCTACTTAACGTTTCTAATTCCCGCATTATTAGGTGCTCAACTTATTCTTACGCTGGTGCTGACCAAAGGTGAAATTTGTCCCGGGCAGCGTGGGCGAGTGCATAAAACGTTGCCTGTTGTTCTTGTCGGTTGGCTGCTAGCCGTTATGGCTCAACCGCTGGCGGTATTACCTCTTCTGGCATTGGCGTATTTCAGCTTCAAGGCGAAAACGGGCAAAACACGCGATAGCGGTCCAATTCCTGTTCTGATGGCTGCAAATGGATTAGCTGCTATATGCTGGCTAATGTTATTACCCTCAATGACACTGCCCCAGGTTGGCATGAGCTTTATGGCGATCGCACTGTTTGGCGCATCGTTAGCACACTTATTGCTGGCTCAGGCCAGAACGCGCTTACAAGCCTTCCACCGTATTTTGCCGTTTGTCGGTTTGAGCAGTGCGATGATCTCAATTCTGTTTATGCTGTGGCAGCTGACCGAGATTGATGCTGCGGTCGTTGAAACCATGACGACGAATGTTATCGCAGCGCTGGTGCTGATGGTCTTTGCCTTGCTGGTGTGGGCGTCACATATTCTACTTAGCCGCACTGTAAATCGCTGGCAATTATTGGGGGCGTCGGCATTGCTGGTGGTTTCCGGTTCAATGCAGCTGACCCTGTTCTGAGCATATCAATAGGTGAGTTCTGAATTAAGAAGCCCTTTTTTGTAAGGGCTTTTTTATGTCGGTTGACCTGATCCCAACTATGCTTATCGGTAGAAAGGTGCTGCGAAGGGGAAACGATATGGAAATTTCAAACTTACTGAATATGGATAGCAATATTGTCATTGGCATTATTAATGAAAAACTCAGGCTGGAATGTTCCAGTATTGATGAGTTAGTCAGTCGTTATGAATTAGATGCTGATGCGTTGACGAATAAGATGGATGCGCTCGGATATCGCTATGATCCGATCTCCAATCAATTTAAGTAATACCTATCAATTTAAGTAATACCTATCGGTTTTAAAAGCAAAAGGCCAGTATTGTTACGCTGGCCTTATTGTACCTATTGGTATTACAGCTTCATGTTGGTCACTTATGCCGCTTTAATTCCTTCAAGATGGGTTTGGCACTGTTGCCTTGCGGTAGCAAAGAACGCCTGCAAGTAATGGCGATCCTGTTCCGATGAACGGATGGCTGCAAATAGCCGGCGCCATAATCCCTCCCCAAGTGGTTTGCTCACAATTAATCCCTGGCGGGAAAAATCATGAATTGCCCAGTTTGGCAGTGCTGCAACCCCTAAGCCAGCAGACACCATTTGAACCAGCATCAAGGTATTATCGGCTTGCTTCCAGGCTTGTGGTTCGATACCTGCGGGTTGGAGGAAGTGCTTCACAATATCTAAACGGTTCTTTTGAACCGGATAGCTGAGCATCGTCTGATCGGCAATATCACCAGGCTCGATAACGTCTTTATCAGCTAAAGGCGATTGAGGCGAGACCACTAATCGCATTTCAAAATCGAATAAAGGCTCGTAGTGAATTTCAGTTCGGGGTTGAATATCAGAAGTGATCACAACATCAAGTTCGCCAGAGGCCAAAGCCGGGAGCGGCTCAAACCCGAAACCCGAAGAGAAATCAAGCGCAACCGAAGGCCAGTGGATCTGATATTCCTTTAACGCAGGCATCAGCCACTGGAAGCAGGAGTGGCAATCAATAGCCATGTGTAATCGGCCATTGGCATCGGCTTTCAGGCTTGAGAGATCGTGTTCTGCTTTAACAATACGGGGGATCAGATCATCTGCCAGTCGGAGCAAAATTTCGCCTTCAGCCGTAAATTTCACCGGACGTGTTTTACGCAGAAAGAGTTGCCCGCCTAACCGTTGTTCCAGACCTTTCAGTTGATGTGATAAAGCTGATTGTGTCAGACACAAGGTGTTAGCCGTTGCGGTTAGAGACCCTGTGTCCCGCAGAACAGAAAGGGTTCTGAGGTGCTTAATTTCAATCATGAGCGAATTTCAACATCCTTGTTTCAATATGAATTCAATGTACAGGTTCAAGGAGGATGTGTAAACATCCAGACGTCCAAGAGCAAATTATTCAATTAGCAGAGAAAGCCGGATCTCTTATATACCCAAGTAACCTCAAGATGCTCGTTTCAGCGAGAATTTCCAGGCGCTAAGGTCAGGCGCTAATTTGCAGATATAGCGCTCTACATCAAAAATCAGCAACGCAACATTAGTGCCTGGAAAACTCGCCCTTCGGGAGTGATCCAGCCAGCCCACTTCTGTGTCAAATGCACTCAAAAGGACCAGCCATTCCTTCGCACATTTTCCTTGAATTGAACTGGCTGGCATCACTCTGAATCCTGCATCTTGAGGTCACTTAGGTATACCGATTGAAAGACTATGGATTAACCCTGACTGTCGTTTGAAAACCCGTAACTGGGAAGAGACCGAAGCCGCTTTGAGCAGTATGGTTACAGCCGCGAAAGCACTTCGTGAGGAGTGGCAAGCAAAAGCTGTGTAACAAATTGTAATGAAAAGAAATTGAAAGAGTGCTCTAAGCGCTCTTTTTTCATTTCGGAGTGGTAAAAATCAAAAAGATGTCTTTAATGAATATTAAACATTTATAAATATTCACAAAGGGATTTGATGGATAGTCGGCTGTTTCACGTTACTGTTATTTCGATTGCGACAGGCATCACCTTATCGTGCCTGTTTTTCTGGCTGTTTTATAAGATGGAAACGAAAAATATTCAGCGCGAGTTTGAAGATGATGTCGAGGTAAAAGCCAGTGCCCTTTATCAGAAGATCAACTTTCATCTTGAAGCGCTGTATTCTGTTAAATCGACTTTTGACAAGAGTGGTGTCTTGTCATCCTCTGAATTTTCGGATTTGGTAGCGCAAACGCTGACTCGTCACAAAAAGATCCATGCGCTGGGATGGATCCCTAAGGTTGATCATTCTGCTCGGGACGAGATGGAAGCTCTGGGCAGGGAAAATAGACCCGGATTTCAGATTACGGAACGTGTTGCGACAGGGGAAATGGTCAGGGCCTCTGATCGTGATGTCTATTATCCTGTTTATTATGTAGAGCCTGTTGCGGGTAATCATGCCGTTATTGGCTATGATTTGGGATCAAATGCTCTTCGCCGAGAGGCAATCAATAGGGCACGAGATTCTGGCCAGTTACAACTCTCCGGAGGGGTGAAGCTGGTTCAGGCGGCAGGTGAGCAGATTGGTTTACTTAGTTTTATTCCTGTATATAACACTGAGGCCCCTCAAACTTTGCAACAGCGACAAAACACGATTGTCGGGTTTGTGGTGGCTGTGTTTAATTTTGATGAGATATTTAATGTCGCCTATGTGGTTGGTGATGAGAAAAATATGGCACTAATGCTAATAGATACCACTGCATCAAAGGGAAACCATCAGTTATTTAAACAGCCTCAGAATAACAGCGGTGATAATGGTTTATTGAAGCAGTTTCTCTATAGTCAAACTGTACTTGATATGGGGGGACGTCGTTGGGTGCTAAATGCAATACCTACGGAATACTATTTTAGTGAAAGGCGCACAACGATGCCCTGGCTAGTTTTAATTGGCGGTAATCTGTTTTTTGCTTTTGCAACACTATTTGGCTTTATCATTTTACGAAGAAATAAGGCGATTAACAGAGCTATTGATATTAAGAACCAGGAATTAAATGCAGCAAATGCTAGATTAGATCGGCTGACCAAAACAGATGGCTTAACGGGCATTTCGAATCGTCGCTGTTTTGATGAGTATCTTGACCAAGAATTTCGGCGCGCGGCGAGGGAAGGAAAACCTATTGCTTTGTTGCTGATTGATATCGATTATTTTAAAGCATTTAATGATAATTATGGCCATCAGGCGGGTGATCGCTGCCTGACTCTGGTGGCGACTGAGCTGGAAAGAACCCTGAAACGACCGGCAGATATGATTGCACGTATAGGAGGGGAAGAGTTTGGGGTATTGTTACCCAATACCACCAATGGTGAAGTAGTTGCCAAGCAATGCAAGGCTGTACTCGAACGACTCGCGATAGAACATAAAGCATCAGATGTATATCCCTTTGTCACGATATCAATAGGTGTGGTGTCTGCAGTGTCTGTGGCTAACCAGACAATTGAGAGCTTATTCAACACTGCCGATGCGGCGTTATATCAGGCGAAGAAGGGCGGTCGTAATCGTGTACGAGCAATAAAAATCAACGGTGAACTCCCAAAGGAGTTGGTGTCGTTATGTTAGAACCTAGTACCTTGACTCATTAATTATGATTGATTGAACAGATTAGTTTTTTATCGATGAAAACAAACCGTCGTCATCCTTGCTCTTTGTCATCTATTGAAGCGCTTAATATTGATCTTTTCATTATCGATTGGATTTACAGTAGCGATTATCGGGGATCCACCGTCCACTGAACCTTCCGTGCATGATGGATCCCTGATAACCGCCAGGTGAGTTTTGAGAAAGCCTGCAAGTTCAGTGTTTGGCGGTTTCTGGGATGACGGACTTCGACTATTTTAATCAATCATCTTCACTGTGTTTAGGTACTAGAACCTAGAGGCGAGGCTAGAACCCCGCCTTGTTACATTCAATACAATGATTACTGAGCGTCGGTGCGTTTGAAAGTCAGAGTGTGGTTGGTGTTGGTTAGTGTTAACTCACCGCCGGAAATTTTCGCTTCACTCCAGTCTGTCAGCGTCTGGGTCAGGGTTTTTTCCATCTCCATTGCGGGTGCTGGGCAAGCCATCATTGTCATTCCCATTTTTTCAATGCGTAACTGACCGTTGTTCAATTCAGCCTGACCAAAGTAACGGTTACAACCTGAATGGCCATTTGCGCTCATGTCATTGGTTAGTTCAAGATTTGGGGCTTTAAACGGTTCTGGCAACTCAATGGCTTTGTTGTCTACTTGAGTGAGAACCCAATTGTTGTTAACAAGGTCGCCCTCGGTAGCAACTTTGCTGCTATCGCCGTTGATACCTGCACATGCTGCAATAATCATAGGTAATGCCAATACGGTAAGTAAACGCTTTTTCATAGTGTCGATTCCCAGAATTTCGATGTGGTAATGTTATTGCTTTTCATTGAACAGAAGCTGTCTTACGGTCAATTAAAAATTGTGAGCATGACTAATTGTACGCTATTTATTTGTATTAATGGTCTTTAAAAGCAAACTGTATAACAATAAAAAAGTTCGATGATTAACTCGGTTTTGTCTATTTGTAGCGTGAATGAATCGCTGCGATTTATGAATTAAAATTAATTATGGCCAAAGAAAAGTATCGTGTGTTAGGAATATGTCATTTTTACGGATACTTTGTACTGTAGATATATATTGAAATAATTTGAAACAAAATTGGGAGCTCGGAATTATGTTTTTTTATCGACCATGTGAAGATGAACATCCTGTTGCGGGAAGGGGATAGAAAGTCCTTCCTGGTCGAAACGCATTTTAACTTCGCGAGTAATATCCCAGTACACATCCCAGTAATCTTCAGTTCGTACCCAAGGGCGAACAATAAAATCAACAGAAGAGGTATTAAGCGTGTGCAGTTTAATGGTTTTTTCTGGCTGACGTAATACCGCAGGGTGGGCATCAACAATGTCACTCAGTACTTTTTCTGCCAGCTCTATATCATCGCTATAACCAATACCAAAGACCATATCGACCCGACGCACGCGTTCATGCGTCACGTTTTTTATTATGTCGCCCCAAATCTTGCTGTTTGGAACGATGATGACTTGGTTATCAAAGGTTTTTATGGTGGTGTTTACCAGGCTCATATGACTAACCTTGCCCGATACGCCCCCCGCTTCCACAAAGTCACCCACATCGAATGGCCGGTAGATTAGCAACATCATGCCGGAGGCAAAGTTGGACAGGGTATCTTGCAAAGCAAAACCGATGATCACACCCGCGACACCAAAACCGGTCAGAATTGGGGTTAAATTCAAGCCAATTTGCGACAGGGCAATGAGCAGGCCAATAGCAAAAACGCCATTGCCGGACATGGAGGTGAAGAAATCCTGCATCAGTTGCGATAAATTAAGATTTGGTGAGGAAACAGCTTTTTTCACCATTTTCCGCGTTAGTTTTTTCAGCCAGCGAAACACGAAAATGATGAATGCGAAGATCAGGAGATTAAACAGTAGCTGTGGCGCTTTATCAAATATCCACTGGCCGAACTCTTTCCCCCAGGTAGAGATGATCGAAAAAATGAGCTCGATGTTGAGCAGATCATTGGTAAGGGTACCTGTCGCTTCAAAAAGCTGTTGTTTGTACGGCGTCGTATCCAGAGCCATTTCGTCAGCGAGCTTAACTAAAAACTGCAAGGTATAGATGTCACTGGCCATTTTGCGCTGTGCAAGAATGTGCACCAGTTGTACCGAGACTTTTTCACCTTCAGTCGCTGATTTAAGCTGCTTACTGAGCAAGGCTTCTTGCTGGCTGTCGAAGGTCAGGGATGCAGACATGAACTCCAAGCGGTGTTCAATATCACTGATTAGTGCTTGCTCTTTTTTCGGTGTTGGCTCACCAAGTAGTTTAAGCCATTGATAGTTAACCCATTGATCTTCAAGTAGGCGGGTGGAAAAACGGCGGGTTTCATCTAATGACTTCTGCGCCAAAAGTTTTCCTTCATTCGTTTCCTTATCCAGGGCCTTTTCGTCTGTTTCTATTTTGTTGAGTAAAAAAATCGATGCGTCTGAGATGAATTGAACCTGCTGGTGGACATGTTTTAGAAGAAGTTCATGCGTCTCTTCGGTTTTGCTATAAATTAAATCCTGAATAACCGCCCGAAGTGTGTTGTTTTTATTGAGAAGCTGTAGGCGAACCACATCCCGAGTGGAACCTGACATGGTCTGAGATTCGGCAATAAGCGCCGAAAGTTCCTGATCAAGCTGTTCAAGTTTCTCAATTTGCACTGAGGATTCTTGCGCAAGACAAAAAGATGACACCAATAGAAATAATAAAACCAGTACCCGCATTGTTAACGCTACTCTTGCCAACTGGGATTTAACAATAATAGCAAACGCAATCATCCGGCGTTCAGAATTGGGCACATAAAAAAACGGTAGCTTGGATTGTTATCCTTACTACCGTTTGTTTTTCAGCTTCGTGATAGAGGGGGAATCTATCTAAGCGACTGTATTATATAAATAGGTACAATTATCTAGCGGTTTTGAGGCCAGGCATGACCAGGTGACGCCAGGTCATGATGATTAGCAGCAGACCAGAGCCGGTGAAGATAGACAGCCCCATAGCCCCTGATTGCGGGTAGCCTTCGATGAATGAAGAGCCACACCAGGCGATACCGAACAACATATCCAGAACACCAATCAAAAGCAGTGGCAGGGTGTACCACTTAAGTCTGATTACCTGCTGGGCATAAACCATACCGTTGATTGCCAGCATGCTGATAATCCCCAGTGAGAACCATTGCAGAGCTTCCATTAGTTATTCTCCTTAGGCTTTACCGGCGGTGCCGATGTTATTTTTCATTGAAGTGTTAGTACGCATGCCTTCACCGGATGCCCAGAATTTCTCAACCTTGACCGGGATAGGAGTACGGCTTTGACCACCGTAACCAAATGCAGGGTGTGCTTCGGCCATAAACGAGTGGATGAATTTCGGCATCATCGGGTTAATTGCCATGATGAACCAGTGGTGCCAGAAGTCAGGCTCGTTAAAGGTACAGCTGGCAACACAGTTCAGGCATGATGTATCGTTATCCATCCAGAAGTTGAAGCAACGCTTCGCATCGGAATGCCACTTGTGGATACCCACGTGGTTGTTCCAGGTGTAACCGGGTTCATCATTAAACTCGTAAGTTGGCAGATAGCTTGGCTCCACATCTTTACTTACGGCGCCAGAAGGACATGCATCGGCACACTTCATGCAGCTCTTACAGAACTCGCGGATACCCCAGCTGTGAGGTTGGTCGTAAGCTTCTTCAAAGTCGATGTTGGTGAATACTTTACAGAGTCGGACACGCGGTCCCACACCGGGCATGATACACGAGCCGTTACGGCCGCCTTCACCCAGACCAGCAAGAATAGCGTAAGCAACAGAGTTAGCCAGGTCGTTACCGGCGCCCACGGCGTTGTAACCACAGCCGCGAATAAACTTGGCAACCTGACAGGCGATTTTACCCATGTCGCTATAGCCGTTACCCGTTGAACCCTCGGAAGTCCAGGACGGTGCGGTAGCAACATTATCGTAATCCATCGGAGTGGCGATAACGATCACTGACTTCGGTTCGAACGGGAAGTCTTTTTCCCAAGACAGAGTGCGCTCGTCAACAATGTCATACAGCGGATCATAAACAAAACGCTTGTCGAACTTGGCAATACCAACACGCACGGCACCAAACAGGCGAGCGGTAGAGCGGATCATATCAGCAGCACGCTTGCCGCCTCCCCAATCAAATTGCTCTTCGTGTACGTCAGTCTGGTCCCAGCTGTGCATCGGGGTGTTTGGTTGGGTAAAGGCAGAAGCACGTGATTTGGCAACAACCAGCGGGTACCAGGCTGCATGGCCGATAGCGCGGTCAGCCTGACCGTAACCTACTTTATTGTTGTCGAAGTGATCGCGATTTTCGAACGTTTGGATTGCATCATTGAAGTTAAAATCTTTTTTCCAAAGACGAGCATATTGCTCGGCACGCTCAGGATTTTTGACTTTTGACAGATAAGGGCTGGTTGCATGACACAGCATAACGTCACGCTGGTCTTTAGGCTTAAAAATGGTTTCGTCAATTTCGATCCCTGGCGTATTGGTCGATCCCTCCAGGGATACTTTCGAGGCGCCCAATACGGCACCACCGGTCAGCATGGCGGCACCGCCACCTAATACTGTTTTTTTAAAGAAACCGCGGCGAGACATGTTTGGCAGATCGTCTTCTATCTGATCGGCCACGTTCTGGTTTTCTACTTGATTTGTCATAAAGCACCATTCTCTTTATAGAAAAGGGAATAAAAAATTTTGGAAAAAAAATTAAACAACTTTGACTAATTCAAGATCAAAGATCAGGGCTGCATTACCCGGAATTTTTGGTTGTTTACCCATTTCGCCATAAGCCAGTTCTGCTGGTACGTATACGCGCCATTTAGACCCTTCTGGCATCATCTGTAATACTTCGGTCCAACCCGGAATCACACTCTGGATTGGGAATTCCGCGGGTTCGCCTCTCTCAACAGAGCTGTCAAAGACGTCGCCAGTGATCAGCATGCCGTGATAATGGACGATAACGTTGTCAACAAGACCAGCCTTGCGGCCTTCACCCATTTCCACAACCTTGTATTGCAGGCCGCTGTCGGTAGTAATTATTCCGGGTTTTAAGGCGTTTTCTGCCATAAAGGCCAGGCCTCTTCCGGCAAGTTCCGCAGCCTTTTTTTGGCGAGCGACTTCAACACGGGCAGCGATGGTTTTGAATGCGGTTTCCACTTCCTGATCAGTTAATGGCGCTTCTTTTTCATTGAAGCTATCCAAAATGCCGGCGAAGGTGGCTTCCATATCTAAACCGTCAAAGTTGTGAGTCAGCAGATGGCGGCCAAACTGCCACCCCATGCCGTAACTGACTTTTTGCTCATCAGTCTCAAGGGATACTGGCTTAATCTCTTTCATGGGAATTGCCTTTGTTTCTAAACGTAGGGTTTGATCTTGTTTTAATCAGCGAGTGATTAGTGTGCCGCCGCAGCGCCTGGCGCTGGTATCGGTAAGATCACTTCTGTTCCAGGTTTCATAAAGGTCTGGTGACAGGCATTACATGCTTGAATAGTCGTAACAAAACCTTTCATGCTGGCTTCAGGGTCGTGGTTCCGAACTGCCACACGCAGGCCGTAAGCCGCATTTTGCAGGGCTTTGGACTGGCTCTGAAATTCCGTTTTTCGCTCAAGCAGATCATCAACGGTGTTGCTGTTCTCGAAAGAACCTTCAACAAAGAAGAAGTCGTTGTACATCTGAGTGATTTGCGCGAGAGCATCGACACGGTTCAGCATGGTAAACCCGTTCCATGGCTTCTGCCCTGTAGCAATGGCTCCTGCATCCATCAGGGTCGCGCCCATTAGCTGATGAACGCCCTTGCGTGCTTGAATAGCCGGTTCGGCCTCGGTATAAGGGTCTGGCATCTTATTCGCCACGGCAGAACCACAGAAAGCGGTTGCGGCCAGGGCAAGAGAAATAACGGTCTTTTTCATGTTGAAGTTTCCCTAACTACATGTTTTATTGGTAAAATGTTCATGTCCATATAGTGCCGACTTATAACTAAAAACAGGTTAACCATCTGCAACAAATAAGGGATAATGGACTTATTCGCTTACCAAACAATATAAGTACCGATCGGTACATAGCTTGGGGTGATACTACCCTCTATGTACCCATCGGTACATGGGCAGGGTTCAAATTAAGCAACATTCGATCTGAAAACAGACGTTTTTTTGATTTAGAGCAAAAAACCACTTTAGAGGTATGGATATTGAAATGACGGATAAAGTAAAACGTCAGCGCTTTTCAAAGAATGAATGGCTGGAAGCAGGATTAAAAATGCTGGCCGAGCAAGGGGTGGATAAGCTCACAATTAGTAGCCTGTCACGTACAGTAGGCGTTGCCAAAACCAGTTTCTACTGGCACTTTAAAGACCGACAGGATCTGATGGACCATATGCTTGAGTATTGGGCCTCGGAGTTCACCTTTGTGGTGTCTGAAAACCCGCAACTGCCGCAACTTGAGCCGGAACAGCGCTTGCGTGCTATTACCGATACCCTTATCGATCAAAAACTGTTGAAATACGAGCTGGCAATCTGTGCCTGGGCCAGTCACGATAAGTCGGTAAAAGCGATGTTTGATAGTATTTATCGCCGGCGGTTGGAAGTGATCCGTGGGGCTTTTGCCGATGCGGGATTTGATGAGGAAGAGCAGGAAGTACGTGCCCAGACCTTCCTTTGTTATCAGACCACGGGCGGAGTGCTGAAGGGTGAACCCCATTCGCATAAGGAAATAGTAGAAAAATTAATTCCTATATTATTTAAAAAATAACCTCCCGCTATTTATTACAGACATAAAAGAAAGAGCCGCACTCTTCGAGTGCGGCTCTTTGGTTCAGTTCAATTGGGTAACAACATTAGATTGTTCGATCATCCCTTCTCTAGCTGAACTTGTTGCTCGTAGTTAGCAATAGCAGCATCAACCGGATTTTTGTTGGCAATGACCATGGCCGATTGAATAAAGTAAATCATTATCAGGCTTAAGGTGGCACCTGCTAAAATGGTACTGAAGGTCTGCTCGCTTTTTTTCGGTTTTTTTCGGGATGTCTTAGCTCTGGTCATATTTCCTCTCAGCATTAACTGCACCTTGGGGGGCGGCCTGCACTTCGATAGGTACGGCTTTCGTTTTTGATTGGATACCGCTGAATTTGTTCACCATCTGGCGACGGGTACGTACCATCTTGTTTAGCGTAAATCCGACCGGGCAGAATAGGCGGCACCAGAAGTTTGGTACAAATAATGAGCCGAACAGTGACAGTGGCAGTACATACCACTGCATCCCCATACCTTCTAGTGAAAACATCATAGAAAAGGGTTCGTACGAACCCATTGCCGGGTGGTGCGAGAGAAAGATCAGCATCACTGATGCCCAGATCATGAACAAGATCAATCGACTTGATTGCTTAGCCACTTCCCGGCTGATGGTGAATTTAAAACCGCTTATTTTGTGCAGGAGCATTTGTACTGCAGAGAACGGGCATAACTTGTCGCAATAGATGTTTTTTCCCAAGAACAAAATGGTGCCCAATACGGAGACCATCATGATCCACCAAATCGGATATTGTTTCGGGCTGGGGATGTAACCCATCACTAACCCGGCCAGTGAACCGATGCTCAAGGAAGAATTAATGTAAAAGCCGATAAAGGCCATACTTGCAAATGGGATCAGCCATCTCAGTTTGCTGCTGAACCTATTGTTGGTGTAGCTCGTGTATAGAACGGCTGCAATCAGTAACAGGAGCAAGCCATCATTAAGGTGGAATTGCCACTTCTCCGCCTCCCAGCTAGGTTGTAGTCCAAGACGTTCAATGGCACTGAGATGCATGGCATCCTGTACGGCATTGGCAATACCGCGAGAACTAATAGTAGCACCAGACACGCCATCGATATCATCGCCAAGGATGAAGTTATCGGTGACGCCTTTGCCGCTAAACCCACGGTAAAAGTGATGCTTAGTCAGGCGTGCTATAAAAGGGGGAGTTTCGCGATCAGAGAGCAGAATGACTTCATCGATGTAACTATCGGATTCAGTTTCAGTGGTTTTTACCGCCAGGATGAGCGGACCACCAAAGCCTTGTCCTTCAGCAATTAAGATCAATTCAGGTTCATTCAGTTCTTCATGATTACGCAAGAACGCTCTCGGGCCATTTCCGTTAGACGGGGCATTGCTAAAGGTGGAATCGGGAAAGTGTTCCGAGAGTAATTGGACATAGTTGGTTTTTGCCGCGAAGTGACCAACCAAAAATGCAGACAGTAAACTTAGCCAGGCTAACACGGTTATTAGCTTGGAAGTTTCAAACTTAGAGCGACTCATACTCAATTTCCTAGAGAGAACCAATATTTCAGGGCTAGTTAGTTGTGAACAGGCAAGATCATAAACGGCTTCAAACCGTCCAGTTCCCTAGCAAGCCCCAGTTATTCATCGACACACTAAGTACCGATCGGTACATGGGTGCGAAGTATACCCATTATGTACTGGAAGGTACATTGCGTAAGGCTGATTAAGTTAGACTTAAAACTTTATTTTTAGCTCAATTGATCTAGCACAAAAATAACTTCTGATATTAATCAGGATGAGGTTTATGAGTGAGTACTGATGATGATGTTGCCATAGTCAATACCAATTGTTCGAATCATCTGATTGGATAGAATATTTAGATGTTTTCAATCGCAAGGTGATCCGCCCAGATAAAAAGGATATTTTTGAAGTGTCTCGCACTGTTGGTAAAATCTTTAATATCAGTTATTTACGTCGTTGTGTTGTTGTAGAATATTACGCTGAGCCTATGCTTTATTGAGCATAGGTTAAGTGTCCAGATATGAGGCATTAATAATAATTATACTGTCTGGCGATGGCTATGTTGTGAGTACATGTAGCTGAGTAAAAAACTAGAGCATTGAATATAATTTGATACGGTTATGTGGAGTTGTAAGTCAGTGGATTATTTAGCAATCCATGCAGAAAACCTCATAACAGAACAATTAAGATGGTGCATTACAATTGGCATTTTCAGTATGGAAAAAGCCGTGTTTACCGTTTTCAATTATAGATAGGGTGGCTGTAACACACACCTTATTGCAGGCATTAGCACACTAACAAGGAGGTTCGATGTTTCCATCAGAAGTTTGGGTTGCGTATACCATCGCATGTTTGCTGTTGGTTATCTCACCAGGTCCGGATAATTTGCTAGCTATAGGCCGTGGACTTAGTCAAGGAAAGTTGGCTGCTATTATATCGGGCACATCATCAGGTGCGGGTATTCTATTTCATGTTCTAGCCGCAACGTTTGGGCTAACCTTGTTGCTTCAAACATCAACCATCGCATTTTATATTGTTAAATTC
This sequence comes from Photobacterium sagamiensis, assembly GCF_050337085.1. Taxonomy (NCBI): domain Bacteria; kingdom Pseudomonadati; phylum Pseudomonadota; class Gammaproteobacteria; order Vibrionales; family Vibrionaceae; genus Photobacterium; species Photobacterium sagamiensis. The sequence goes on along the minus strand of NZ_JAKJSP010000011.1, from coordinate 101,198 downwards.
ATCGGAGCAGCATACCTGATTTGGCTTGGTGTGAAAGTGCTCAGGTCTCGAAATCTATTTTCGTTGGAGCCAGCCAAAAAGCAGTCTTTGAAAAAAATTTTTTCGACAGGCTTTTTATCCGCAGCATTAAACCCCAAGCCGGGTATGTTTGTTCTCGCATTTCTCCCTCAATTTGTTAACCCGAGTCTAGGCTCAGTCTCAACTCAAATGTTGGTTTACGGTATTTGGTTTGCATTGTTAACTGTTGTTGGTTTTAGTTTGATGGGCGTTTTTGCATCTAAACTGTCAAATTGGTTAAAGAGCAAGCCAAGATTAGTGTCGGGTTTAAATATAGGTGCGGGAGTTACATTTGTAACATCGGGACTAGCCGTAGCCTTCATGAGACAACGGTGATCTGTGTGCTTTGCAGGCTTTGTGGGGCACACCTTATTGTAGGTGTTAGCCAACCAAAAACAATTAAGGAGTAAGAAATCAAGATGGAAAGGCTAATTCGTTTACTTCAAAAGTATGCAACGGGCAAAGTGGTATTGGTGTTATTTACACTAACAATGGCTGTTTATTTGGCAATGTTGCTTTATTCCATTCCTGCAGTTGTTTCCTTCGCTCCTGATATGATGTTATTTGATCTATCCCAAGCGGGTTATACGTTTGAGTATGCTGTTGCATTACTTGAAGCTTTGGGTTCTGAGGGTAGAGCAACTTATCTAACCACTCAATTACCTCTGGACTTTATTTACCCTGGGCTATTTGCCGTCACATATTCACTATTGCTAACCTGGCTATTCCTAAAGGGAGCTGATCATAGCTCTAAAATATATTACTTTTCGTTAGTTCCTATTGCTGCGGGACTTTTCGATTATATTGAGAATGTTCTTATTATCTCAATGATCAACTCATTTCCGGATATATCGCCAAATATTGCAGAACTAGCAAGCATCTTCACCATCTTGAAAAGTGTTTTTTCGGCTTTTTCCTTTGTTCTTTTTTTCTGGGGTTTAGTTCTGTTCTTGAAGGAAAAGCGTAGCGTTGTTTAAGCGGAATGCTGGATCTGGCTTCTTCGTAAGATGATCGGATAACACAAATAAGCTGATGCGTTACACTTGGCACTATTTGTATGGTTGGAGCTGATATTATGGTGATCAATTATAGATAGTGTGGGGTGACTGTAACGCACACATTATTGCGCGTGTAAGATTTTTTGCTGATTATTAATCTCTATAAGGAATTTGATTTTGTTAGCTTTTACTCATGATAAAGGACACTATTTTTCTTTCGATGGTGCTGAGATTTATTACGAAATTCAAGGCGATCCAGATGGCAAGCCCCTTGTATTACTGCATGGAGGCTTAGGGTGCATGACTGATTTCAATAGTATTCTCGAAAGCATACCAGATAACTATAAGATCATCGGTATTGACTTAAGGGGGCATGGTAAATCTACCCTCGGTGAAAAAGAATTAAGTTATGCGCAATATCAAAACGACATTGCAGCTTTGCTTCGATATCTAGATATTCATTCATACTCCCTGTTAGGTTTTAGTGATGGCGGTATTGTGAGTTATCGTTTGGCTGCTTCAGAGAGTTCAAAGGTAGAGCAGTTAATTACGTTGGGTTCACAGTGGCGCTTGGAAGAAAATGATCCATCCGTTGATTTCTTGGGGAGACTCACATCAACTGAATGGGGGGGAATGTACCCTGAATCAGTTGAATACTATATCGAATCCAATCCACAACCAGACTTTGAGTTATTAATTGAAAAGGTCAAAAATGTCTGGATTGACCGATCTCCTTCAGGTTATCCAAGCGTTTCTGTAAGTGGCATAAAATGCCCGACACTTGTGATGCGCGGTGATGGTGATTTCTTATTTTCTTTGAATGAGGCGGTTGAACTGGTAGGCAAAATTGAAAACTCAAAATTCATGAATATTCCATTCGCCGAACATGAAGCGCATAAGGAGTATCCTGAAGTTTGTCACTTAGTCATAAACAAGTGTTTATCGATGAGTTAGAATCAAATTTAACAAGCCATCAAATTGCCCTGGCAAGAGGGTGCTTTGGCTTAGTTATTCCTGGTGTTAGCTATTACATTTAGTGTTAGTTATATAAGGAGTTCCTATGAAAACGAAAGAATTATCGACCTGTTTTTGTACAACCGAAGTGGATTTGTGCCGTGAGTACTACACAAAGTATTTTGCAGCGAAAGCCGTTTTTGATTGTGGCTGGTATGTTATGTTGAAAATAAATCAAGATGGCCCTGAAATTTGTTTTATTCAACCACAAGAGAATACGGCGGTTTTTGACGGCAAAGGTGTGATGCTAAATTTCAATGTCGATGATGTCGATGCTGAATATAGTCGTCTCACTAAGGCCGGTCTGCAAATTGCCATGCCGCTTGAGGATCATCCCTGGGGTGACCGAGGCTTTTCAGTCATAGATCCAATCTGGAACTCTGTATACGTTTACTCGGAACGAGAACCGAACGCTGAATTCAAACAATACTTCAGCAATTAACCATCTCAAGCTGGACCAAAACACTCGGCAGTTTTGGTCCTAAGTTAGTATTGTAATAAACATGCAAAATCAGATTTAGTGCTCTGCTTGGGCTCGCTTATCGTAGGTGTAATACTTGATTTTGAACTGCAAATATTATGACTTTCTGTAAATGCTGCTTAAGTATTAGAACAAACATTTATCCATACAAAGCAATGAGGAAGTTGTGAAAGCGATAATAATTGGAACGACATCTGGTTCGTTGAAAATAATGTTAGGGCTAAGGATAGTTATGAAAATATTGTTTATTATAACCATGGCAATTAGTATGGTTGCTTGTGATAATACTGATGGCAATTTAGTATCGGTATATATAGATGATGGCGCTATACAATGCGAATCAACTGGGTTAAGTGAAAAGCAAACGGCCCAAAACTTGATTGAGTATGGGGTTGACGTTTTTGAATCTAGTTGCGGTTACATATCTGGTATTGCTATCGCAGCACAGTGTGGTTTAGGGGATAGCAATATTAATATTCATCTGATTAATGCAGACAAGGTTGTTGAAGCCCAAAATCTTGGTTATGAGCCTGTTTCGATATTAAAGAATGATGAAGGTTTAGGGTATGAGACAATCGAGTGTCAGTAAAATCCTACATTGATTATAGATGATGGTTACGTGGCGGTAACGCACATTTGTTGTGGCCGTGATGTATAATTGTCACCATCTTAAGTTATTGATAATTAGAGATTGTCATGTCATTGTCGTGATTGTGACGTTACCGTCAGCATCTATTGAAGATAGTATTGTTCGAAATAGCAGAAAGGATTCTATGATGATTGTTAGAAAACTTAGATTACAACGTGGCTGGTCTCAAGAGCATTTGTCTCAAGTCAGCGGATTAAGTGTGAGAACAATCCAGCGAATTGAAAGGGGACAAAATGCGGGCCTTGAGTCACTAAAATCCTTAGCTGCCGTTTTTGACATTCAAGTAATAGATCTTCAAATGGAGCCTGATATGAATGATGAACTGAAAATATCGCCTGATGAGAAACAAGTATTAGAACAAGTAAGAGAAATAAAAGGGTTCTACTCACATCTAATCACCTATGTATTAGTAATTACCATGTTGTTCGTTATTAACATTATCACTGATTCTAGTTATATATGGGCATGGTGGCCTGCAATGGGGTGGGGTGTTGGAATTATATCTCATGCTCTAAGTGCCTTTGAAATAATGAACTTTTTTGGACCTGAATGGGAAAAAAGACAAGTTGAGAAGCGTTTAGGAAGAAAGCTGTAACTTGATTGTTTTATATTGAATAACACGAATGTAAGGGTTTTCTGTGAAATCAAATTTTCCCAATAGTTTAAGGCCACTATTAGCACCAATACGGTTGGATGCATTGGGTTCTTTTTTTGTTGGATTTTTAATTCCGATAATCGCTCATCAGCAATTCTCTGCTAATGGTTGGGAAATGGGAATATTGTTTTCCTTACAAGCGGTTGGCACAGGTTGTAGTGCATTGTTGTTTTCAAAAAAAGTAAACAAGTGGAGCAATAGAGCAAGGTTAATATTAATTGGCGCCATTATTAAGATGGTTGCATACATACTGCTATATATAGCAATAATTATCTCAAGTTACAAATTAATGGTTATGTCCACTTTTGGTTTAGGCTTGGGATCTGGTCTATTCTGGTTAGTCTATAAAACGTGTTTTGCTCAATTAAGTGTTTTTGATAATAGAGCAGAGGTTTTAGGTATAGCTTCTAAGCAAGTTGGTATTGGCATTATGTGGGGCTCTTGCTTCGCGTTTTCACTGATATCAGTTGCTGAGTATTTAGCGTTACCACCAACAATGACTTATATATCGCTTGTCGTATTTTCCATAGCATCTGTAATTGCAGGCGTGAAAAGTTATAAGGCTATATCTGTAATTGCGAGCCAGGAAGTGATGGTTGATACTTCGCAGGTAGATAGAATAAAATTCACAATTATTACTGTGTTTTTGTTTTCTATGATTTTTGTTGGGCAATTATCTGGATCTTTAGTTGCTCCCTTTCTAGAGGTCTATTTGTTAGAGCACTTAAAGGTTACAAATATTGTTGAACTGTCAATGGCTTATATACCCCGTGGAATTATTTCGATGTTATTGGCTCCGAAGCTTGGACGCTATGCTGATAACATTAATTCTGCTATATATCTAGGTGTTGCAGGAATAACCGGAGCATTCACGACATGGCTCATGTTACAGTCCAGCTCTTTATGGCACATCAGTGTGCTATTTATTATTGATGCAAGCATAATTATGTCATCTGGGCTTGTTTTGGCAAAATTAATCAGTGAAGCTGCAGGAGAAAACAAAGGAAGTGCTTTTGGATTGCAAGGTTTTATAAGTAATTTTGGTGCTATTTCCGGGCCATTGATTGGTGGTCTGTTTTGGCAAATGCAAGGCAGTAGAGGACCATTTATGTTTTCTATTTCAACTGAAATCGTCTTAGCATTATGCTGTTTTTCTATTTTATTGCCAGCTTTACGAAACAGTGGCCAATTCTCAAAAGCAATAAAATCGAATACATAGCAGAAGAACCCATATGGTGTATTACACTTAGTGATTTTAGTATGGTCATCACTATAATTATAGTTGCCAATGCTCTAATTTAGCTGGTTTCAACGCAAGCCATATTGCAGACGTTATGTACTTTAAAAATTTAAAACGCTATTTGCGTGACTAAACAATTATTGTTGCCATTAAATATTTCTATCATCAATATGGGCTTTGAATAAATCAGCATGTTGAAATTTAAATTCGTACCACCTGAAAACGCACTCATCCCTTTACTGCTTGAAGCTGATCCATCAGAGGTGAATGTCCGAAAGTACCTTGAAAACTCCTGGTGTTATGTTGCTGAACAATCCGATAAGACGGTTGGTATCTGTGTTCTTAACGCCATCGACAACGGCAACGTTGAGTTATTCAATATTGCTGTGAGTCCATCGGTTCAAGGGCAGGGCGTTGGAACCGCTCTGCTTGAGCATGTCATTAAATCAGTTAAAGCGCGTGGTATCAGCTGCATTGAATTGGGGACTGGGACATTCGGTTATCAGTTGTCGTTCTATCAGCGTTTGGGGTTTCGAGTCGACTCCATTGTGAAGGACTTTTTTATCGATAACTATGATGAGCCAATTTTTGAGGCAGGTATCCAACATAAAGACATGCTGAGATTAGTTATCATGCTGTAATCGGCATGGGCATATCAAAGCCGCTGTAGCTTAATATTTTGGTGATAAGACAAAAAAATCTGTTCTTTTCATTAAGCTCTTCTGCCACTTCTTTTTCCATTTCAGAATAAATTGTGTTGGATTTTTTAAATGCCACATAAGGAAGTAATATCTAATAACTTTAAGTCGACGAGGCGTTAATTTTTTGGTTGGATTACGGGCCATATAGCTATAGTAACGCTCAATATTCCGACGAGCCCGCATTGCTTTCTCAAATTCTGACCGTTTTACTTCATTCGTAACAAATTTTAGAACTATTGATTTTAAATATCCAACTTGACTCATACTTTCAATGACTTGATGCCCAACGCCATAGAGTTTTAAAAAAGTTGTATCAAGGGGATAACGTAATGCATGTTGTTTATCATTTTGGCATAGAGGATCAAATATTATTGTTATATTGCCTTTGTGCTGAGCACAATAATCAAATTTACTTAATTTATACTGTTCTTTTGAAGGCGTAAGAGGAGTAATAAGTAACAATCGGTCAAGCTGTAATTGAGAACTATACAATGAGGTTGCAAAAGCGCCCATGCTCGCCCCATACCCCAGTCTTTCAGGGAAGATTTCTAGCTGCGGGCTTAATTTATTTATAAATTCAACTAATTGCGGGGATATGAACCAGTGCTTATGCTGAATGGCAGAAAATGAGATTATGTTAACTCCCATTTTTTTGAAAAAATCAAACCCCCAGGCTGAACACCCGGCCTCGACTTGAGATGGTTTTAATACACTGCCCGCAGGGGAAAAAGTTATCATCAATGGTGCATCAGTCGAAAAGATATGATACTGAACTAATATGTCGCCAATAATTAATCTAGTATCACTTTGTAATTTAAGCATTATATTTTCACTTAGTAAGATAAGATTATTACAGCGAATTATTGTTCTATTTGAAAGGGATTGTGTTAAATCACTCTATGCCAGAAAGGAATAATAAGTTTGTTTGTGTTAGCAAACATAATATCCAGAATTATTTCTGCTTCTATGTTGATATTGTATATCCGAGAACATTCGTCGTTTCCGTGCCTGAATCTAACACCGTTTATATTTGAATACTGCTTAGACCTCTCGGTGTAATGTAATATTTGTGACTAGAGTCTAATATCACATCATAGATTATTATTAGTGTTCTTTTTCTGCGATATTTAATATGGGAGTTGTTTTTGTGAGTCAGGTTGAGTATTTAAATTGAGTGCTTTGCACTTATTGCTTGAATCCAGCGGCACGTAATCTAATCTTAAATACGTTATAAAAGTTCGCGCCATTTTATCTATTTGTTATGTGATGATTATTGGTAAAAGCATGGTAACACACAAAAAAAAGCCCACTTGCAGGAAGTGGGCAATAGTACCATCGCTATTCTTATTCGTAAGTCGTTTTAACCGAAGTCACCATTTACATAACCACGGGTACGATCGTCGCGTGGGTTACTAAACAGCGCGTGTGTATCATCATGTTCAACCAGCTCACCCATCAGGAAGAAAGCGGTACGGTCAGAGATACGTCGTGCTTGTTGCATAGAGTGAGTCACGATAACAATCGTGAAGTCTTTCTTCAGTGACTCCATCAAATCCTCAATTTTCTTGGTCGCTATCGGGTCAAGCGCTGAAGTCGGTTCATCCATCAGGATAACCTCTGGTTTCATTGCAATGGTACGAGCGATACACAGACGTTGTTGCTGGCCGCCCGACAGGCCGAATGCATGAGATTTAAGACGGTCTTTCACTTCATCCCATAGTGCAGCCCCACGAAGTGATTTTTCGACGATGTCATCGAGGGTCTTTTTATCTTTCACCCCTTGGGCTCGCAGACCATAAGCGACATTTTCATAGATGCTCATCGGGAACGGGTTAGGTTTCTGGAAAACCATGCCCACTTTAATTCGCAGTTGAACCACATCGATGTGACCATAGACATCTTCGCTGTCCATGGTCAGTGAACCGTCGATCTTTACGCCTTCAATCAGGTCATTCATACGGTTCAGGCAGCGTAGCAGGGTTGACTTCCCACAGCCGGACGGACCGATGAGTGCCGTTACCTGACGGTTTGGGATAGGCAGGCAGATCTGCTTAAGCGCCTGATTTTCACCGTAGTAAAGGTCAAGGTTTTCAATATTAAATTTGTTCATCTTTTCTTCCTCAAAAATCAGTAAGTCGCGGTGTTGAAGCGGCTGGCAAGCAATTTGGTGACCATGTTAATAACAAGAACAATCACGATCAGAACGGTGGCCGTTGCGTAGGCTTGTTGCCATTCATGAATGGTGTAAAGCTCTTGCGTTAACTTATACAGGTGAACGGTTAACGTACGGCCCGAGTCAAGAACACTCTCGGGAACGCGTGCAACCATACCTGCTGTCATGAATACCGGTGCGGATTCACCAATAACACGACCCACGCTGAGGATGATGGAGGTTACGATACCAGGCATAGCACTTGGCAGAATAAGTCTCCAGATGGTGTATATCTTAGATGCACCTAAACCATAAGAACCTTCACGGTAAGTTTGCGGTACAGCCATTAATGCTTCTTCTGTCGTGCGAATAATGACAGGAAGGATCAAAATACTCAGGGTCAGAGCCCCCGACAGAATCGAATAACCAAAGCCAAGTACGACGACAAAGAAGGTCATACCGAACAGGCCGTAGATAATCGACGGGATACCCGCCAGTGATTCTGTACAAAAACGAACTACTTTTACTAATTTACTGCCTACTCTGGCGTATTCGGTCAGGTAGATAGCCGTCATAATGCCAATTGGTGCTGCCACGGCAATGGAGGCGGCAACCATATAGAGTGTCGACACAATCATTGGCCAGATGCCAGATTCTTCGCCAATCGTGGTGTGGTTGCTGGTGATGAATGTCCAGTCTACATAAGACAAACCATTACTTAAGATGTACCAGACAACCCAAAGCAGGAAGCCAACGGTGATACTGGCTGATAGCCAAATTACGCCAAGAGAAATTTTATCTTTTAATTGCTGTGACTCAGTGTTTTGTAGAGACCCAGTCTTTTGTTGAACTCCAGTCTTTTTTGTAAACCCACTCTTTTTTGTAAACATAGTAATTACCTCGCACGCTCACGGTTTAAGTACAGCAGGGCGGCGTTCAATATCATGATGAAGACAAGCAGAACAATGCCCGTTGCGTAAAGTGCGCTTGCATGAATGCCTGTTGCGTAAGACATTTCAATGGCAATGTTCGCGGTCAGAGTACGCGCCGAATCAAGCAGCCCTTCAGGCATGGCCGGGGAGTTACCCATCACCATAATGATGGCCATGGTTTCACCCAGAGCGCGTGCAATGCCCAGAATAACGCCAGTCATAATGCCTGAGCGAGCAGCCGGAAGCAGCAGCTTAAAGATGGTGAACATGTGCGATGCGCCTAGCGCGAAAGAGCCTTCTTTATAAGTACGGGGAACCGCACGGATCGAGGTTTCAGATACCGTAATAACGGTAGGCAGGATCATAACGGCAAGAACGATAATACCGGCCAGAACAGTGTTACCGGCTGGTACATTAAAGATGTCCTGAACTAACGGAACAATGATAACCAGGCCGAAGAAACCGTAAACAACCGATGGAATACCCGCCAATAATTCAATCATTGGGCGAATAAGGTTTGCTAACCGTTGAGGGGCGACTTCGGCGATAAAAATAGCGGTTAATACCCCAACAGGTACGCCTAGAATAACAGCGCCAGCGGTCGAGACTAATGACGCGACGATCATTGGTGCGATACCAAATAACGCCGGTGGCAACCAGTCAGATCCTAAAACAATACCTGCAACACCAGCATGCTGGAATGCCGCGAAACCTTCACGGAAAATAAAATAACCAATGGTTATCAGAGACAAAATGCCAAGTGCTGCGCTCAGCATGAACAGATTTTTGAAGAATAGCTCGCGCCAGTCGATCACTTTTTTTGATTTCAGTGACGGGCTTTTCGCTGTCTTCTCAATGTTATTTGCGATGGTCATATATAACTCCAAATACCAACAACATTCAGCCATTCATTTCATTGCTATATCGTTCAATATTGCTGGTTGAGCGGCTGTAAAATGTAAAACGTTGTGGCAAAAAATAACGCTCAACCTTAAGCTGAGCGTTATTAAAGTGGTTTAGTTAACGGCGATATAACCTTTAGCGGCAACCAGCTTTTGAGCTTCAGCAGACAGGGTCCAATCCAGGAATGTCTTGGTTGTTGGGTTGATCTTGTTTGCTTTGTAAAGCACAAGGAAAGGACGCTGAACCTGGTACTCCCCTGTTTTGATTGTCTCGACTGAAGGCTGGTGACCGTCAACAGATAGTGCTTTCAGTGAGCTGTCTACAGTCCCCAGAGAGATGTAACCGATAGCAAACGGGTTATTAGCAACGGTTGTTTTTAGCTGGCCGTTGCCGCTTGCAACCTGAGCGCGCTGAGAAATAGCGGAAACTTTAATGTCGTTAATTTTCTTTTTAAGCGACATGATGTCTTCGAAAGCGCCACGTGTACCTGATGCGGTATCACGTGTCACGACGACGATTGGCTTATCTTCGCCACCCACTTGTTTCCAGTTGGTGATTTCACCTTTATAGATTTTAGTAACGTCTTCTTTGGAAAGATCGTTAACCGGGTTGTTGTTGTGAACAACGACTGCGATGCCGTCACGAGCTACAACCACTTCTTTCAGATCATCTGACTTCTCAGAGTCTTTAAGATTACGAGAGCTCATACCGAGATCAGCTGAACCGTCTTTGGCAGCACGAATACCTGCAGAAGAGCCCGGCCCCTGAACTTCAACAAAAACATTTGAGTTCGTATTGCCATACGTTTCACCAAACACTTCCATCAGTGGTGTAACTGAACTTGAACCGACAACAGAGATAGTTTCGTTTGCAACTGCCGCTGTATTGAAAGCCATTGAACCGGCAAGAGCTAGTGCACCGATAATCTTTGTTTTCATTATTCCTAATCCTTTACATGCTGGCGATATTGCCAATAGATTTGAATGAACGAAGCCAAGGTTAGGGGAGTTATATGACAATCATGTTTCAGAACTTTGAATCCTGCATGACAGCGATAACTCATGCTTAACGGAAAAGACATGCATTAGGAATAAAGCACTATTGTTAAATCGTTTGCGTATGCGGGGGTGATGTAAGGTCAAATGTTTGACGCGAGTAGTACGGTCAAACTCCTGTAATTGAGTGATATTTGCTATTTGTTTTACGGTTCGTTCTTAGACCGTTTACTTAGACAGGCTGTTGGATGATGAAGAGTCAAATTTTTGACCTCAGCATTACAGCTAAACCCATGAAACACAATGATATTTGTTGTGGTTTTTATGGCCGAAATCTATCATTTAGTGGTTTTAATTGTCATAATGCGGCGGATATCAAAATAAAAATCATTTTTTTCATTTTTGCATTAGTACAACTGATGTTGGCAATATTTTGAGGTTCCAATGGGCTTTTCTTTAAAGAACGTATCTATTCGTTTGCAGGTGTTGTTACCTGTTCTGATTTTAGCTGTGATCATAATGGCAACTAACTTCTTTGTTAACAGTAATTTAGAAGGAAAACAGGTGGCGGTGAATAAAACCACCACCTCTGCTATCCACAATAAAGATCTGGTCGCGCAATTAATAAACAACACATATAAAATGCGTATTAGTGCTATTTATAGCATCTATGATCCGGAACAGCTTAGCCGGTTGGCCTCAGAGCTGAACCAAGGCATGCAAACGAACAGGGTAACACTGGAACACTTACGCCGCTCTCAAGGTTTGGAAGCTGTCGTCGATGCAACGAAAGCGGCCATGGACGAGTATCTACGCTTCAGTGTCAGTACGATGATCCCTTTGCTGCAAAAGCGCCATCAAGGTTTGGCAGATGACGTGGAGTATGCCAGCAAGGTGGCTCAGTATCGTGACGTTGGCAGCCGAATGGTAAAAAGTATCAGTGAGTTGTCTGAAGATGCGAACCGTCTGACCAGTGAGCAGCAGGAGCTATCTCGTAAAGAGCATGCCAGCCTGATGACATCAATTATGATTGGTTTCCCGGCCATGCTTATTGTGGCGATGCTGGGAGCATGGTGGCTGTCGGGCTTAATTGCTAACCCAATTGTGAAACTTCAAAGCGTAATGCGCAAAGTGGCTGCGGGTGATCTAAAAGCTAGAACAGAGATCGAGGGTGACAACGAGATTGGCCAGCTGAGCACCGATATTGATACCACGACCGCTCAGCTTCATACCTTGATGTGCTCGCTGATTAATATCAGTGACGAAGTGGCTGCTGCTTCAACTGAGCTGGCAGCAGTAATGACACAATCAGAAGCAAATGCACAAATTGAACTGAACGAAATTGATCAGGTCGCTTCTGCTGTCAATGAACTGTCAAGCACGGCTGATAATGTCAGTGACAATGCAACCAGCGCTGATGCCACGGCGAAGAAGACGGATGAATTGGCTAAAGAAGGCCTGAACATTTTTGAACAGAGCAGTGCCGCCAGTGTGCAGATGACACAAACCTTGTCTGAAGCCGCTGACGTGGTAACACGTTTGAAAGATCAGTCAGAGCAGATCAGTAAAGTAATCGAAGTTATTCGCGGTATTTCTGAGCAAACCAACTTGCTGGCACTGAACGCAGCCATTGAAGCAGCACGAGCTGGGGAGCAAGGCCGAGGCTTTGCCGTGGTTGCCGATGAAGTCAGATCGCTAGCCGCGCGTACGCAAGATTCGACTCAGGAAATTCAGACCATCATTGAAGAGTTACAGTCACAGTCAGGACATGCGAACGACAGTATGCAGTCGAGCCTTGAAATGCTGGAACGTAATCAGGCATTGGCAAGTCAGGCAAATGATGCGTTAGTGGGTATTACAGAATCTGTGCTTCAAATCGGTGATATGAACACTCAGGTCGCCACAGCGGCAGAGCAGCAGTCTCAGGTGACACAAGATATCAATCGCAATGTGACGAACATGTCTGAAATTATTAATCAGAATGTGGCAGGTATCAGCCAGAGTGCAGCAGCCAGCAATGAGTTATCTCAGTTAGCTGAGAAACAGAAACAGCAACTGTCTGTTTTCACGCTGTAAAATATTCTTAATGGCTAGGGCCTGTTTATCTTTCAACATTGCAGCTGTAAAGACTAAAAAAGTCTTCAGACAAGGCACGAAGAGAGAGGTTTAGTTATTCTAAATGAGCTCTGAGTAACGCAGTATGAAGCTTTTTTAGCCTTTACCCGAAGGGCTGGGACTCTTTTTCCATCTAACTGCGTTGTCAGATATTTAAGTAGGGCAACTACATGGCATATCTTCCGCCTTGTTAGCTGAAAAAATAGTCTCCAGCAGCAATTATGTTGAAAGATAAACAGGCCCTTGATAAGTAATGGAATTGGTAAAAGGCCTGTCATTGACAGGCCTTTTTATTTTCAGAAGGAAACAATGACACTTCCAGCATTGATAGCGTCAAATACTGCAATGAACAATAATTAATGCCAATCGGAATAACAGAGCCTGTATTGAGATCTTTATGCTAAAAAAAGCCCAGCAAATGGTGGTGTTTAATGCACTGGCCAAACAGCAAAGCTTCACCCGGGCCGCCCAGCTTCTGAATATTTCTCGTACGCAGATCAGTAAACAAATTCAGCAACTGGAGGAGCGGCTGGGTGTTCAGCTGGTGCAAAGAACCACGCGTTCATTTGCTTTAACGGAGGCCGGGCGGACATTTTCAGCCCACTGCGCCAATGTCGTTGGGGAAATTAACGAAGCCGAGAGTGAGCTACTGTCTAACACCGATGCCTTGCAAGGGGCGTTGCGTGTTGGGATTGCCCAGTCATTTGCATCGAATCATATTGCGCCCCACATTTCTGAATTTCACGATCTTTATCCGCAGCTGGACTTAGAGATGAGCCTGTTTGATCACCGTGTCGATCTGATATCAGAACAGCTGAATCTGTGGATCGGAATGATGGATTCGCCACCGGAGGGTTTTGTTGCCCGGCATTTAACGGATTGTCATTTCGTATTGGTGGCAAGCCCGGAGTATTTAGCGAAAAATGGTGTGCCTTATCATCCGAGTGATCTGGCAGATCATAACTGCATCACTTATTTCAGCCGTGTGCGTAAAGATAATATCTGGAGCTTCCAGAAAGACGATGAGAGCCTGCAAATGAAAGTGAAGGGTAATTACCGGGTCGATTCGGCGGATGCTATTCGAGACGCGACGCTAACCGGTAATGGTATTGGCTATCTGGCCACTTATTTACTGAAAAATGAGTTTCGTGAAGGTAAGTTGATCCGTCTGATGCCTGATTGGCAATTAACCCAGTACATGCCACTTTACGCGGTTTATCCTCGTCACAAGTTCTTGCCGAATAAAGTCAGGGTGTTTATCGACTTTGTGCGAAAGCATATAGGGGAGCCCGCTTATTGGGATAGGGAACTGTTGTAAGTTCGGTATAATTATTTTTCTGGATTACCAGAAAGCCTTCGGCAAGGGACGCTGTAACGTCCCTTTGCAAGCCAGCATTTTTTCATCAGTCTGGCGCTCCAGGAATGTTTGATGTTCTTTTATAACGATCGTGGTTAAACACATAATCTCCGCCTGGAGCCGTTCGATGACAGGCGATACAGCCCTCTGCCGTGCCTTCGGCAATGCGACCTGCTAGTTCCATCCCTTGAGGGTCTACATCAAGACTACCGTCCGGCTTGTACTTAACCCAGAACCAGTCTTGGTTTTCCGGGTCATATCCCGTGCGGCGATACATCACCGTTATCGCTTTCAGGTAATTAGCAGGATCATTGGCCACGGTTAGTTTGGAGACCCCTTCACCGTCATAATTGCGTTCGATGATCAGTTCGCCCTCGTTACCTCTCAGTGTCAGGCGGGTATCAACCGTATCAAGAATTGCGCCGTGTGGCGGTTGTCCCTCGTAGGGCGTTGACAGCAGGGAACCGGGTCCTACTAAGTGTTGAGTTACCATTTCGGCCCACAAGTTTTCAGAGTAGACCACATCATCCAGGCTGCCAAAAAGAGGCACTTCTTCTTCCTCTGCCAGTAGATTTGCGCTAAAGCCAGCTAAGGTCGTTGATGCAATCAGTGTTATCACCATTATTTTCATTCTTCACACCCTCGGTGTTACTCGTCTTATTAAAGATGGAACAAAAAAAACGGGATAGCCATTTTCTTTCAAGGTCATAATCACCTTATTGTTTTCTGATAGTGTCTAGCCTGAGGTGACTGACTGTATTTTAGGATTGATGGGTATTTCCTCCGGTATCATCGCCATTTTTGTCAATAAGCGGTTATTTCCCAGCCTGAATGATCGATGAAAAAAACACCTGATTGGCTCTGAGACAGAGTTCGTTGGTATTGATAACCTGAGCCTGGAATTACTGTTCGGTTACTTGTTTGCACCTGTTGCATGGTTGATTGGCGTGCCATGGTCAGAAGCAACAGTGGCGGCAAGCCTGATTGGTAAAAAAATTGCGGTTAATGAATTTGTTGCTTTTGCCGATTTAATGGCAGTGAAAGAGCAACTGAGTGAGCACTCACAGGCGATTGTAACCTTCGCATTATGTGGTTTTGCCAACCTGACGTCGATTGCAATGCTGATGGGAGGGTTAGGTGGCGTTGTACCAAGTCGTCGCCCTGATGTTGCCCGCCTCGGCATGAAAGCGATTTTTGCTGCAACGCTGTCTAACTTAATGAGCGCGACTATCGCTGGGATTTTCCTTTCATTTTAATGAAGGAACAATGAAATAATAAAGGAAAGCCCGTGCTAAAAAACACGGGCTTTTTGATAGATGTATGTAAGACCTAAGGACGATTTAATCTTAGTGAGCCGATCTCCGTAGCTTGTCTTAAATATGATATTATCGCATCTATTCCTATTCTCACTTTACTTTGATAATTGCTTTTATTAGCTTTTTATTTTGGTGATTTATTTTATCTGGAGTGGAAATGAAATCTCCTGTTGACCGGTTGCTCGTCAAACATGAAAACCTGGTGCACTCCGAAGGGGTGAAGGTTGTCTCACATACCCAGCGCGAAGATGATGACTGGGTGTTGCATACCTTAATGATTGAAGGCTGCGACGCTCCCTTTAAATTCCGCCGTAAGAAAAAGTACCGAAGCCTGAAAGGGCAGAGGGTCAATATGACGTACTATCCGGAAATCGAGACCGTGGCCGGTTTCGAGATTGAAACGATGAAAGTGGTGCGGGTAAAGATATATTGAGACTAGAACCTAGAACCTAGAACCTAGAACCCCCAATTCCTCTCCGCTCCATTCCTCGTTATTGCCCCGATTCTAATAAGCTCGGAAGAAGTGTCTATAGTTAACTGAACAGTTTGTTGATTGATGGGTTGGTGACCCCTATTTAAAGAAATAAACAAAGCTACAAAAACGTCCTAAAACACACACTAACATTGAGGAGAGCACAATGCAGTTGAAGGATGTCATCAAAAAGTTCGCAGTGTCTGCAACGATCGCGAGTGCGCTTTTAACCCCGTTTTTTGCCAATGCCGCTCAAGCGACTAAAGCTGAACACGAATGGAAAATGGTCACCACCTGGCCGAAGAACTTTCCCGGTTTAGGCACCGGGGCAAATGAGCTGGCGGATCTCATTCATGAAATGAGTGGCGGCCGTATTAAAATCAAAGTGTATGGCGCGAAAGAGCTGGTGGGGGAGTTGGAAGTTTTCGATGCTGTCTCGCGCGGAACCGCAGAGATGGGGCATGGTGCGGGCTACTACTGGAAAGGTAAAGTGCCTGCCGGTCAATTTTTCTCAGCGGTTCCCTTCGGCCTGACTGCACAGGAAATGAATGGCTGGATATACAGCGGTGGCGGCTTGGCGCTGTGGCAGGAAGCATATGCACCATTTGGTGTTATTCCTATGCCTGCGGGTAATACTGGCGTGCAGATGGGAGGCTGGTTTAACAAAGAAATTAAGACAATACGCGATCTGAAAGGCTTGAAAATGCGTATTCCAGGCCTGGCTGGTGAAGTGCTCAGACGTGCAGGTGGTACGCCAGTGCTCTTACCGGGCAGCGAAATCTTCACGGCGCTGGAAACTGGGGCGATTGATGCGACCGAATGGGTCGGCCCTTATAATGATATGGCGTTTGGTTTGCATAAAGCGGCGAAATACTACTATTTCCCGGGCTGGCATGAGCCTGGCACCACCCTTGAAGCGCTGATAAATAAGAAGGCGTTTGATAAGTTGTCGCAAGATCTGCAGTCCATTGTGCTTAATGCGACCCGTGTCGCTAACGCTAATATGCTGGCCGAATATACAGCACGTAACAATGCTGCTTTAGAGCGTTTATTGAGCGAGCATAAAATTAAGCTGCTTCCTTTTCCGCCAGAAGTGCTTGAGCAGCTTAGAGAACTGTCAGAGCAGATTGTTGCTGAGGAAGCGAAAAAAGATGCAATAAGCCAAAGAGTCTATGTCTCATATATGAAGTTCCGAGATCAGGCCTTTGACTGGCATTCTGTTTCTGAACAAGCCTTCATGAATGCAAGAAATCCGCAATAACAGATGAACTGAGCGGGCCGATGGCTCGCTTTCTTTACCTCGACTTGATTTTGCTAATGAGAGTTGCGTATGGATGCACCTCCTCCTTTTCTTATTCGTCTCGTCAGGGGAATTAATCGTTTCAGTGATCTGATCGGTCGGGTGGTTTCATGGTTTGTATTAGCTATTGTTGTTATCACTTTTGTGGTGGTGGTGATGCGCTATGTTTTCGATCTCGGCTCAGTTTTTCTGCAGGAATCGATCCTGTATTTCCACAATTATGTGATTATGCTGGGCGCAGCGTATGCCTTTTTGAAAGGTGCTCATGTCCGGGTTGATATTTTATATCGTCCAATGACCGAGAAGAATAAAGCCTGGGTAGATTTACTGGGCTTCTTTTTGTTATTACTGCCGACCTGTCTGTTCATCTTCTACATTTCATGGGAATACGTTGCTTTCTCATGGCAGGTGTCAGAAGGTTCGCAAGAATCGGGCGGCATCAATGCACGTTATATTTTTAAAACATCGATTTTATTGATGCCGGCCCTGATGATTGTTCAAGGCTTTGCTGAATGCCTGAAAGCCATATTGGTTATCGCAGGCTTTGAGGCTGAAGAAAAAGCACTGGATGAGCATGAAGAGGAGCACGGATTATGACTGAGCTGCTTCCATTATTGCTTTTCATTGTGGTTTTTATTGTATTGTTGATTGGTTATCCGGTTGCCTTCTCTCTGGCTGGTTCCGCACTGATATTTGCCGCGATTGGGTATTATACCGAGACGTTTGATCCGGTTTTTTTAGAAGCGATCCCTAACCGGATTCAGGGCATTTTGTCGAATCAACTGCTGATCGCCATTCCATTATTTGTCTTCATGGGTGTAATGCTGGAAAAATCGAAGATTGCTGAACAACTGCTCGATACCATGGGGCAGGTATTTGGCAGTATGCCGGGTGGGCTTGGACTGTCGGTGACGTTTGTGGGTATGTTGCTGGCTGCCAGTACCGGTATTGTTGGTGCGACAGTGGTGACGATGGGCTTATTGTCATTGCCAACCATGATGCGCAGGGGTTATTGCGCGGAAGTCGCCACCGGCACTATCTGCGCATCAGGAACATTAGGGCAAATCATTCCACCCTCCATTGTCCTGATTCTGCTGGGGGACGTGGTGTCATCGTCCTATCAGCAGGCTCAGCTTGATCAGGGTATTTTTGCCCCGGACAGCGTCACTGTGGGTGATCTGTTTCTTGGCGCGTTAATCCCGGGATTCATTCTGGTTGGGTTATATTCACTGTATTTGATTGTTCTCGCGGTTATCTCTCCCGAAAAAGTACCGCCAATTCCGGAGCAAGAGCGTAAGACCAGCACTGAACTGTGGATGCAGGTTCTCACCGTTCTTATCCCTCCCATCCTATTGATCGTATTGGTGCTGGGTTCAATTCTCGGAGGGATTGCCACCCCGACAGAAGCGGCATCGGTCGGTTCGGTTGGCGCAATATTGCTGGCTTGGTTTAAACGTACCTTCAGCCTTAATATCTTACGGCAGGTCATGCGCAGTACCACCGAAGTCACTACCATGGTCTTTATGATTTTGATTGGTGCATCGGTGTTCTCGCTGGTATTCCGCGGCTTTGGTGGTGACGACTTAGTGAGAGACTTTCTCACCAATTTACCGAGTGGTGTATTCGGCGCTGTGTTACTGGTAATGATTGTGATGTTCCTGCTGGGTTTCTTCCTCGATTTTATCGAAATCATCTTTGTGGTGATCCCGATCGTCGGTCCGATCTTGCTTAGTATGGATATTGATCCGATCTGGCTGGGGATCATGATCGCCTTGAACCTGCAAACCTCCTTCCTGACACCGCCATTTGGCTTCTCGCTGTTTTACCTGCGCGGCGTCGCACCAGACTCTATCTCAACCCAGCAAATTTACCGTGGGGTCATGCCATTTATTGTTATCCAGCTATTTGTTATTGGCATGTTGGCCTATTGGCCAGCACTGGCAACCTGGTTACCGAACATGGTGTATGGATAAGCTAGTGTACTGATTGTTATGCTATACAGTTCATACTGGTTGTTTTAAACGCTGGGTAAATATAGTCCATCAGGCTGACTGGTTGTTGCCATGCGGACTGTACTGACAAATAGTAAAATCACAGGTTTTTACTGCTCGTTTTAAACGCTGGGCAGTGAAATTGTTTGAATATAATAATAACAGCCCAAAAAAGCTCACAACGATATCCTTCATCTATACTTTTAACAGTGATTACATAGTGACCAGAGTGAGAGACATGTACGCAAAATATCGATCTTATACATTAGCTGGAAAAGAGCATCTTCATGCACATCTTGCGGTCAACCCTACCGGGTTTATTGATGTCGAGATTATGGAGCAGCACAAAAAACTTAACGCTGAGTTTGAAGATTTATGCTTTGAATATCATGGTGATACAACCGAATTGGATTGTGTTGAACATTGCAAACCCAAGCATAAACTGTGGCATATTGATCTTTCTTGTAATGATGCCAAAGAACTCACCACGTTAATTGATGACGCCAAAGAGGAGTATGAAATTCTAATGCGGGATCTTTGTTGATTTTCTGCATAATCGACAATGACGCACCCTATACAAACAACAACTCCACACCACTCATATTTATATTCATCATACATCTGTATGATGTTTTTTTTGCTATACATCCTCAATTAAGATCACAACCAGTTGGCTTGGGCCGTGGGCGCCGTAGGCTAGGGTTTGCTGAATATCTGCTGTTTTTGACGGGCCGGAGATCAGTACGGCATTGGTTGGCATACCG
Source organism: Photobacterium sagamiensis (assembly GCF_050337085.1). NCBI lineage: Bacteria > Pseudomonadati > Pseudomonadota > Gammaproteobacteria > Vibrionales > Vibrionaceae > Photobacterium > Photobacterium sagamiensis. The sequence goes on along the minus strand of NZ_JAKJSP010000011.1, from coordinate 81,106 downwards.
CTTTGCCATGCCTGCTCTGTCATGAGTGAAGTGAAATTATTGGTGATAGTAGATTGTCTGATCAGAGCAATATGGCAAGGCGGCACTAATGACAGAGTACGAGGTTCGTCATGGTTCGGCCACAGCACCAGTGCGCCGGTATCGGCAATGCCTGCGAGGCAATGGGTTATTCCCCCATCAACATCATCAAATAGCTCACCTTTCCAGTCATTTATATCACGATCAAATATCACGGTATCGGTATGCTGGGTGGCTTTAAGCAGATCCTGATGAAATTCCCCCCCAGCTCCCAGTGCGATACGTTTAAGTGCTTTGCTGGCAATCACATTATCCACAACATCGACCAGGTGATCGTTACTGGTGGTAATAACCTCAGCATGGCTGGCGGTTAAGCAATCGATAAATCGCTGCTTCTTGTCGGTTTCTGTTGCCGATTGCCATGGCTGATAGATTATTGTTTCTTGTGGCTTCGGTTGCGCCCCGGCATCACGCAGACGGGATAAAATCGTATTTCTGGCGTTACTCATGATTTGCCACCTCGTTTGTGAGCTTTGATTAACTGGTGCAAGGTATTATCTGCCGGCTTTGGCGCTGTACGGCATTGGGTCCAGGCGCCTAAATTTTTCGGCATTAAGGCTTTCATCTTCGTTGCCGACCAGGTGCCTGCGTGATAAATCGACGGGTGCGACGCTGCAAAGGCAAAGCCCTTCATTGCTAATGATTCGGCAGTGCTGGCTGCTGATTGCTGTCCGACAATGGCTTCGGTTCCCGGATTGGGTGGATTTTTGGCTTCGTGACGCAAGCGTTGCAGCAATTCAGGGATAGGAATACGTACCGGGCACACTTCACCGCAGGCACCACATAGGGTTGAAGCAGTAACTAGATCTTTGGTTTTATCCAATCCCATCATATGTGGTGAAATGATCTTCCCTATCGGACCGGGGTAGACGGTGCCATAGGCGTGGCCGCCAATACGGGTATAAACCGGACAGTGGTTCATGCAGGCACCACAGCGAATACACTGTAAGGTTTTTCGCATTTCCTCATCGCGATAAGCTTGTGAGCGACCGTTGTCCAGCAGTACCAAATGGACTTCTTTCGGGCCGTCTAATTCACCTTCCCGACGGGGCGAGCTGATCATATTGAAATAGGTTGTAATGGCTTGGCCCGTTGCCGAGCGGGTCAGGGCACTGTAGAGCGGTGGAACGTCAGTCAGAAACTCCACCACTTTTTCGATACCGGTAATGGCCACATGTACGTCAGGCACAGTGGTACACATGCGCCCATTGCCTTCATTTTCCACCAGACACAGGGTACCGGTTTCGGCAACAGCAAAGTTAACACCGGATAAACCGATATCGGCATCGCGGAATTTCTCTCTTAGTTTACGGCGGCCGGTTTGGATAAGCTCGTCAACATTGAGGGTTGGGGTAAAGTCATCGAGGTTTTCTGCAAAAGTGTCGCTGACTTCCTGCTTGTTTTTGTGGATTGCCGGCATGATGATATGGGAAGGCTTATCGCCATCGAGCTGGACAATATATTCCCCCATATCACTTTCTAAACACTCGATGCCAAGCTTGGCCATTTCATGGTTGAGTTCTATTTCTTCACTCACCATGGATTTGCCTTTAATAATGTTTTTCGCGTGGTGCTTCCGGGCAATTGCAGCAATGATGCTATTGGCTTCGGCGTCGTCTTGTGCCCAGTGAACTTGAATACCGTTGCGGGTGCAGTTAGCCTCCAGCTGTTCCAGCAAGTCGGGCAGTTTGCTCAGACAGCGCTGGCGAATGGCTTCAGAGAGATCTCGAATACGCTTTTCTTCATCATGGTCGGAAAAGGCCGTCTTGCGCTTATCTTGCAGATAATCCATCGCGCCACGAAAGTTCTGACGCAGTTGCTGATCGGCTAGTGCCGCTTTGGCTTGCGAGTGGAATAACTGTGGTGTTGGTTCTGGTTTATGCGCTGCCATGTTATTTTCCTCCCGTGCGTTCCAGCAAGAAACTGGCAAGGTGACGACCGCGCATTGTTTTACCCTGATACTCCAGCGCTCCGTTGATATTAAGCAGACAGCCCCAGTCAGCACTGACTAACTGGCTGGCTTGGGTGTCAGACAGGTGTCGGGTTTTATCTTCTACCATCGCTTGGCTGATGTCAGGATGGCGAACGGCAAACGTACCGCCGAATCCACAGCACTCACTTTCATAGGCTTGTTCGCGCAGCTCTACGTTGTCGAGCTGATTGAGTAGTTGAGTTGCGGTAACGTGGACATTCATTTCCCGGCGAGCCGCGCAGGATGTATGCATGACGACAGAAGTGGTTTCCCCCTGATCGCTGAGTTTCACACGGCAGACATTAACCAGAAACTCAGTCAGTTCAAATACGCGGTCACAAAAGGTATCGACTTGAGCTTGGTTATCATCAGCTTTAAACAGGCGGCGATAGTGGTGATGCATCATGCCGCCGCAAGAGCCGGACAAGACAATGACGGGCCAGTTTTCTTCAAATAGGGCCATCTGGCTGATGGCAACTTGTTTAGCTTCCTTATCGTAACCTGAGCTGTAAGCGGGCTGGCCACAGCAGGTTTGTTTTTCGACAAAGATGACCTCGATTCCCTGTTGCTCCAATAGGGTAATGGCATCAAGACCGGCTTGTGGGTCGAACATGTCGACCAGGCATGTGGCGTAGAAGTACACTTTTTCCGGCTTTGCAGGGTAGATACGCATTCTATTACTCCTGATATCTTTGTTACTGATACCTTTGCAACAGCCCGGCTCAAGGCTATTTTCTCAATTGCTAGAACCGCGCAGTGACAAAATCTGTTGAATTATTTCTTGTCTGGTTACTTGGCTAGCATTAATGCATCGGAGATATTGAAGCTGTAAATAATGGCTAAACCAATCAGCCCTGTCATTACAAGATAGTAGAATGTCGGGATAACGGTTTTACGTAATGTCGCCCCTTCACGCCCGAGTAAACCGACGGTGGCAGATGCTGCAACAACATTGTGAATGGCGATCATGTTACCGGCTGCTGCGCCCACCGCTTGAAGTGCAACCATTGTCGCACTGGATACACTCAAGGTTTGTGCAACTTCAAACTGGAATTGGCTGAACATCATGTTTGATACAGTATTGGAGCCGGCGATAAATGCACCCAGCGCACCAACCGTGGGACTAAGAGCCGGGAAGAAGTCACCCACCAGACCAGAAGCAAAGTGTGCTGTGGTGACAGGCATACTGGCTAGATCTGAGGCGTTGACACCGGAGTTAATGAAAATACGGACCATAGGAATGGTAAAGACCAAAACAAATCCCGCGCCAACCAGCGTCTTGCTCGATTCACCAAAGGCTTTGATTAAAGGTGATGCTTTACGCGATTGCAGAACTGCCGCAAGAAGGGCAACGAAAACAAGGATTCCGCCAGGTAAATACAGTGGCTGAATGGCAGCGCTGATCCCGGTTTCGCCCAGAATATTACCGAATGATAAGCTGATGCTGACTAAGAAACCTTTAAAGTCTGCACTGACACGGCTGGCAACCAGTACAACGGCTAATAGAACATACGGTGCCCAGGCCAGTGCCATATTCATTGGCTTTTTCTCGCTCTCAGTCAGATCCATTTTCAGAGAGCCAAGCCATTCTTGTGGCCATTTATCTTCACTTTCGAAATCCCAGTGTTTTTTAGGGACTAAGAATCCTTTTTTCGCCGCCGTTACCACGATAGCCAGACCGACAAGACCACCAATCAGGGACGGGAACTCAGGCCCAAGAAACACGCCAGTTAATGCATAAGGAATGGTGAATGCAAGGCCGGCAAAAATAGCAAACGGCAGAATTTCCAGCCCTTCTCTCCAGCATTTTTTCTTACCAAAGAAGCGAGTTAGCATCATTGCCATTAGTACAGGAATTAGCGTTCCCACTGTTGCGTGAATGACGGCAACATTGCTGGTGATTTGTTGTAGGTAAACATCCCAGCTGGAACCATTTGCAATCAGGGATTCTGTAATGTTATGGGTATCCAATCCTTTGTTAACACCAACAATAATAGGTGTACCAACCGCGCCGAAAGATACCGGGGTTGACTGAATCATCATGCCCATCACAACTGCAGCCAGAGCCGGGAAACCGATAGCAACTAAAAGAGGAGCGGCAATAGCAGCAGGAGTACCGAAGCCCGAAGCCCCTTCGATAAATGAACCAAAACACCATGCGATGATAATCGCTTGTACCCGGCGATCGGTTGAAATATCTGTAAAGCCGTTTCGAATGGTTGAAATGGCTCCGGTGTGCTTCAGCGTATTAAGCAAGAAAATAGCCCCGAAGACTATCCATAATACTGCGACCGTAATGACTAGCCCTTGAAGGGATGAGGCGATGACTCGGGTTGGCGACATATCCCATACAAAAAGGGCGATGACCGCAGTGAGTATGAAAGCCACAGGCATGGCTCGCTTGGCGGGCCAGTTTAATCCCACCAGGAGTATGGCGGCGACCAAAATGGGGGAAAATGCGATTAACGCGAGTAGGGTATCGTTCATGATATTACTTCCTTTCCTTCGTACAGCGTTTTCGTCGTGATATATCGGCTTGGTATTTATTGTTACAAGTGTAAGTAGGATGTTGCTCAAATGTGACCTTACGCCTTTCATTTTTTTTGATATATGGAAATAATGAAAAAGATTAATTCCAAAAGTTGATGAATGATGGCTAGAGCAGATGATTTGATTCTATTTGTCCAGGTGGTAGAGAGCGGCTCTTTCAGTAAAGTGGCCGAGTTAAATTCACTTACAAATTCGGTGGTTAGTAAGCGTATCGCCCGGTTGGAGGAAGATTTAGGGGTGCAGCTTTTGTACCGGACAACCCGGAAACTCACGCTAAGCGAGGCGGGAAAAGTGCTTTATCAGGGTGCTAAAAATGTGAAGCAGGCGACGATTGAAGCGATTGATGCCGTGTCTGGCTACGGTGAAAGCGTCACCGGACATGTCAAAATGTCGGTGCCAACGATTTCTGGCGATTTACTGCTGGCCGATGCTGTGGCTGAGTTTTGTTCCCAGCATCCGGGCATGAGCGTAGATATGTCTCTTGAAAATAGCTTTGTGGACTTGGTGGAGGAAGGATACGACCTGGTTATTCGTACTGGTTACTTGGAAGACTCCAGCCTGATAGCCCGTCATATTCTCGATTCGCAATGGGTAATTTGTGCAGCTCCGGCTTATATCCAACGTTTTGGGAAACCAGTGGCACCGGAAGAATTGGTAGATCACAATTGTTTGCAATACGCCTATCAGACGACAGGTGCCAGTGAATGGGAATTTAAAAGAAATAAAGGCACCTACATTGTGACGGTATCCGGCAACTTCTCGACCGACAACGCCACCGCCTTAAGAAAAGCGGCGCTTGGCGGTTATGGTCTTGCTTATGTACCAAGATGCCTAGTGTATCACGATATACGAAAGGGTGATCTGATTGATGTCTTTCCTGATCTCGTCGGCAAAAAACTCGGTATCTATGCGGTGTATCCGTTTACCCGTCAGCCGCCACAGAAAATACGTTTGTTAATTGAGCATATTCGTGAGCGTTATTTGGCAATTAAGGAATATTTCTAATGGCGGTGTTTTTGCTGTAAATAAATAAACAAATCAACTACTTAAACAAGGTGTTAGTGAAGTTGATTTGTTTTTCATCGGTAAAACGAGAGATAAAACAGGCCCGCTGGAATGAATCGCAATAAACACCATTACTGAGTATATAACTGGTCGTTTCGAAGTTTCTGCTACCTACTCGATTGATCTTTTTCGTCATTGCCGCTTGGGCATCATCACCGAGGTATTGTTGAGTCAATGCCATCGAGATACCGAATGAATCAACGCAGAATCCAGCTCTCTCGTCACAGATGATCCCGCGTTCCGGTGAGTAGATATTTCTAGCCAGCTCAGTGTTTGCCCAGGCTGAACTCAGTACGACAGACAATGCGAGACCTGCCAGTAATTTGTACATGATCACTCCTGCTTAATAGGCAATTGATGTATTCATAGATAAGAATAGCAGTTTGATCAACGGGTAAAATTCGAATTTGCGAACCTTTCAAAGGTATCTTAGGTTGAACTGTAAGAATGTCAGGACAAAATTTTGCAACGGTCATTGTGGGATATTCTTATTAAAGACTTTGATATTGCGGCATTTATTTTAGGGGAACACCACAGTTGGGCTGAAGGTATGAAAGAAAAATGCGTTTTTTGCAATAAGTGGCGGCATTTTTTTTCGAACATACTAAAGTTCATGTATACCATTGATCATATTGATATAAAAAGGTGAAAGAATGAATTGGTATTTGCATGTTTTAAAGAATTACGCCGTATTTAGGGGGCGAGCACAGAGACAAGAGTATTGGTACTTCTTTCTGTTTAATATACTCATTAGCATTGCGTTTAGTTTTGTCGATACTTTGTTGGCTACTCCCGGCATTGAAGAAGGTGCCGGTGTTCTTGGCACTATCTATTCATTAGCGGTTCTGATCCCGAGTATTGCTGTGGGTGTGCGTCGTCTTCACGATACCGGGCGTACAGGCTGGTGGATGCTAATTGGTCTGATCCCTTTGATTGGTGCGTTAGTACTGATTTATTTCTTCGTGCAAGACAGTCAGCCAGGCACGAACGAATACGGCGCTAACCCTAAAAATGGTGAAGAAGGGCAGTTTATCGTTTGATGTTAATAAAACTGTTCTAGAAGCGGTTAGCAATTTTGACTGCAACATGAAATAACACAATGATATGGGGTAACCTACTGTCCTGTTCTTAACTGGCCTTGGCCATTTGTTATATGTTGGCAAGGCTAGATGAAACAATTTTGGTCGATTACGAATAACAAGAACGTCACTCAGTGATCGCTCTGCGTCGATAAGCGACCATGGTGGTCTCTGAGTTATATCAATTGACATGACTACTTGAATTTTAATGAATATTATTACCATTCTCGTTTGGCTGTGATATCCGACTTCGCGCTTCCTTCAATTTCCTCGAAAGTGTTTTATAACCATTTCAAAGCCTTATCATGATTTGGTCTCAACTTTAAGACTGACATTGCAATATTTATTTAAGGTTTTCCTCTTTTTATTAAAAAAAGTACAAATTTCATATAAATAAGAATAATGATGCAAGTTCTGGCGAAATCTTACTTGTAAGCATAAATCTTAAATCATTCTACAATTAGACGATGCAAGATGAATCAACTATTAATCTGTAAGCATGCAAATATTTATGCTGCGATATGGGGGGTTCGGTCGGCTTAAACAGAAGTAAAAATAGAAATGAATTTGCGGCGGGTGAATCTTGTTCATCGAATGTAGGTCAATACCGTTGATCAGTAAAATCTATACCGCAAAATGTTTACGGAGAATCGTAATGTATATCAAGAACGTAATTATGGCTGCTGTGGCTATCTGTCTAGGTATGTCATTTAATGTCTTTGCTGCTAATGCTAATGCTAATGCTCATGGCAATGGCAATGGCAATGGCAATTACAGTAGTCAGTACAGTGATAATGATAAGTACAGCGACAGTGATCATTACAGCGACACTGAAAGTGACAGTGATCAGTACAGCGACACCGAAAGCGACAGTGATCAGTACAGTGACACCGAAAGTGACAATGATCAATACAGCGACAGTAAGGACAGTTATGAACCATATGATGAGGATACAAAACAGCGGCTGGCTTTGAATTTGGTTGGTAAAGGAGACATGTACGAAAAGTATGTTCCTGATATCGACGGAGATAATAATCCTGATCTTGCATCTTGTTTTGATGTTGATCTAAAAAATATTGCCGACGGGGAACTGGTAGGTACGGCGACAGATTGCCTTTCAGATATAACACCTGCAGGTAGTGGCGAAGGTGTGAAATTAATCGGCACCACATTTTTTAACTTACCAAACGGTCAAATTGTTACCCGTGGACTTACCACCGTTCAGCCAACCCTACAGGACACGGTGACACCGGATGGTGAGTATATTACCCATATTACCGGCGCTTCCAGCGATAAGAACAGCGTACTGAAGGCGACAGGTGACTATAAGTGGTATCGGGGTACCGTGCGGTTGTCTGGGATGGTGAACTTAACTGAGTTTACGAATTCAGTCGGTGATCCGATCTTCTTTGACTGCCTGTTTATTATCGATCTGAAGAAAATCAATAATAAACATCCACACTGGTATAAGTGGTACAAAAAGTATTTCGGTCAAAACTATCATAAGGCTCATTACGGCTACGGTGGTGATGGTTCCTACGAGCAAGACGATTCGTATAACGCCCCTTATGAATAACCTTATGTATGATGACTCGTATGAAGTCCCTCATGATGCAATCGACACTAACAGCACATCATCAAGCTTTTGGTGATTAATGCGGAAATTACATTCGAGTTTAAAGAGAAAAAGCCTAAAGCTGCTTGCTTTAGGCTTTTTGTTTCTCGGTAGAATTACTGCTGTGCCATTTTCCATTCATAGACAAAGCTCAAACAAATAATCTTCGCATAATGCTATCTTGTTCTACTTTATCCAGAGATCAGAGTACTTCAATGCAAGAACTTTTCGTATTTAGTCTCTATATGCTTTATGGCTTAATTTTTGTTGCCATTGGTTTTACTATCTTTTTTCGTGATTTGCGATTTAGTCATCTCTCTATTGCCTCTGCGCTTCCAACGTTAGCTATCTTTGGTTTTATCCATGGACTTCATGAGTGGTCTGAATTATATCTGCACGTGTATCAAGAAGATTTGTTGATGCACCAGACAGTAAAGATATTAAAAGTGGTAAAACTTTGGACTTCATTTATCGCTTTGGGCTATTTTGCTCTACAAATGCTCGCGATGACCAAATGGCGTTTTCGGTCACAGCTTACGTTTATTACCCAAGCTGTCACCGCGTTTTTTTTTATTGGTGTCGTTTATCGTTATTTCTCCCAAGACCTCTATGAATTTGTAAGACAAACCACATTTCAAATACGATGGCTATTTGGTTCTGGTGCGGGAGTGTTAGCTGGCGCCGCCCTGATGAATTATTCCAAGAAGCTGAAGCAGGAAGAGCGTAAAGCTGCAGGAGCTGTAGGGTACTTAGGCATTTCTATCATCATTTATGGATTGTTCGCAGGGCTATTTTATATAGAACATATAATAGTAGGTCCTATGATCCGTACTGTGTTAGCTCTGGTGATGTTGATCTATCTAAGAAAAACACTTGAACTGTTTGATGCTGAAAGACAGCAGCAAATCGAACGTTCACTTCAAAAAGTGCTGCATAATGATAAATTGAGAGATATTGGTGAGTTGGCCTCAGGTATTGCTCACGAAATAAAAACGCCGTTAAGTAGCGCTTTGATGCGATGTGATTTGCTTGAAAAACAAATGGCTATAAGTGAATACGATCAGGCTAACGCACAGAGGCAACTTGCACATATTCGCAAAGGGCTGTTGAAAGCGGCTCATATTAGCCAGGAGTTACTTCAATTCTCGCATAAACGTATGCCTGTTAAACAAAGGCTTTCTGTTGCTGAATTGATTAAGGAATCGCTTGAATTAATGGCCCATCGATTAAATGATTTCCAAGTAGAAATTGATATTCCGATAGATTTATATTTTTATGCGGACAAAGAACAACTAGAAGATGTGGTGATCAATATTGTCAATAACGCTATTGATGCCTCGATTGATAAGAAAGTTATTTTTATTCATGCTGAGCAGAGAGGATTACGCATTAAGTTATCCATTACTGACTTTGGAACTGGAATTGATGACAGTATTAAGGATAAAGTGTTATTACCATTTTTTACCACTAAGGATAAAAGTACTGGCACGGGGCTTGGGTTAACACTTAGTCAAAAAGTTTTAGAACAGAATCAAGGAAAGCTAAGCCTTAACAATACAAAAAGTGGATTGTGTGTGGAAATTGAACTAGCAATGGAGAGCTAATGAGCCTTAAATTACTCCTGGCTGAAGATGACTTAGATTTACGAGAAGTTATCACTGAAGCTTTAACACTTGATGGCTTTGAAGTCACCGCATGTGAAAGTGCTGAACAAGCAATAAGTTGCGCTATGCGACACCGTTACGATATTGCATTATTGGATTTTGTGATGGGCGGGATAAGTGGTATTGATGCTATCGCAGTTCTAAAACAAACCGATCCTAATATTGGAATCGTGATCGTGACGGCTTTTGGGACGATTGACACTGCGGTAGACGCGATGAAAAAAGGGGCGGATGAATTTTTAACTAAGCCTTTTAACTTACAAACGCTCTCTGTCACGTTGAAAAAAGTACATGCAGAAAAATCATTAAAGTCCCCCCCAGTCGATAAAGATAGCGACTTAGTATTTAGTGCGTTATCGAACCCGATCCGGCGTAATGTTATCCATCAATTGAAAATACATCAAAGGCTCAAGTTTATGGATTTGTGTCGTTTAGTGGGTATTGAAGATCATACCAAGTTTAATTTTCATCTACGCCAGTTAACAAAAAGTGGTTTAGTTTCTAAAGATGATGAAAAAACCTACTTCTTAACTAGGATGGGAATTGATATTGAATCACGTATTTTAATGTAGCTATTGCGTGTGAATGAGTGATAAAGCACGCTAAAGATCTTGGCTCTATGCGGCATGTAGCTTTAAACATGCCTCAAAATTCAACTCTGAAGTGCGACACTCGATATAATCAAGCCGCTTGCTGTTTGGCGTTCTGCCCGAGATGCTTTAGCACGTCAGCGCAATAGTCCAGTTCGGCGGTATGATGATAAATCTCGCGGCACATGGATAGATGCTCAACAGGGCAATCCTCTTTTATCATTTTTGTTTTGAGCAATAAAATCGCCGCAGTCAGTTGCTCAGCGAGAGTTTCAAAATATTTTTTGTTGCCAGAATTAATCATAACCGTGCGGATGCTGTGAACCGGAGAAATGCTCGGAGTCGTGTTTTTTGCGGCGGCCTCAATAGCAGCTTGACCAGCAGCTGTGATTGAATACGGTTTACGGTTTGGCTTGCCATCTTGCTGGACGGTTGTGAACGTAACCAGCCCCAATTTATCCAGCTTTACCAGTTCACGATATACCTGTTGATGAGATGAACGCCATACGTGGCTTTTTGACATAGACTGAGTTAATTCATAGCCAGTTGCGTTTCCATTCAGCAGCGAAAATAAAATGTGCATTGCTAGATTACTTAATTCCATTTTGGTTTCCTTTTATCTACTTTGTTTCGGTGCTTACAGATAGCCCCTCCAGACTTCTTCGTTAACTTATTCGCCCTGGTTATTTGGTCTTGCTGATAAGCGGATGCACAAACTTAGGTGAGTCTGAATAGAGGTTTAAATAGCTTTCTAACCGCATTGAATAGAAACCCTCTAACTCCTCGTCTTCCTCTTCATGGCAGTCGGTACACATCTCTTTCGGATCAGACTCTTCGTGAGGCAAATGACACTCGACACATTCCATCTGTTCACTATCTTGGTGTTTGATATTATGCTGGCGACCGTCTAGATTGGCCAATGTATCGTGACACTCAACACAGCTCAGATATTCAAACTCCAGATCCTCAGATGGCTCTTCTCCTTCATGGCATTGGCCAGCACAAGTCTCATCCAGCAAGTGAAAGTTAGCTAAGTTTTTTTCATCAGGATTAGGTAAATCTTCAGCCCAACTAATTGAGCAGCTGAAAGTAAGCAGGCCAAACAGCATATATTTGATGATGTTCATAAATGTGTCCCCTTAATCATTCTATCGTGTGGCTTAATCAGAAAATTAAGCCACCACCATCTGTCCAGCGTATAAAATAAACATTCGAAGCGACATGACACCCACAAGCGTAAATACTGGCAAAATCACCATGAATGCTTTTGTCTGTCGGGTATTATCGGAACAAACTGCTTTGAGTAAGATTGGTAATACGATTCCAGTACCGATAACGCCAATCCAAAAAACATATGCCCAGAAACTACCAAATACCGCTAGATTAATGGCTTCTTGCTCAGCGTGCACACCGAAACTCATCCCGATGATCAACATCATTAATAAGGTCACTTCTGCGATAATCACGGGTTTCTCAATACGATGGCTTAAGGAAAGCCCAAATGTTTCTGTATTGGCAGAAAAGAGGGTATAAGCCATCAAAACAGATGCAGCAATACCGGATGAAATACCTGATGCTAAGAACAATAAAGGCAGTATTGGCTGGTTTAACATAGGGTAAGAAACCAGAGCAGAAAGTAGGAAACCGGTATACACACCTAGCAGTATCGACAAGATAACTAAAACGATATCGAGGTATTTGTCTAGTTTTTCTAGCTGAGCCAATATTGATAGCACCGCTTTGTTGCTTGCGATACGAGGTGCAAATTTACTTACAAAGCTAAGAATTTCCGTTTTAAAGATCACCATGATCCACGCAAAAACAGCCATTTGATAGAGTATAAAGAGCGTAACCCCGCGGCCCATTACCGAATATGGATTAGAGAATTGATAAACAATGACTTTCCAAAAATCGAGAGGCTTGGTTAAATCCACAATCAGAATTAGCAACCCTAAGATCACCATTGATGCCGCCAAAATAACCGCACTGATAACCAAAGGATTTTTTGAAAGTGCTGCTTTATCTTGCTCAAAATGTTTGATAGCTAACGCTAAGCACATCGCACCCGATGAAATCCCAAGAACAAAGAGGTAGATTGCGATAGGCCAGTGCCAAACTAGCGTGTCGAAGTGAAAGGCGCTATTCAATGATTCCATCATGACTGGACCTCGTTGAATTGATCGGGAACACGGAGCATTTTAGGTTTCGTACCTAAATACTTTTTGTAGCGGTAGACGGCTTTATTTTTCAGCGCGATGTTAATGCCACTTTGCGGATCATTGAGATCACCAAAAATGAGTGCTTGTTTTGGACAAGCTTGAACGCAACTCGGAAGCTCACCATCTGCCAATTTTGATTTTCGGCAGAAATCGCATTTATCTGCAGATTTTGTTACAGGATCAATGTAGCGTACTTTATAAGGACAGGCAGCAATACAATATTGACAGCCAACACATCGTTCTGGATTGACGTCTACAATTCCCGTTTTCTTATCAATATATGAAGCGCCAGTCGGGCAGACGTTGACACATGACGGGTTTTCGCAATGCTGACAAGATTTTCTAAAGAAGCTATAACGAATATCGGGAAATTCACCAATAGGTTCACTTCTAATAATTTCAAGACGAGTAACGCCATCAGGCACGTTATTTGTTTCTTTGCAGGCTTTGACGCAAGCCTCACAGCCGATACATAATGATTCATCGTGGATCATGGCATATCGTTTACCATCAATTTCAATTGTTTGGATAATAGATGTGCCCGCAACGCCTGTCGTTGCAATCATAGCACCAGCACCTAAGCCGATCATCAGTTTGCGTCTAGAGTGATCCATTATTGATCTCCTTCTAGTGCTTGGCCTTCTGTGTGACAATCAACACACAGTTGTATTCTGGATTTTTTCTCAATGCCTATAATTGGGTCAACATCAGTATGGAGGCTATGACAAGACGCGCAGTTGATCTGTTTAAAGTGCACATCATGCGTCCATTCCGCTTGTCTGAGATCTTTTGGAGAGTGGCAAGCGATACATTGCTTGTTCTGAGATTGAGCACTTATATTTGAATGCTCTGAAAAGCTAATAAAGCTAGCTTCGTCTTTTGGATGAGCGCCCTTGTTTTCGTGGCAAGCCGTACAATTGTTATAAAATTTGCGGCTCGAGTGGGCACCAACACTTTTGATTGGCTCAATGTCTTTTAGTAAACGTTGCTTTTTATGACAGCGAATACAACGCTTATTTTCTTTGATCAGAATAGCCATTTCGTCGTCATTGTTAATCTGTGAGCTGAAGATCTGATCGGCTTCTTCGCTATTTAATGCTGCTTTACTATTTATGGCTTCTTGTGCGTAGGAAACAGAAGATGAACAGAGAACGAATAGGCTCAAAATAATGAAACTGGAAAAACGGAGTAATTTAGCCATAGTAATTCTCGTTCTTATCTTTATTCTGCCATTTAGCAGATTTTAATAAGGCCAACATAGCGCTGGCCTAAATATTAACGTCTCAAATACTGTTTAATTTATTTGAATTCTAAATTCATTACTCCACGGTGGAAGATGTGGTTGATTTGAGAGTTGTCGAATACCGCCACACCAAATGGGTAAGCTTTATTCATATCGTTAAACTGAACGTCTTGAGTTTCAGCGTTGCTACCAGTAGTAACAAGCTTACGTTTCATTTCCAGCGTCCAAACACCATCTTTCCATACAGCACCAACATCTATATCACCACGAGAACCTGTGAATGGTGCTCCGGTTAAGCCTGGAATACGGTCTGATGCATTGAAGTCGGCAGTAAATGGTTGTTTTTCGGCTTCGTGGATAAGAAGCGTATCTGCTGTTAGTTCTGGTGTAACGAATGCAGGTTGGCCATCTTTAATATTATTAACATAACCGCCACCAGTCTTATCATCACCTTTACGTCCCCAACCTTTGTTTGCTTTAGGGTCAGTATTGCTGTCTACGTATTGGTCATCTAGCTGATCATGCGCGCCGGTACGGACACCTTTCCAGTGCCACATATCAATGTATTGGCCTTCTTTGGTGAATTTACGAGCTGGGTTTTTGTCATCTCTTCCGGCAATTTTACCGTCTTTAGAGCGGTGACACGCGGCGTTACAGCCTTTTTCAGCAAAACCGTCTGCATTGATATTCCAAAATACTGCGAATTTATCTTCGTAATAGGTATTATCGTGACCAGTACTGTCTTTGTTGACCATTTGCTTCCAACTATTATCGTCCTGTTTTACCCAGGGGAAGCGGTCAATACTTTTAGTTGGATCATTATAACTTATTAAGAAATAAACAAATTCTTTATCATAGAGTGACTTAATTTCCACTGTTGTTTTTTTCATACCTTCATAGCCATTGTTTGGCTTGTAGGGCAGTTTACCTAACTTGATTTTGGCTGCTTTTATATCATTCCAAACAGCGTCAATTTGACCATCGATAGTAATTTCTGACGTGGTCTTAGTACTTTCTAATGTAGTGTTTTTTGCCTGAGCAAAACTTACGGGGACTGCCGCTAAAGCAATTGCGGTACTAATAGCAAGAATAGAAGGTCTCATATTAAGCTCCTGATGGCTTATTAATTTTATTTTCATAATCATAATAGGAACTAAAAGAACTTTTTCGTTTGATCAAAGTCACTAAATAAAAATCAGGTTAGGTTGGTTAAATAGGTTTGTGATCCTGCGCTTAAACCCGTTAAGCATAATTACATTGAATGCATGAGGTTGATAAATATAATTATCATAAATTGGTATTGTTGCAGTGCGAAAGATACCCGGTCTTTTGATCTGACCAAGCAACTCGGTAGTTATTGGATATAATATTAACACCTGCTTACTCTGACGACTGAAGAATCGATAGGAAAGGCTTCTTCAGTCGTCACATGTCAAAATTACAAAGTATTAGCCGTTATGCTTTAGCAAACTTGTATGTACGATAACCACCAATTAAATTGCGCGCTTTAAAGCCATTGTTAACGAGTTGGCGATAAGCAACGTGACCACGTAATCCGACTTGGCAAATGATGATGATCTCTTTGTCTTTTGGTAACTCGTGCATACGGTGACGGAGGCTGTCTACTGGAATGTTAATTGAGCCTTCGATGTAACCGACGTTTTCAAGTTCTGCTGGGTTGCGTACGTCTAATAGCAATTGGTCATCAGACAGTTCATCAATCTCATCAAAGTGGATCGGTATTGCATCGCCTTTAATGATGTTGTTAGCCACAAACGCCGCCTGGTTGATCACATCTTTAGCACTGCCATAGGGTGGCGCGTAAGTCAGTTCGAGGTGTTGAAGTTGCTCAACCGTCATGCCTGCACGTTGTGCGACGGCCATGATATCAATACGCTTATCAACGCCATCTTTACCAACCGCCTGAGCACCAAGGATTTTACCTGTTTCTGGATCGAATAGCATTTTGAACGATACGATTTCAGCACCAGGGTAGTAGCTTGCGTGGCTCGCAGTATGGACATAAACCTTTTCGTAGTTGATGCCTTCACGCTTAAGCGATTTTTCATTTTTACCTGTCGATGCAACCGCTAAATCGAAGATCTTACAAATCGCAGTGCCTTGCGTACCTTGATAAGTCTCGCTGCGACCAAGCATGTTGTCGGCAGCCATACGACCTTGGCGGTTAGCCGGGCCCGCAAGCGGAACAAGAGTAGGGTTACCTGTAACGAAGTCGGCTTCTTCGACAGCATCACCAACCGCGTAAATAGAAGGATCGCTGGTTTGCATACTTTCGTTGGTATAGATGCCGCCAAGTTCACCAATTTGTAAGCCTGCTTCAGCAGCCAGTGTTGTTTCCGGGCGCACGCCGATAGCCATGATTAAGATGTCGGTGTTGAACGTATCGCCATTATTCAGGCTAAGCGTAAGCTCACCGCATAGGTGTTGGTGTGCAGGGCTTTCGCCTGCATCTTCATTGGCGACAGAGTCGCTAGGCTTATACTCAACAGACTCAAGTGCTACACCCAAGCGGAGATCAATGCCTTTATTGCGAATTTCTTGATGTGCAATCCCCGCCATCTCTTTATCAACTGGCGTCATTACCTGATCGGCCATTTCAACCAGCGATGTTTTGATGCCTAACTGGTGGAAGGCTTCCATCATTTCAAGACCGATAAAACCACCACCCACAACCGTTGCGTGTTCAGGCTTGTTCATCTCGATAGTCTTGATGATCTTATCCATGTCCGGAATGTTACGCAGAGAATGGGTCAGCGGGTTATCAATGCCAGGAATCGGCGGAACGATAGGTGCCGCACCAGGGCTTAACAATAGGAAGTCGTAACTTTCGACGTATTCATTGTTGTCTAGCGTGTTGCGAATGGTGACCGTTTTTTCAGAGCGATTAATGCTAATCACTTCATTCATCACGCGAACATCAACGTTAAAGCGAGCTAAGAAGCTTTCTGGCGTTTGCAGAAGTAGCTTACTGCGATCCTGAATGTCGCCACCAATATGATACGGTAAACCACAGTTAGCGAATGATACGAACTCGCCACGTTCAAACATGATGATTTCAGCTTCTTCGCTTAAACGACGAGCACGAGCTGCAGCAGAAGCACCACCAGCAACCCCCCCGATAATCAGGATCTTAGTCATTTATTGTTCCCTTATGATTTTGTTTTGAACTAATGATAAAAATAGTATACCCAAGTAACCTCAAGATGCTCGTTTCAGCGAGAATTTCCAGGCGCTTAGGTCAGGCGCTGATTTGCAGATATAGCGCTCTACATCAAAAATCAGCAACGCAACGTTAGTGCCTGGAAAACTCGCCCTTCGGGAGTGATCCAGCCAGCCCACTTCTGTGTCAAATGCACTCGAAAGGACCCGTCATTCCTTCGCACATTTTCCTTGAATTGAACTGGCTGGTATCACTCTGAATCCTGCATCTTGAGGTAACTTGGGTATAAGTAGTTTACTTAAATCCAAGCTTGCCTAATAGAGTAGCAGCAGGACAAATACCGCTAAATGCACTCTGGATCAGGTTGGCTCCGATAAACAAAGTAAACCAGTAAAAATACGGATGCACCCAGAGTGTCAATGCAACGGAAATAAAGATCATGATACCGGCAAAAACCCGGACGGCATTCTCTAGTGACATAACTTGTCTCCTTCAGTCGCTGTAATTGATGAAAACTATAAACCCATACTTTAGCGATGTCTAATTTATTTTCAGCTAAATTAGGCTTGACTTAACGTTGTTATTTAGTAACCTCTAATGTAGTTCTTTCTGTGAAATCCCGAGGGGCATACATGATTGATGTGAAGAAAATGCGTTGCCATGCCGATGAAGTGACTGAATGGTTAAAATTACTCGCTCATCCTGAGCGATTAATGGTGTTGTGTCAGTTAACTCAAGGTGAAGTGGCTCTGACGGAGTTGCAGCAGAATTCTAACCTTGGACAATCAGCGCTTTCTCAGCACTTAGCCATACTGAAAACCCATCAGCTGGTGACTTTCCGTAAGGAGTCACAAAAGGTGTTTTATTCACTGGCAGATCAAAAAGCACGGCTGTTACTTGAGACACTGCAGGATATTTGTGGTGTTCATAAACAAAATCTGGAGATAAATAAATGACGTTTGAAATCCCGTGGACGGCACTGGCAGGCGGTATGTTATTGGGTCTGTCTGCATCGCTATTATTGGTGGTCAACGGGCGCATTGCTGGTATCAGCGGTATTTTGGCAGGATTGTTAAAACCAACTAAAAATGAGTTTTCGTGGCGTTTGCTCTTTGTGTTCGGAATGTTGGTTGCCGGTCTGATTTCACCCTGGCTGGGGTTTGAATTACCTGAATCATTACCTATGACGTCAACGCTATGGGTAATTGTGGCCGGCCTTCTGGTTGGTATGGGCACTAAGCTAGGTAACGGCTGTACCAGTGGTCATGGTATTTGCGGCATGGGGCGTTTGTCTAAGCGCTCGATTGTGGCGACGTGTATTTTCATGGTAACGGCGGTAGCGACTGTTTTCATTCGTCTTCATGTGTAATTCCGGTTATTTAGGTAATTGGTATAAGAGGTAACGATGTTTTCACGATTTGTATCTTTAATTGCAGGCTTATTATTTGGCCTGGGCATGATGATTTCAGGAATGGTTGATCCGAATAAGGTGATTGGTTTCCTGGATGTTGCTGGCAGCTGGGATCACAGCCTGGCTTTTGTGATGGGCGGTGCGCTATTGGTGTTTATGCCTTTCTATTTTCTGGTGATCAGAAAAATGGATAAACCGGTTTGTGAAGCTGATTTTCACCTGAGTAAAAATAACCAAATTGATAACAAGCTGATCACTGGTGCGGTTTTGTTTGGCTTAGGTTGGGGTATTGCCGGTATTTGTCCCGGTCCTGCGGTGACGTCGCTATCGGGAGGTAACCCGACCATTTTACTGTTTATGGTGAGTATGCTGGCAGGTGTTTGGCTTGCGTGTAAATGGACTGGTATGAGATCAAGTGAACACAACAAATTAGCGAGTGAAAAATAACCGTAGTTAGCGGAAACGATTAATGTAGAACTGCGGGAAATGTGATTGGGAAAGAGGGAATGACAATGGCCAAGCACGTCGATCAAAGCCTGATAAGTAAATTTCTTAACAGTTATTTCCCGCCGATCCTTATTTTATTGGCACTTATTGCGGGTACTGCAGCCCTGTTTCTGACTCCTCGTGAAGAAGATCCGCAGATCAACGTGCCGATGGCCGATGTACTGATCCAGGCTCCCGGGCTTTCGCCATCACAAGTTGAAAATCAGATCACCCAGCCACTCGAGAAGTTACTGACTCAGATAGAAGGCGTCGAAGATGTCTATTCCGTCTCTCTCAAGGGAGCCGCTCAGGTAATTGTGCGTTTTTATGTCGGGGAGCACCGCGAAGAAGCTTTGGTGAAGCTGTATAACAAGATCTATTCCAATCAGGATCTCGTGCCGCCGGCAGTGAGTCACTGGGCTATTAAACCGGTGGAGATTGATGATGTCCCCGTTGTTGTTACCGCGCTATATAGCACTAAGCCAGAACTGACTGGTAATGCTGAACTGCGCCGTATTGCCGAACAGGCCGTAAATCAACTGCAGGCGTTAGATGATACAAACAAAGTGTCCGTGGTTGGCGGTCAGCCGCGTACGATTCAGATAGCTCTAGATTCGACCGCAATGTCGAGCCGAATGACAACGGTTGACGATATAAAGCAAGCCTTTGCTTTGACTAACCAGCATCAGCAAATGGGCAATATTCATCAACAAGGGCAAGTCTATCAGCTCGAAAGTGGCCAGTTTTTCCTTGATAGCCAGGATGTTGTTAACGCGGTTGTCAATGTGGTGAACGGCCAGCCTGTTTACCTGCGAGATATAGCCAAGGTGACTGATGGGGCGGATGAAGCTGACAACCAGACCTGGTTTAGCTGGGGGCCTGCTGCCAACCAATTCGGCCAGCAAGCACCGGAACCTTATCCGGCAGTATTCATCGCTGTCGCGAAACAAAAAGGCAGTAATGCGGTATGGGTTGCTSATGATGTAACTGCCGAACTGGAAAATATGGCCAGCACGCAATTTCCGGATCATGTCAAACTGTCGGTTATTCGCAACTATGGTGATACGGCTAATGAAAAAGTCGGCAACCTGGTTTCCAGCTTAGGTATTTCGATCCTGACTGTGGTGGTGTTTGTCGGGGTATTTTTAAACTGGCGTTCTGCTCTGGTGGTAGGTATCGCTATTCCTATCAGTTACGGTGCTGCGCTGGCGATGGATCTGGCTTTTGGATACACCATAAACCGGGTCACGCTGTTTGCCCTGATCCTCGCGTTAGGTTTGATTGTCGATGATCCGATTGCCAGTATCGATAATATAGAACGTTTTCTGAAACGCAAAGGGCTGAGTAAAACGGACGCCATTGTGCTGGCGATGGCAGAAATTCGCAGTGCATTGCTGATGTCGACAGTCGCAATCGTGATTGTCTTTACCCCGATGTTTTTCATTACGGGAATGATGGGCCCGTATATGGCTCCATTGGCCTTTAACGTACCCGTGAGTGTGGTGTTCAGCACCATTGTGGCCTTTTTTATTACTCCCTGGCTGGCAAAAAAAATCCTCAAAGGCGCGCAAGAAAGTGGGCAGTATCAGGTAGAAAACACGCTGTTATATCGGCTGTATGACAAAGTGCTCACGCCGTTGCTAAGCCGTAAACGTAACAGTGTCATTTTTCTTGGTGGTGTTGCACTTGCCTTTATTGCCGCGGCAATGCTTCCGGCACTGCGGATTGTGCCGCTAAAACTGTTGCCCTATGACAATAAAAATGAGTTTCAGCTGGTATTGAATATGCCGGAGCAAAGCAGTGTGGAGCAAACATCAAACGCTCTGACCGATTTTTCTGACTATCTGCAAAGTGTGCCTGAGGTTGTTTCTGTTTCCGGTTTTGCGGGTATTGCATCCCCGATGGATTTCAACGGCATGGTGCGTCATTACTTTATGCGAAATCAGCCTAGTCAGGGCGAGCTTCGTATTGTGCTGGCAGAAAAAAATCAACGTCGGCAGCAGTCACATGAAATCGTCACTCGCTTACGCCATGATCTGGAGGCCATTGCGTTCAGGCATCGCGCTGATATTCAGCTGGTGGAAACGCCTCCCGGCCCGCCAGTGATTGCAACGCTCGTCGGCGAAGTGTATGGCCAGCCCCATACCTCTTACCGTGAATTACAATCTGCCGCACAAGTGGTTGCAGGGCGCCTGAAACGTGAGCCTTTTGTCTCGGAGGTCGATACTTCCATTCAGGGACAATTGGAAAGCTGGCAATTCATTGTCGATCAGGAAAAAGCAGCACTATCCGGTGTTTCCGTACAGGATATTAATCTGACGCTTGCGGCGGCAAGTCAGGGAAGTATTGTCAGTTACCTTCAGCATCCCTATGAGATTAATCCGCTTCCTATTGAAATTCGGTTACCCCGTAACAACCGTGATGATCTCAGTGAGCTGGAAAACCTTTATGTGCGAGGTATGGCTGGCATTACCAAGCGGATCGAGCAAGGGCGTCTGGTAGATGCAGGGCAACCTATTGTTCAGTTATCTGAGTTGGGACATTTTGAAAAGAACACTGCGCCTCAGCCGATTTATCGTAAAAATTTACGGCCTGTTGTGTATGTGTATGCTGAAGCTGTCGGGCGGGTTCCTGCGGAAGTTATCGCTGATGTGGCCGTCGATCAAGAAAATACAAATCAAAATCAGCCCGAAGGCGGAGAGATTAATCCGTTAAGTGCGCGTACATATCTCAATAATGGTGGCGGAGATAGCTGGACCTTACCTTCTGGTATTTCAGTGAAATGGAATGGCGAAGGGGAGTGGAAAATCACCCTGGATGTTTTTCGCGATCTGGGTATTGCTTATGGCGCGGCCTTATTGGGTGTCTTCGTTGTGATGGTACTGCAGACGGGGTTACCTGCGGTCTCCGGCATCATTATGCTGGCGATACCATTAACTGTTATCGGCATTATGCCTGGGTTCTGGGTATTGAATATGCTGGGCACCACAGAGATCAATGGCATCCCGAATCCGGCACTGTTCACCGCAACAGCCATGATCGGCATGATCGCCCTGGCGGGGATTGTTGTGCGTAACTCGCTGGTATTGATCGAGTTTATTCATCAGTCATTACGGGAAGGTGAGCGATTAAAACAGGCATTGTTAAAGGCCGGAGCCGTCAGGATGCGACCGATCCTGCTTACCGCGGGAACAACATTGCTCGGGAACATCGTCATTACCCTTGATCCGATTTTTAACGGCCTGGCCTGGGCGATCATCTTTGGTATTTCGGCATCAACCTTATTTACGTTATTGGTGATCCCCGTGGTTTATCATCTGGCTTATGTCAACCAACCGGGGCATGGATTACCACAGCGAGAAGCCCGTTCAGAACAACAAGAGGAGCTGCAATCATGAAAAAGCAGGTATTAACGATAGCTGCGTTTATCGGCTTGGCGATTCTGTTTTTCGCGATGTCCGGAGGTTTTGTGGCAAAACTGGATACAATAAATCAGGATTTACCGGGAGAGCAACTGGCCAATAGAACCACGGTGACAGTAGCGATCGACATACTGCCTGTCTGGCAATCTTATACCGGTACTATCGTTGCCGATCAGCAGGCAACCTTGTCGGCACGTTTGACTGCTCAGGTTGCCGAGGTTTTGGTGGATGTGGGTGATGAGGTCAAAGCGGGTGATATTCTGATCCGCCTCGATAACCTGGATCTCGATGCCCGTGTTCGCCAGACCGAGCAAGCCCTCGCCAGTATGCAAGCGCAGCTGAACGTAGCCCGTAAAGAGTACACGCGAACAAAGGCACTGATAGCGAAAAAGTTAGTCGCACAATCTAAATTGGATGATGCATTAAGTGCTTTGCAATCGGCACAAGCCAATTTCAGAAAAACCCAGGCGTCCTTGGAGGAAGCACAGACAACGTATGGCTACAGTATTATTGCGGCCCCCTTTGACGGTGTGATCACTCAGAAGCTGGTAAATAAAGGGGATATTGCCTCGCCGGGTGTGGCAATGCTGAGTTTATATAATCCGCTGACGTTGATGATGGAAAGCGATATTGCAGCCAGCAAGCGTTACTTACTGAAACTGGGCCAGCAGTGGCCGGTGAGTTTGCCTGAGCAAAATATTTTGCTAGCTGGCGTCATTAGTGAAATTACCCCTGCGTCGGATACCGGCTCGCGCAGTGTGGTGGTGAAGCTGGCGTTTGAGAACAATCAACAACCGTTATATCCCGGACTGTTTGCCCGGGTGACGATCAAAACAGATGAGCATCAGGCGCTGATCATCCCGCAGGCGAGTACTTATCGCATTGGTCAGCTCCAGTATGTCAAAGTTGTTGACGGTGATCGCGTGGTTCCGCGCCTTATTGAAACCCGGCCATACAATGATCAGCAACTTATTGTCCGTAAAGGGGTGACAGCAGGCACTGTGCTATTGGCAGAGCCGAGATAGGCTCTGCCTTATTTCACTGATTTACATGAGAGAGTATTGAGATAAGACGTTAGTTAGCTTTTACCATATCCAGCGCTACCGCTTCGGCGATTTTAATACCATCGATACCCGCAGATAAAATACCACCTGCGTAACCAGCACCTTCACCCGCTGGGTATAAACCTTTCGTGCTTAGACTTTGGTAATCAGCACCACGCTTGATTTGCACAGGCGAAGAAGTACGTGTTTCAACACCTGTTAGCATTGCGTCAGCTTGTGCAAAACCACGGATTTTCTTGTTAAATGCAGGCAAAGCTTCACGTATTGCTTCAATGGCAAAATCAGGCAAGCTCGTGCTTAAATCGGTCATTGTCACATCCGGTTTGTACGAAGGCTCAATTTGACCGAAAGGTTTTGCATCAGCACCGGCTAAAAAATCGCCAACACGTTGTGCAGGTGCTTGATAGGTACTGCCACCAAGAATATAAGCGTTACGCTCTAATTTACGTTGTAATGCGATACCTTGCAGCGGATCATTATTAAAGTCACTTGGTGCAATACCAACCACAATTGCACTATTGGCATTGCGCTCACTACGCGAATATTGACTCATGCCGTTAGTGACAACAGCTTCTGTTTCTGAAGTCGCGGCAACCACCACACCACCTGGGCACATGCAGAAACTATACACTGAACGTCCATTCTTACAGTGGTGTACCAATTTG
This sequence comes from Photobacterium sagamiensis, assembly GCF_050337085.1. NCBI lineage: Bacteria > Pseudomonadati > Pseudomonadota > Gammaproteobacteria > Vibrionales > Vibrionaceae > Photobacterium > Photobacterium sagamiensis. The sequence goes on along the minus strand of NZ_JAKJSP010000011.1, from coordinate 56,802 downwards.
TAATCGGCAGCGCCTAAAATCGGGTGGCCCGCATTAATGCCAAAACGCGCTTGATCAATCAGTTCTTGTTTGTGCTCAACACGGAAACCAACAGAGAAAGACTGTGCTTCAAGATGGACGCCTTTATCATGCAACATCTGCACAGTATCGCGGGCACTGTGGCCAATTGCTAACGTTACATGCTTGGAGTTAATGACCTCACCACCGTTAAGGGTTACACCCGTAACCTGGTTATCTTCGATATTGATTTCATCAACACGCGTTTCAAAACGAATTTCACCGCCAAGCTCCAGGATTTTTCTGCGCATGCGCTCAACCATAGTCACCAGCTTGAACGTACCGATGTGTGGCTTGCTCACATAGATAATTTCTGCAGGCGCACCAGCAGCCACGAACTCTTGCTTTACTTTTAAGCCTAGGAAATTTGGATCTTTCACTTGGCTGTATAATTTACCGTCAGAGAATGTACCGGCACCACCTTCACCAAACTGTACATTTGATTCGGTATTCAGTTCACCTTTACGCCAAAAACGGAACGTATCTTTTGAGCGTTCATGTACTGATTTACCACGCTCTAAAATAATCGGTTTGAATCCCATCTGGGCAAGAATCAAGCCAGTAAACAGACCACATGGACCCATACCAATGACAATTGGACGCTCTTGCAAATCAGCAGGTGCTTGTGCCACATACTTATACGTTGTATCTGGCGATTTCTTAACTTGCTGATCTTGTGCAAAGTGACTTAATAGCGCTTCTTCATCAACATCGGTCAGGGTTACATCAAGCGCATAAATTAAAGTGATCACATTACGTTTACGAGCATCATAACCACGTTTAAAGATATGAATGTCGACAAGCTGCTCTGCCGTAATCGACAGTTTATTGTAAACAAAATTGCGCAATGCATCTTCATCATGATCTAACGGTAATTTAACTTCGTTCAGACGTATCATCGTGTGTTCACCTAACAGGACATATGGTTCATAATCTAGGCGCGCAGTTTACGTGATCTAGATCCAAATTGAAATTAGCAGGGCACACATGCAAGGTGCTAAAGAACCGTGCATTTTACTCATAATAAAATCGGCTAAAAAGCGGGTTTTAAAAGCGAGTATCGAATGTGCGTTACCTTCCTGCGTGCATATTCCTGAAAAATTACTGTTGATGACAAAGCATCTAGAGTTGGGCAGTTAGAACGATGATTAAGGCTTATATTGAATGAATAGCAGTAGCAAAGAGGCCGTGCATATTATTCTTAACTAGAAACTAGAAACTAGAAACTAGAAACTAGAAACTAGAAACTAGTATATTTACTCATTAATTATGATTGATTGAACAGATTAGATTTTTATCGATGAAGCCAAACCGTCGTCATCCTTGCTCTTTGTTATCCATTGAAGCGCTTAATGCTGATCTTTTCATTATCGATTGGATTTACAGTAGCGATTATCGGGGATCCACAGTCCACTGAACCTTCCGTGCATGATGGATCCCTGATAACCGCCAGGTAAGTTTTGAGAAAGCCTATAAGTTCAGTGTTTGGCGGTTTCTGGGATGACGATCTTGGCCTTTTCAATCAATCATAATTAATGAGTCGAGGTACATGAAACTAGAAATTAACCAATGCTGCTGGTGTTTCAGTCATTTCAGTATATGTTTTAATGATACTTTGCTCTGGCTTGAACCATGACAGCTTGGCGGCAAGCTGGGTAACGCTACCTATGATGATCAAAGCTGGACTTTGGGCATTTTGTGCTAGTTCAGCCAAGTTAGCTAAGTTACCTGAGAGCACGCGCTGCTCCCGACGTGTACCGTTTTCAATAATGGCACATGGCGTGTCTGCGGCTAAACCGTGTGTGATCAGCTTGTCGCTAATGTGGCCACTCTGTTTCAGTCCCATATAGAACACAAGCGTATTGTTCGATTGTGCCAGTGATGCCCACTCAATTTCTCGGCCGTCTTTTTGAACGTGACCAGTAATAAACTGAACGCTTTGTGCGTGGTCGCGATGTGTTAATGGGATACCCGCATAAGCCGTCACCCCTGCTGCCGCAGTAATGCCCGGAACAACCTCGAACTTGATTTCGTGCTTAGCCAACTCTTCCAGCTCTTCACCTCCGCGTCCGAAAATAAATGAGTCGCCGCCTTTTAGCCGAACGACACGCTTTCCGGCCTGCGCTTTATCGACCAAGATCTGATTAATCTGATCTTGCGGTACGCAGTGGAAGTCCAGCTGTTTACCGACATAAATCATCTCAGCATCTTTATTTGCCAGCGCCAGAATTTCTGATGATACCAACCGGTCGTAAACCACGACATCAGCTTGTTGGATCACGCGGTGGCCTTTGACTGTGAGCAAATCTGGATCACCCGGACCTGCACCAACAAGAGAAACAAAGCCGCTGTTTAACGATGTGTGATTGGTGGTCATAGCAACGCCTATCAATTCAAATTTGGATATAAAGAGTAGAACTCGGCAAACTATCCTAAGGAATTATTACTTTTTATAGCCAAAATAAGACAAGTTAAAAGTTGGCCCCCCACATTCTGTGCTGGGGCCAGACAAGATGATTATTTAGTGCTTAACGCTGGCTCTGCGTTAATCTCTGCATCTATTTCTACGTCAAGTGCTGGTGCCGTTTTTGCGTGAGTTAGGTATAGAGGAACACACGTAAATATAAGACCACCAACTAGGTTGCCTAAAATCGTTGGGATAAGATTCCAGTTTAACCAAGTAGCGATACCGAAATCAGCTCCTAGCATCATACCCAGTGGGAATAGGAACATGTTGACTACCGCGTGCTCAAATACTAGTGCGAAGAAGATAAAGATTGGTAGCCACATTGCTGCAATTTTGCCTGCTACAGAACGAGCTGTCATGTTACCAATAACACCTAAACAAACCATTAAGTTACAAAGAATGCCTTTAACGAACACAGTGATCCAACCATTCACACCATGTTCCGCGTAACCCACTGTGCGTGCTGTTGCGGCGCCAATGAATTTTTGACCTACTGCACCCGCTTCTACACTGAAGTTCATTGTGAATGTTAGTGCAACAAGGAAAGCAACAAGTAGAGAACCGATAAGGTTACCTAGACCAACATAACCCCAACAGCGCAGGATACGGCCCCAAGTAATGCCTTTGCGGTTTTCAAATTTAGCCAGTGGCGCAAGACCGAAAACACCTGTAAGCAGGTCGTAACCCATCAGGCTTAGAATACAGAAACCTACAGGGAAGACTAGAGCACCTACAATGCCAACACCTGTTTGTACGATTGTTGTAATAGCAACAACAACGGCTAGAGAAAGAATAATACCTGCCATCATGCCGCGTAAGATCAGGTCACGTGTAGGTGTGTGCACTTTTGCTTCGCCAGTGTCGATCATAGTCTGAACGAATTCAGCAGGTTTTACGTAAGACATAAGAATCCCTATTATCTAAAGTTAAAAATTGAAATCTTTTTGGAATAGGTAATAGTGTGAGGCTCGAGGTTCGAGACTCTAGGTTCTAGATACTCGTCACTCGCCACTCTTCTTCCTATTTCAAAAAGCAGGGAACCGACTGACTGGAGACGGAGGGTTCCCTGAATGTTATTGAAACTTTTTAATTATGCGGCAACTTGGACGTCACCATTTTCTATTTTGATCTGATAGCTTCTGATTGAGGCTTCTGCATTTTCAAGGCAGCGGCCATCTTTAAGTGCAAAGCGTTGCTTTTTCAGCGGACTGGCAACCCAAAGTTCACCTTCATGTTCGCAGATCAAGCCACGAGACAGCACATTGGAACGGGCGAATGGATCCATGTTGTCGATGGCAAACAAAGCTTCTGATGTGTCTGGACGGAAAATTGCGACTTGTTGTCCATTCACTAGTGCACAAACGCCGGTGCCTGGCATCAAGTCTTCAATAGCACAGACTGAAATCCACTGGCTCATACGGTTTCCTCCAATGAAATATTGTAAATCGGCGCTTTTTCCTCAGCCGTTGCAGGGCGGTGTTGTTCTCGTTCAGGAACGAAAACGACATTGCTGTCACGCTCTGAGGAGTTAATAAAGTGGTTGAAACGCTTCAATTGCTTATCGTCGCCGAGTGTTGTTGTCCACTCACATTGGAAACTCGCAATCAGTTTCTCCACATCGGCTTCAAGTTGAGCATTGATACCCAGTTTGTCATTGATGATTACTTCGCGAAGGTACTCAATGCCGCCTTCTAAGTTCTCAAGCCATACCGAAGTACGCTGTAACTTATCGGCAGTGCGGATGTAGAGCATCATGTAGCGGTCGATGTATTTAAGCAGGGTGGCTTTATCAAGATCAGCCGCCAGCAAATCAGCATGGCGAGGTTTCATACCGCCGTTACCACACACATACATGTTCCAGCCAGCATCGGTGGCGATAATGCCCAAGTCTTTACCTTGTGCTTCCGCACACTCGCGGGTACAGCCAGAAACACCAAACTTCATTTTGTGCGGGGTGCGAATGCCTTTGTAGCGGTTTTCAAGTTCAACACCCAGACCAACACTGTCTTGCACACCGTAGCGACACCAGGTGCTACCCACGCAGGTTTTCGCCATGCGCAGGGCTTTGGCGTAGGCTTGACCTGTTTCAAAACCAGCGGCAATCAGTTTTTCCCAAATCGCAGGCAGGTCATCTTTCTGTGCACCGAACAGACCAATGCGCTGTGCACCGGTAATTTTGGTGTAAAGGTTATAGTCGTTAGCCACTTGCGCCACGGCAAGCAATGCTGCTGGTGTGACTTCACCGCCGGCCATGCGAGGAATGACGGAATAGGTTCCATCTTTCTGCATGTTGCCCAAGAAGATGTCATTGGTATCTTGCAGCTGGGTATTGCTGCTGTTCAGAACGTAGTCGTTCCAGCTAGACGCAAGAATAGAACCGACGGTTGGTTTACACACTTCACAGCCGTAGCCTTTACCGTATTTTTTAAGAAGTTCGTCGAAAGACTTAATTTCTTCAACACGGATCAGGTGGAATAGCTCCTGGCGAGAGTATTCGAAGTGCTCACATAAATGATTTTTTACTTCGATACCGGATTTCGCTAATTCAGCATTTAATACTTGGGTAATGAGCGGCAGACAACCGCCACAGCCCGTACCAGCGCCCGTTACCGCTTTGATTTCGCCTAATGTGGTATGGCCGTCGGCAACCGCGGTTGCAATCTTGCCTTTGGTGACATCGAAGCACGAACAGATAACCGCAGAATCAGGCAGGGAATCGGCACCCATTGCCGGTTTTTCTGCGCCAGCGTGAGCCGGAAGAATCAAGGTATCAGGGTGCTTAGGCAGTTCAATATCATTGAGTTTGAGCTGAAGCAGGTTGCCGTAATCAGAGGTATCACCGACCAAGACCGCGCCGAGTAGCTTTTTACCGTCTTCAGAAACGATGATGCGCTTATACACTTCTTCGTTTTCATCAAGGTAAACGTAGCTTTTACAATTTGGCGTACGACCGTYGGCATCACCAATACTGCCCACTTTTACGCCAAGCAATTTCAGCTTCGCGCTCATGTCGGCACCTTCGAATGTGTTATCTGCACCGATCAGGTGGCTGACGGCAACTTGGGCCATTTTGTAGCCGGGTGCAACCAGGCCGTAGAACATTTCATTCCACGATGCACACTCGCCGATAGCGTAAACATCAGAATCGGATGTGGTGCAGTGATCATCAATCGCAATACCGCCACGACGACCCGTCGCAAGGCCACATTGCATCGCTAGTTTGTCTTGTGGGCGAATACCGGTAGAGAAGACGATGAAGTCGACTTCGAGCGATGTACCATCAGCGAAATGCATGGTGTTACGCGCATCCGTACCTTCAGCAATGATCTCTTTGGTATTTTTACCAGTGTGAACTTTTACGCCCAGTTTTTCGATTTTCTTCTGAAGTTGTTCGCCACCTTGTGGGTCAAGCTGTTCAGCCATCAACACAGGAGCAAACTCGATAACATGGGTTTCAACACCTAACGCTTTCAGTGCGCCAGCGGCTTCTAAACCCAATAAACCACCGCCAACGACCACGCCGCTTTTACTGCGCTTTGCGGTTGCTTCGATGGTTTTTAAATCTTCAATAGTGCGATAGACGAAACAGTCTTTGCCTTCGTTGCCCTTGATTGGCGGAACCCAAGGGTAAGAGCCTGTCGCCATGATCAGTTTGTCGTATTGAATTTCACGGCCGGAATTGGAATGGATAACTTTTTGAGCGCGGTTGATTGTGATAGCACGTTCACCAACAAGGACGTTGATACCGTGTTTTTCGTAGAAGCCTTCTTTAACTAGAGAAAGCTCTTCAGCAGTATGGTGGGAGAAGTACGAAGACAGGTGAACCCTGTCGTATGCAACGCGTGGTTCTTCACAGAAAACAGTGACTTCGTAGTTTTCCATGTCTGCTTTATCGATTAATTCTTCGATATAGCGATGGCCGACCATACCGTTACCGATAATCGCCAATCTGACTTTGCTCATAATATCCTCTTAACCAAAGGCGTTAAATCTGAAGCAATAGTAATGAGTCAGTTTGTGAATAAATATGATGTAAATCAACCACGACATCAAATACCCCTAAAGTGGTATCTTGTTGTATATCATGGACTTATGTTGATCGATTGCTTGGTGTGGTCGTGATATGAAGGAGAATTACAACAAATACGGGCAGGATTATCTCTAAATGGTATTTATTATTCGTTTGTATTTGTATAGGTAGATGTCTGCTGTTCTAAATTCCTGATAGTGTATTATTCCACCAAATCACAGTTAAAGGATTCAAAAATAAAGCTTGCGCTTTAACACGTAACTTATTACTTTGCTTATTGACCGAATACACTGTTCAGACCGGAACAGTAAAGATGACAGACGGATTGTCATCTGAAGAAACATGGACAACATCGTTTTTGGAGTACGATAAATGAACCATAGCACTCTAGTGCCGTTGCTGACCCCAACGTCGCTGCAGATTTCAACACAGAATAGATCACACGCTCACCTCAATTCTGCTTTTACTACCTCTAGCCAGTTTTATGGCTTCTTTGCTTTTTCAAGTTTTAGCACGTTTAGCTATTAATCGTCGCTGTCTTCGCCGTCTCGGGTAATTGTCTGTCTGTTTCACCGCATCAAGCTGATTGATCTCAGTATTTAAGCATGTTGTGTACACAGATAACGACGATCTCACCAGACAGATAAACAAAAGAATTTAGAGGTAAACGTTGTGAATATGAAATTAATGGGCAGTGCGCTAATTGTCGCAGGCACGGCACTGGGTGCCGGTATGTTAGCGATCCCTATGGTACTGGCGCAATTTGGCTTGTTATGGGGTACCTTGCTGATGCTGGTGATCTGGCTCGGCACGACTTATGCGGCCTTGTTGTTACTTGAAGTCAGTATCAAGTCAGGTGGCGGGCTGGGTATGAATACCATCGCCAGAAAAACATTGGGCAAAGGCGGTCAGGTTGTGACCAATGGACTGCTTTATGCGCTGCTGGTCTGCTTGCTAATGGCCTACATTATCGGTGCGGGTGATTTGGTTAAGAAAATGACCACAGGGTTAGGCCTTGAACTGAGCATGGTACAAAGCCAGATCATCTTTACACTCATTGCTGGCGTAGTTGTGGCGGCAGGTACTGCCGTCGTTGACAAGCTAAACCGTGTCCTTTTTGCGATCATGGTGGTAGTGCTTGCACTTACCTTGATGTCACTGATGCCGAGCATGTCATTCGACCACCTTTTTGAAGCAGCCAATAATGACAAAGTCGATCTGATTAAAACCAGCTCAGTATTGTTTACCAGCTTTGGTTTTATGGTCGTGATCCCATCTCTTGTGACTTACAACGGTAATGCGACACACAAACAGCTGCGTAATATGGTGGTTGCTGGCTCTGTCATACCGCTTGCCTGTTACTTGTTGTGGCTCTATGCCGTTGTTGGCAATCTAACACCTGAGCAGTTAGTGAAATTCTCGAATGTCTCTGAGTTGATCGCGGCATTAGGTGAACGCTTCAGCAGCATCCAGGTGATTTTATCGGGCTTTACCGGGTTGGCGCTATTAACCTCATTTTTGGGTGTGGCGATGGCGCTGTTCGATCAAAACGCCGATACTTTTAAGCAAAATCGTGCGGTAACTTACGTCCTGACCTTTATTCTGCCGCTGGCTGGTGCAATATGGGCAGCAGATCAATTCTTGTCAGTGTTGGGTTATGCCGGCTTTATCTTAGTGTTTCTGGCTATCTTCATTCCAATGGCAATGACTATCAAAGTACGCAGTTCTGAAAGGTTGGCACTTGTTGATCAGGAAATTGTCGCAGAGTGTTATCAGGCTGGAGGAGGCCCGTTAGCCTTAGGGTTGAGCTTCATGTTCGGTTGTTTTCTATTGGCTGCGCAACTTATCTAGTTGCCAGTGAACAATAATTGAGTAAGGCAAAATAGTCTTACAATTGATAGCAGGCGTTTATCGAAAGGTGAGCGCCTGTTTGCTATTTCCGCTACGGTAATAGTGCATGGTTGTATAGTAGTTGAACAGGTGGGAATAACAGGGGCACTCAGTTTGACCGAACTAAGAACACCCCCATTAGTGGTAAACCTTTAGATGACCGAAAAATAAAGGCTTACCTTTAAGTGATACCGTTTTCCATTGGAGTACGAACAGGAATTCGTTGGTAAACAGCAGCTCTTAACTTGCAGCGAATCATACAAACTTTCATTATTTGCTTCCACAAAACAGGGTGTTTAAATCGGTGAACATTGCGCTAAAAGTGTAAAGTAAATAATACAGTCACACTTTTCTACTATGATCCTAGCAATGAAAACTTAAGTTAGGTGATGGAACCGATGACAGGGGGAGGCACATGCATTATCGTGCTGGTAGAGTAGGTTGGGCATATCACCACAAGGAAAAATCATGTTCTGGACTAAAGCTGAACAGGTAGTCGAGCGAGCATTGGAAAATGGAAGCCTGCTGCCAATTGCAACGGAAGCTACAACCATTGTTGAAAACGGTATCGAGTTTTTAGGCCATGTCGTTACAAACAATGCGACTAAGAAGTTTACTTCAGCCAAGAAACAGGACAATCCTTTTCTTCCCTATGAAGAAGAGATGTATGTTGCCGATGCCGGGAAGGGGCATGTTTGTCTGCTCAACAAATACCCGGTGCTAAACCCGCATTTGCTTATCTGTTCTCGTGAATTTATTTCGCAAACGGCACCATTGGAATTACAGGATTTTGCTGCCTGGATAATGGGATTTGATCATGACGAAGTACTGGGGTTTTATAATGGTGGCACCATGGCCGGGGCAAGCCAGACACACCGCCACATGCAGCTGGTGAAAACAGCTATTCCTTTAGAAGATGCCATTCTCAGCCATTCTCTTCCATTTCAGCACCGTTTATACCGCTTTGACTCACTGAACAGTGAACGCCTGTATTTGTGTTACCTCGCCGGTTTGAAAGAACTGGGTTTATCAGGCATGCAGGGCTTAACCGATGAGCCGGAATGCAAACCCTATAATCTGATACTGACTAAAAAGTGGATGTTGTTAGTGCCACGGGTAACCAATAATATCCATGGCGTGTTTGCCAACGGTATTAATTACAGCGGTCGCTTTCTGGTGAAACAGCCTGAACAGCTAGCGTGGCTACAGCAATACGGCATTATGCGCTTTCTGGGGGAGTGTAGTCAGGACTGAATTGGCCTGAGAGTTAATGGCTTTGGGATTATTTACAGCAACAGCCTTTCCCTTTGATTGAAGGCTCTTGCTGTATCGGCGGGCAAGGAACCGTGCCATAAGAACAAAAGACGCAGCAATCTCCGGCTTTGGGTTTTAACAGCGTATGGCATTTTTCACATTCGTAAAACCACTGACAGGCATTGGTTGGCATGGTCTCAACCTTTTTATTACCACAGTGCGGGCACGTTAATTCAGACTCTAAAACGATATCAGCCATTATTTATTATCCTCACAATCATTGTTACCACCAATATATACCCAAGTTACCTCAAAATGCTCGTTTCAGCGAGAATTTCCAGGCGCTAAGGTCAGGCGCTGATTTGCAGATATAGCGCGCTCTACATCAAAAATCAGCAACGCAACATGAGTGCCTGGAAAACTCGCCCTTAGGGAGTGATCCAGCCAGCCCACTTCTGTGTCAAATGCGCTCGAAAGGACCAGTCATTCCTTTGCACATTTTCCTTGAATTGAACTGGCTGGTATCACTCTGAATCCTGCATCTTGAGGTCACTTGGGTATAGTAAATAAACCGCTTGTAGCACAATCAATATCGAAGCCTCTCCTGGTCTAATTAATTCCGCATTTTCGTTTTCCGTCTTCCATGATGAAGGTCGAAGTCTGGATCAATAAAATTGTTCATATTGTTCTTTGTTTACTATGGTGAATTCATTCGATGTTCTTCGTATTCAGTCTACTAGACTGTTTTGTTTATTCTTAGCGACCCTCTACCATGAGGAAAACTGCCAAAATGACAAAATTAATTATTGCGCTAACGCTTACATCTCTTTTTTGGGGCACTGCCGTTGCGGCTGAACGCCCTACAGACGCCCAGCTTCATGCTTATAAAGCGGTGCATCATGCCGAGTATATGAAGGTCACAGCGGCTGCAGCAGGCGGAACCAATAAGCTGATACACACCACGGTACTACCGACAGAAGGAACTGACCCGGTTGTGTCGCCAGCACTGGATCATCTCTATACCAAGGCGGTTATTGATGTGACCAGCGGCCCTGTGGTTCTTGAAGTGCCCGATGTACCTGAAGACAGATACTTCTCTATCCACATCACCGATCAGGAACACTATACGATTTATGATGAGGTTCGCCCGACCGGGAAATATGTATTTATTCGTAAAGGTTACAATGGTGATTTGCCGGACGGAGCCACTGTTATCGAGAGCCCCGGAGACTACCCCCATCTGTTTATTCGTGTGCAAATCAAAAACCGGGAAGATCGACCTAATTCTCTGGCCATACAGAAACAAATTAAGCTGACAGGTATCAGCAAGCCTTTGGAATTTGACAACGCAATCAAGTTTACTATCGAAACACATGATATCTACCCGCAAAATGCAGGCCTGTTAGCATCGGTTCCGGACTATAGTGATGAAGATCATCAGAAGGTGCATGATTTTGTCGGTGTGCGAGCTCAAACGATTGTCAATAATATGGGCGCTTTTGGTCCAATTGATAGCAAGGAGCCTGGCAGCAATGATCCCGAAATCCGTGCAACGGCGATTATTGGTCATCTCGGCCTGCCCGCAGAACATGCCATCTATCTCCCCTTCTTTACCAATTGCGAGCAGAAAGTATTAAACGGCGATAACGTCGAAGTGTTTACTTTCCCGTATGAGCCGAAGGGAGTTAAGGAATTTTGGTCTGTCACTCGTTACAGCGCGCTGACAAGAAATACACTGCCAGGCAAAAATGACATATTCAATGCTTACAATACCCAGCCAGATCCCAACGGCAATATCACCATCACTTTCAGTGTTGAAGAACCGAAAGATGAAACTTACTGGATGCCCGTGAATGCAGGTGAACCCTACTACTTAGTAGCACGCTACTATCAACCCAATCTTAACGCGCTACCATCAAAACCTTGCAATTAAGCTTTTAAAGCAAAGCCAACAGGGAGTGTAATAATGTTAAAATCACTTTTTACGTGTTCAATTTTATTGTTTGGTTCGCAAGTTAGCTTTGCGCTCGACACACTGCCGGATCTTAAAACTCGCGTTTATCACCAAGAAGAATACTCTGCTGGTGACAATCCCTACAAAGTAAAACGTTATGCCCCGGAATATTATGCTAACCATGCCAACCATTTTGAGGAAGGCATGACAACGCATCCGAGTGCTCCCATTTGGTCTATTACCCCCCCAAAAGCCTTTGCCACTATTCATGTTATTGATGCGCCTCAAGGGCTTATTTTAATCGATACAGGATTAAACAAAGAGCAAATGGAGCCCGTTGCACAAAAGATTAAGACCTTAAGCGACAAGCCGATTAAAGCGGTAATTTATACTCATCCACATGCTGATCATACTGGCGGAGTCGGTGCTTTTATAACACACCAACAAGCAGATAAAGGTGAAGTAGAAGTTATTGCCGATGCTACATTTATGGATGCCTATATCTCAGAAAACGCAGCGACAGGCCCGATTATGGGACAACGTGCCATATTCATGTATGGGGCGCTTTTACAGCCTGCAGACAAGGAGCAATTTACGACAGGCTGTTGCGGCCACTTCACTGCAGGCTCTACCGATTTTGTTGCGCCAACCTACACCACCGATACTGATACAGAAACACGAGATGTTTTAGGATTAGAACTTACTTTTGTTCATTCTGGCGGTGAGAATGCCGGGCACCTGATCATCTATTCTCCAAAATATAAAACAGTATTTATTGGTGATGAACTACAGGGCCCGGCAGCGCCGCAATTACACTCGCCACGAGGCACTAAATTCAGAGACACCAATGCCTGGGTTGCCGCTATTGACAAGATTCGAGCCTTAAAACCAGAACATATGCTTCCTGGGCATGGCAAAGCGGAGTATGGCAAAGAAAATGTCGATAATATTTTAGTGATCTATCGAGACTTCATGCAGTTTCAACACGATCAGGCAATACGTTTAATTAACCAGGGGAAGAATGCAGACGATCTGGCGAACGAAATTAAGATACCCGATTATTTAACTTTAGATCCGTTTACCGTTGAAACGTATGGCAATGTAAAAACCAACACACGTTCTTTCTATACCGGTTATATTTCCTGGTTTGATGGTAACGCCGCAAACCTGGATCCATTGCCACAGGCCGAAGAGGACAGAAAACTGGTTGAAGCGATGGGCGGGCGCGATAAGGTATTTAAATTATCAGAAGCCGCCTTGAAAGCGGGTGATATAAAATGGTCAGTTGCTCTTTCAGATAAACTTGTTCGTATTGATAACAACGATATGCCAGCCCGTCACCTGAAAGCAGCTGGCTTGCGCCACTTAGGGTATGCCACGATTAATTCATCTAACCGAGGATTTTATTTAACCGGCGCCGATGAGTTGGATGGTCTCATTGATATGAAGCTAGTCGCTAAGATTGGCAAAGCTGGCTTGTTCAGCCCAGAAATTGTTTCTGGAATGGCAACAAACACTTTAATGGACAACATGCGATACAGGGTTCTGCCTGATCAGGTAAAAGGCACCAATACGGGCTACTACTTTAGATTTAGCGATACTGGCGAAGAGTTTACCCTGTATTTACGCAATGGAATTCTGGAAGTAAACCAAGCCAAACTTGATCACCAGGTTTCAATCGAAACCAATCGTCTGGCCTTTAATACGCTGTTTACCAATGATGTTGCCCCTAAACTATCGGAGTTAGGCAAGGTAAAAGGTCCAAAAGAAGCGCTTAGCCGCTTTGATGATGCCATCGATTTTGCTCTCCCATCTGTCACTATGGCTGTTAAGTAATACACGAAAAAAGGGAGTCGAGCTTCAGGCTCCCTGCAATGTCCAATTGCACCTTGAACGATTGAAAGTCAGCTTATTTGATACAGTATAAGGAACGACTACCATGGCGTCAGTTTCAAGTGAACAGCGCATCTTAAAGCGATTGCATGCCGTTACGTTTATATTCGCCATTTTGGTCACCTCCAATACATGGGCTGGCGGTCTATTCTTCTCCGAGTATGCAACCACTGCCAGCGTTGGCACTGCCGGAGTCGGAGGGATCACCAATACCACTACTGCAGAGGCCGGTGTCACCAATCCAGCAGGCCTTGTCGGGCTCAAGACCAACCAATTGCAACTGGGATTACAGATCGTCGATCTGACGGCGGAGTTTAAGAGCACCTCGCCAACAGTGGGGAAAAAAGACGGAGGTAGCACCGAACTTGTCCCCGCTGTATTTTATGCTTATCGCCTCAATGACAACATAGTGCTCGGCACTAGTTTCCATGCCGCCGGTGCCCTGAGTTTCGATTATGGAAGTGATTGGGCAGGGAAAAATTTCCTTAATGATGTGGAATTTGCCTTTCTTAACCTGACTGGAAGTATCGGCTACCGGGTCAATGACCAGTTCGCTATTGGGGGGGCTCTGGTGATCCAGCAGTTTTCCCTGGATCTGTCCACAACAGTTCCTCCTCTGCGGCCCTCCGGTACTGAACGGAAACAGAGTAGTGACGGTGACGATGTCACCCCGGGTTTTAACCTTGGCCTGATGTACGACCTCTCCGATGACACCCGAATCGGCTTTCACTACACCTCAAAGATTGAACACGAACTGGATATGGACTGGGATTCTGCACGATTCCCGCTACTCGATAAGTTCCTGTCTGGGAATTTTGACCTCAAGATCACCACGCCGGCCAGCTACACACTGGGGGGCAGTCATCAGCTGGACCAGCAATGGCGACTAATGGCCCGCCTTGCTTATGAACAGTGGAGCGACTTTGGTGAACTCACCGCAAAAACAGATATAGGCACAATTGATGGGAATATGAATCTGGAGGATATTTACGATATAGGTATCGCAGCTGAATACCGCACCCCAGCCTGGACGGTGTATACCGGCATATCCTACCAAGAGGCGATTGTCAGCGAGGAAGACCGCCTGATTTCCTTACCTGCTGATAAGAGCTGGAAACTCGGGGTTGGCGGCGAATGGGCTCTGGGCAACGACAGTTACTTTGGGCTCGCCTATGAACTGGTGTTGATCGACGAAGCCAAACTCAGTCAATCCAATATCCGCGGCACTCGCACACTGGAAGGAAAGATGAGCGACTACTATATTCAATTTCTCAGCGCGTCCTATCGCTATTAGTCTGCGAATGAGAAAGGTTTGGAGTACCTCTGGTAATTCGAACTTTTTATTACCACAGTGCGGGCAGGTTAATTCAGACTCTAAAACGATATCAGCCATAACTTAATTAACTCGTAATGATTTTTACACCAAATATAGTAAATAGACCGCCTGTTGCATAATCAATTACCCTGGTGGCTTTTCTATACATCTTCTGTGCTTTTTTTCGCGAAAAAACAAACGCTAAAATCAAATGCCAGATTAAGGAAATCGTGCCCATCAGTAACATAGTCATTATGGTGAGTTCCCATGTCATTGTACTTGGCATTGAAACTGCGAATAAACTAAGAACAAACAGGCCTGTTTTAGGGTTTAATAAACTGGTGATAAAGGCCAGACGAAATAATTGCATTGGCTTAATTGAATGCGGTTCGGCAGGGGAAGTGTGAAACACACAATTTTTGCTTTGACGAGTCGAAATAATACGCTTCAAGCCCAAAAAAATGAGGTATCCACCTCCGAGGATTTTAAGTGCATCAAACAGCCAGGGAAAAGTATTGAGTACGATCAATAGCCCCGAGGCACCTAACAATCCCCATAACATTACAGCACATCCAACCCCTAATGCTGCCCAACTGGCGAGAAAGCGATTGAATTTTAAAGCCGTATTCATTGTGAGTAAAACATTTGCGCCCGGAGTGATGGCTGCTAATGTCCAAATAATGAAGACATGTAATGCGACGTCAAGATAGTTCACCATTATTTTTCACACTCTATTGAAGTTTCCAGACCAAGCGGCCGTTAAAGCTCTAAGTAGCATATAAAATTTATCTGTTTGGTGGTATATATCGGAGCATTATTTACATAGCTTGCAGTATGTAGCAAGCGCTAATATCAAACAGATTATATGGGCGTATGTTAAAAGGGCTTTGTCTGATCATCCAGAGAGAGCAGATGGCTATGCTGACCATTTTGTTCCCATATTTACTTGACAGTGCGATATAAATAACGCTCACACACTTTAGTGTCGAGAGTGCGCAGAATTGCCGCTATGAGAGCCACTAATAGTACGGCAAATATCAATCGTCCCCAGAAAATAGTATTAAAATCTGCACCAATTAGAAGTACCAACAAGGTATCTTCAATCAAGCTATGAAGAAGGTTGAGTAGCATAATTGCTGTGAAAATATCGCGAGCTGGTATGTGACCTTTCTTTGCTTCATTGATTAATAACCCGCCACCATAAGAAAGCCCAAGTGTGACACCAATGATAGTAAGGTTTGTCGCTTCTTTGCTGATCCCTAATAATCTAAGTAATGGACTAAGAATCTTAGTCATTAGACGCTCAATTCCTAGCAGCTTTAGCACCTTAAGAGTGAACAGCAATGCTGAGATAACAACAAATATCATGGCCAGGTTTTCTATCTGACTTAGTGCCCAGCTTAAGTAATCTGTGTCAGTGCTTTGTTCCTGTTGCCATAAGACTTGCGCTGCTTGCTGTAATGAATTTGTACCCTCGTAGGTGAGGTGCAGTAACCAAGCAAACAATAAGCTTCCGCCAATTCGTACCAGTAAAGTTGTCCAAAGGGTAACTCCGGCTTTTCTAGCTAAGGCGACTTCAACTGGTAGTGAATGGGCGAGAAGCATCATACTGCCAAGAATCGATACTTGAGCAACGGTCAGAGGTATGTCTAGGTTGATAAATACCAATAGTCCCGCGTAGATGTTGGTCAATAAAGTGGTTGCCCAAACTAATCCCATTTCACTTGGTAGCCCAACGGCATGCATTAGCGGGCCAAGTAATTCGCTAAGTAAAATGATACCGCCCATTTCTTCAATCACCTTGAGGATGAGAATGATAGGGATCATCACTTTAAACAAAGTAATGGTTACTTCGAAGATCTCTTGTGAAAGTTGCTTAAAAAACGGTCCCACTTTTGTCATAACTGCTTTCTTGTATATGTATAGAATTTTTCAATAAAGAAATGATACTTAGATGAGTGTGATTTATATTCGATATTAACGCCATAAACCACACTAAAATTTCTTATTTTCGTAACCTGATATCCAGTCAAACGACACTCGGCCTGACGTTTAGCTTTTGCCGGATACGACGTGACAGGGTATCAATGCCGATGCAGAGCAAGGCGGTGATAACGATGTAAAACATGGCACGATCAAAGCGCATATCTTCAAATGCGGAGTCGATATAAAAGCCCAGTGTCGTGACACCCAATACGCCGAGTATGGCGGTTTCGCGCATGATGACTTCCCAGCGATAGAAGAGAAAGGCAAGGAAACTGCTGTATATCCTCGGTAACACTTCATACAGATAGAGGGAAATCGCCTGCCCGCGGGATACCTTCCCTTTATGAATCCCATGATGCTGTATTGGCGCATCGGCACGCAGTTTTAAAGTATTGGCTAACTCGGCCATTAAGAACGCAATTAATCCGCCATTATGGATAGCGAGTGCTAACACTGCGGGCAGCATTGATGGCCCCAATAGCAGCAGGAAAATAAACGCCAGGATCATCTCAGGGGTTGAGCGCAATACAACCAGTATCCCCTGACCGACTATTCGCCCGGTAAACCCGACAAAGAATTTGACCGCCAAAGGGAACACGATGAGGGCGATCACCCCGGTGGCGACGAGTGCCATCTGAGTGAGGATCAGCGTATTGATCACCCCTTCAAAGATGTCACCGGTTAATAACGACCAGTACCAATGAAGTGTTTCCGTTACGACCTGAAGATCGACCTCTGTTGCGCGCCGCAGGGGGGCCGGCCAGATATCCGAGCCAAAGAAGCGGGCAAAGTTATCCCAGTTAATGTGTCCGAACTCAGGTAGATAGAACCACGCTGCAGCAATATAGACCGGCAATAGTTTTGTTTTGAGCCAGACATTGATTGAGGTGATCAACAGGTAGAACAACAGGAGTAAAGCACCGGCCTGGGAATAATTGCCTTGGCTAAAAGCACTTTCTAAGTGGAATCCGAGGGTCGGCAGGCCGATAAATCCGAGTATGGTGCTGGAACGCAAAGCACATTCAAAACGATAACGGGTGTAGCTGAACAGTTGATCCCGGACCAGAGCAAGCTTGGTATAAACAAAGACACTGAACACATCGGCTTTGCGGGAAACCGTCAGTGCCGGTGTGTTATCTGCCTGCTCAAATATCTCCGCATAGACTTTGGCAAAAGTACATGCGTAGGGAATGGAAATGGCGCATAAGGCAGTCAGAGGGGTTAACCCGAAGAGCTGCAGAAAGATCAACGCCCAGAACAATTCGTGGATCGAACGAAAGAACGCACAGAGTATTCGTACCGGTCGGTGATCAAAAACTAAGGCAAGAAAAAAGCCAAAGAACGCCCCGAATGTGATCCCCAGTAAAGCAATACTCAGGGTAAAGAGGAGGGCGTCGAACAGGTATTCGGTTGCGAAGAAATCCGGTGTTACCAGACCTGTGAGTATTCGTCCCATTTCCGTCCATGGGTCGAGTGTCGAGATCTCTAAATCGGCCGTCAGGGTTAACGTCAGCGCGATAAGAATAAAGATAAAACTCAGCTTTCCCTGAGCATGTCCTGAACTTTGCATTATAACTGGTAAAGCTGATTTAGCGCGACGATATCGAGCTGGCTGGTGGGCTTGTCGAATGCAATCTTGCCATGTTTAAGGCCAATGATACGGTCAAAACAGCTCAGTGCCAGCTGCCTGTCGTGAATGGCAACGATAAGGGTGTGGTGTGACTCGCAGATATGCGTAAGAAGTAATTGTGCCTGTAGCGGGTCGAGGCTTGAAACGGGTTCATCCCCCATAAAGACGGGTTTATTGCGGTACAGCGCACGACCAATCGCAACGCGTTGACGTTGCCCGCCAGAAAGCTTGTCTACCGATGTTTTCATTTTATCATGCAGGCCCAGCGTGCTGGCGATTGCAGCAATTTCATTCCAGCGTTGAGGCTTGATGAGGTTCCATAGGTTGCCGAAGGCATTGAACTGATCCAGCCGGGCCATATAAATATTGTTATACAGGCTGAGCGGCCCGACCAGGCCGTGGCTTTGCGGGCATAACGCGGTCTGATCATGAATCAGCGAGTGGAGCCTGTTGAGTAAGGTCGATTTCCCGGCACCACTGGGTCCGATCAATGCGACTTTTTCTCCGGCTTCAATCGTCAGGGAGATATTGTGCAGTACCGGGCTATTATCATAGCCCAGTACGGCTTCATTAAGCTCTAGCAACGCCATTAATCAATAAGGCCGATTGAACGAGCAACATCTTCAACAGGTTCAAAATCTTTGTTGCTGGCTGGTACGAAGCTTTGACGCGGGAAGCTGGCTAATAGCGCAGGATCTTTCATCTCAAGCAATGCCTGAGTCAGTTTTTGTTTAAAGTTCTGACCGAATTGAGCATCGACATCGCCACGTACCGTCCATTGATAATCAGGGTAAGTCGGCGTTTCCCAAATAACAGAGACTTTGCTGTTATCTATCTTTCCTGCTTTTAGCTCGTTTTCCCACACTTTATAGTTAACGGCACCAATTAGGTAGGCACCGGATTGTACTTGCGCGATGGTGCGGCTGTGATCGCCAGAAAAACCGACACGTTTGAATATTTGCTTTGGTGATTTTTCGAAAAACTCACGCAGGTAAAATTCAGGCATCAGGCGGCCTGATGTTGAACCTTTAGAGCCGAAAGTGAAGGTTTTATTCGCGATCCCGGCAGGGAAGGTATCGGATTGTTGTAGTCCGGTAGAAGCATGGGCGATGAAGTAGCTTTTGAAAAATTGATCTTCATAGCCTTGTGCAATCGCTTCGGCCCCAGGTACTAACTGGCGAGCACGAACACCGGAAAGTCCACCAAACCAGGCAAGCTGAACCTGGTTATTGCGAAATGCAGTGATCGCTGCCGCGTAAGATTTGACGGGTATATATTTTACTTCAACCCCTGTCTGTTCACTTAAATAAGTGGCGACTTTATCAAATCGTTCACGTAGCCGATTTTCATTTTCATCAGGGATTGCCGTAAAAGTGAATGTTTGGGCATAGCTTAACCAACTCATCCCTAACAAGAAAATAGCAAAGATGGCTTTCATTACTATGGGTCCTTCAGCTTCAAAATGCTGTAGATGATACACAAAGTTTTACCCAATACATAACCAAGAGTCTGGCTTTGCGAGGAGGGGTATCTGCTGGTGAATGGCTTACTTGACTAAAAGCCACTAATTTCTTGCTGAACTCTGCATTCTGAGGTGGCTTGGGTAACTATTTCAGCAGAATTTGTAGTCAATCACATCGCGCTCTCTGAATACCGTGAGTGATATGTTATGTTGTACGGCTATTGATAACTTACATATATACCTTTATGGCAACAAAGGAGGCGGGCTGGTTGACTGTATTTCGCCATGTAGTTCTTGTATTAATGCTGCTATCAACACCGCAAGTATGTGCTGCTGATATTACGATTTGGTATTCACACCAGTCAGAATCGTTTCTGGAAGGGTTAGTGAAACGTTTTGAGCAAGAAACGGCTACTCGTGTTTCTCTCATTCAGTTTGAGCCTGAAAAAATCAAAGCTGAAATCATACTGGGGGCACAGTATGAACAAGTGCCTGATCTTATTTTTGTTCCTTCTGATTTTCTCGGCCTTTACCGACAGATGCAATTGGAGCCGATTCCCGAGCAATGGCTTAGCACTGAATTGGCCCAGGACGCACGGGAAACGGCATTGGTTGATGGCGCTTACTGGGGCGTGCCTATTATTCAGGGCAATCACTTAATGCTGTTTTATAACAAACAGTATGTGACCAATCCCGCGACAAGCTGGGAGAGTATCCGCACATCAGTCACTAAATTTCAGCAGCGTCATCTTATGCCTGTCGGTTGGAACTACAGCGATATGTATTATTTTGTCCCATTCCTGTCTGCATTTAACGGCAGGCCAATCTCTGGAGATCAGATCAGTTTAAATACGCCTGCTATGGTTCGGGCCCTTAAATTTTACCGCCAGTTAGCCCTGGACAACGTGGTGGATGGAAATTGTGATTATAACTGTTCGCAAAAGCTATTTATAAAAGGTGAGACGGCTTACGCCATAAATGGCGATTGGGCTTACCAAGATCTTAAGCGTGAGTTGGGTGACAATTTAGGAGTGACGCTGTTGCCGACAGTGAAAGGGAAAGTGATGCACCCAATGAAAAGTACGTTTGTTTTCGCGATTCCTGAAAAATCCAGTGCGGGCAGTGATAAAAAAGAGCATATCCGACACTTTCTGAAATTTGTCCAAAGAAAAGATAATCAAGAATGGGTCTATCAGAGCCATCGACTACTGCCGGTAGATCAGAAATTATTTAATCAGGTAGTCAAACAAGCGACGGGCGACGAACGGGTCATACTCAAACAGCTTCAGCTTGCTGAGCCAATGCCGTCGCTCACTGCTATGGCGATTGCATGGCAGGCGATGAAAAAAGGTTATTTAAGGTTCAAGGATGGCTTATCAGCAGAAAAAGCGGCTGCATATATGCAGCAATTGGCTGATACGCAACAACAACGGCTGCAAAACTGATGAAGTTACGTTTGAAGTATTCGCTAGCATTACTGATGATACTTGTTGCGATTTTACCAGCTGCAATCGTTGGTAGTTTGCTATTAAAACATCAGTCTGAGATTGAAAAAAATAATCACATAGAGCAACTTGAACGTCTGTCGGGAACCTTGCTGCAGGAGTTTAATTACCGTTTTAATGTGCTTTCAACCAGTCTCGATGTGCATGCTCGTGATCGGCTGCTGGTTCAGGCCATGGATGATTTTTTTCTTTCCAGCCATGTTCGAGCCACTTTAGAGTCTTTGGTTAGTCATGCTCCGTTGGTTAAAGCCGCTTATTTGGTCGATAAGAATTGGGAAGAAATTGAAAACTATCGGGGAATGACGGGGCGGATTGAATTAGATCTAGTCAAGCAGGAGCTGAATCAAAGAATAGAGAAAGGGCAGTTGAGTACCGCCCGGCAGTGGGTTTTTGCCTATCAGAATGAAGTGCTGGTCTCCAGTAACATCAGCCCCAGCCAGCGAGGGATTACACTCGTGGTTCCGATCTATCAGTCGTTATTGACTGAAGGATTAACTCGACAGCCGCTCGGTTACCTTATCGCAGTCATCCCGGTTGAGAGCATTAGTGAAGTACTCAGCCCTTACCTGAAATTTGGTGAAAAAGTAGAGCTCTACCGCGATCAGAACCAGGTGCTGGTGGTGGCGTCTGACGGCGATACCGCATTAAGTGATCCGATCACACGGAGTCAGCAGATTGAAATTGATAATGAATATATCGCAAACCCTCTTAGCTATGATGCAGTGGTATACATAGACCGAAATCTTAAGGGAGGTGAACTTGTCGATTCCCTTCATATTATTGTATTGGTGATAACAGGGTTGATTGTGCTGGGAGTGTTTGGTTCCGCGGTTACCTATCG
This sequence comes from Photobacterium sagamiensis, assembly GCF_050337085.1. NCBI lineage: Bacteria > Pseudomonadati > Pseudomonadota > Gammaproteobacteria > Vibrionales > Vibrionaceae > Photobacterium > Photobacterium sagamiensis. Next base: position 34,518 of record NZ_JAKJSP010000011.1, on the reverse strand, counting down.
CTGGATCACTCGTCCGCTCAGTGTATTAATGCGGATGGTCCGCTCATATTCTCGTGGTGAGTATATGCAGAAGGAGCGTAATCTGCGCTTTGCAGAGTTCTACCAAGTCGGTAAATTATTCAACGAGATGGCCTCGACGATTCAGGCTCAGCTTGAGGATCTTGCGTTTACTAACAACGAATTGAAAAAAGCTTATAGTGAAAAAGAAAAATACAATATTCAGCTGCTCAACTTTAACGATCAGTTAGGGAGAAAAGTTGACGAAAAAACGGAAGAGTTGACTCATTCGCTTCAGCGTGAAGAAAAACGACGTAAGATCTTGCAGTCATTACTGGCCTTCAGCGCTAAATTACAGCAAGGCAATATCAAAGAGGTCGCGCTAGCGCAGGTGGCAAATTTGTATCCGCAGGCGGGTTGGGCCTTGAAACTCGAAGGAACCGATGACACCGAATGGGAGATATCCGATATTGACTCTGCAACACTCGATCTGTTGGAAAACGTGAAAGCCAATGCCGAGTATTGCTATCAAAGCGGTGAAGAGATCTTACATTGCTTTAATCTGGCAGACTCCCAAGGTCATTCACTCGGGATGCTAGTGATGCAGTATTCTCTGCTTGAGCGGGAAGATTTTGAAATTATTTCTTTATTCGTGCGCCAACTCTCTTCCGCAATAGAAGGACGGATGCTAAACGAAGAACTCGAACGTATTGCCGTGACAGATGCGCTGACTGAATTACCTAACCGTAAAGCATTTGATGGCGCCTTTGACCGCTGTGCCGATTTGGTTGAGCGTTATCCGGAGCGACAATTCGGGATTTTCATCATAGATGTTAATGATTTGAAACAAGCGAACGATGATTACGGCCATGTTGTCGGTGATAAACTATTAAAAGACGTCGCTGAGGGGCTACAAGAGGCTTGCCGTCAAACAGATAGTGTTTTCAGGTTAGGCGGCGATGAATTTGCCATCGTAGTTGAAGAGGGAGGACAAAAAGCTTGTCAGGTATTGGGCCGACGATTAGAGGCTGTAAGAAGCAAACGAATTATTCAATTGGATAGCGGTGAGTCGCTCCCAATTCAGTTTGCCTTAGGTTGGGCGAGTAGCGAAGATACCCCGATGGATAAGCTGTTTCAAGTTGCGGATAAAGCGATGTATCAGGATAAACAAGCCTACCATCAGCATGCGAACTTGCAGGGCCAACCTTCTTAACTAATACCATTAATCCTAGAATGTCTTCATGAGCATTATTACTGCCATTGCTTAGGTTATTACCGGCAGGTAATAACCAAGTGATTTGGTACGTTATCAGATACCTCCACCCATATCTTTTTGCCGTGTTTCCTCACAAGTTGACTATACTGGTAATTAATTATCATACCGTTCCAGGTTTTTGATGCGCATAGCTTTTTCTGTTGGCGTAGCATCGCAGGTAACAACAAAATAATGTAACAAGGCAGAAGCGCTTCAGAGGGAACTAAATAAGTTATATGACAGCTGTTAAACGAAACAACAGAGGAGAAACTTATGTCTCGTTCACTTATTGATATTGAAGACAGCTTTTATGAGCCATTGCACCGTATGCAGGACGAACTGACACACAATTTCTGGGACTGGCCATTTACCAGTATTCGCGCTACCGGTCATAAGAGTTATCCGCCGTCAAACCTCGGCCATACCGATGACAAGGTTATTGTCTACCTGTTTGTACCTGGTCTCGATCTGGCAAGTATCGAACTGAACGCCCGCCATGGTTTGTTGACCATTTCAGGTCAACGTCCAATACCGAAAACCGAAAAAGGCAAGTATTACGCCAATGAACGCTTTTCCGGAGAGTTCCATCGTTCAATTAGCCTTCCTGACTATGCGGATCCGGATCAGGCCGAAGCAAGCTATCGAGATGGAATATTAACTGTTAGCTTGCGCCGAAACGAAGATGCATTGTCACCGAAAAAAATTGAAATTAAATGACAGATCGGAGGTTGTTATGAGTGATGAACAGTACACTTCAGAACAGAAAAAGCTACGTTATATCAGTCCCCGCGTCGATATCAGCGAAGATGGTGACGGTATTAGTCTGTATGCAGATATGCCCGGAGTGACACGTGACGGACTAATCATAGAGGCTCATGCGAATAAACTATCCATCAAAGGTAAAATCGACCTTGAGCCTGATGAAAGCTATAAGCCAATAATGAATGAAATACGCTATAACGCCTACTCACGTGAGTTTACATTGAGCAAAGAGTTTGATAGCACAAATATCACTGCCAGTTTAAATGATGGTGTGCTTTACCTGCATATACCTAAACGTGAAGAGCTAAAACCGACGCGGATCAAAATCAATGTCGATTGAGATTGATCAATTACGGCGTAAGAAATCTGGCTTTCAGAACTGAAGAGTGGTGTTATGGAGTATCGTGATTATTACGCCACCCTTGATGTTCCCCGCACCGCAACTCAGGCAGAGATTAAGCGCGCTTATAAAAAACTGGCGCGCAAATACCATCCTGATGTCAGTAAAGAAGCGGATGCCGATAAAAAGTTCATCCTGGTCCGTGAAGCATATGAAGCGCTAAAAGATCCTAAAAAGCGTGCTGCCTATGATCAACTAGGAGACAGTTGGCGGACCGGGCAGGAATTTACTGCGCCGCCCAACTGGGAGCGGAACTTTCATTTTTCAGGCGACAGTTTTAGTCAGGGAGATGACGCAGCGTTTTCCGATTTCTTTGAATCCCTGTTTGGTAACCCGTTTCAACAGGCACCTCATCACTCTCGCCAGGCGTTCCGTGGGCATCGCTTCACGACCAAAGGGGCAGATCAGCATGCCAAAATCCAGATCGATATTGAAGATAGTTTCCACGGCACTACGCGGACACTGACCCTGCAAGATCCCTCATCCGACAGGCAACAGGCTCAAACCATTAGCTTACGCATCCCCAAGGGGATCCGAGATGGACAACAGATCCGCCTGAGCGGGAAGGGGTTACCGGGACAGCCCGGTGCCGCCAACGGGGATCTTTACCTTGAGGTAAGTTTCCGACCGCATTCCTTTTATCGGCTGGAACAAAAAAACCTCTGCCTGGTACTTCCCATCGCCCCATGGGAAGCGGCATTGGGCGCTAAAGTAAAAGTGCCGACCCCAACAGGGCCGCTTGAGGTCACCATTCCGGCTAATTCGGCTTCAGGACAAACACTACGCCTTAGCGGACGCGGTCTGCCAGGAAACCCTGCCGGAGATATGCTGGTCAAGCTGAATATCGTGTTACCCAAGGTGGACGATGAGCAGTCTAAGGCGCTGTTTCGCCAGATGCAGAGCATTATGCCCTTTAATCCACGCAGCAAACTGGGAGTCTAGCCAATGACTGAGCGACTTACTCCAAATCAGCTGACGATTACACTAATAGCGGAACATGAGCCAACCCTGACTCTGGTCGAGCTATGCCGAGCCTGCGACACACATGCCGAGTGGGTGATTGCTTTGGTTGAGGAAGGAATACTCGATCCTCGAGGTGATCGACCAATACACTGGCGGTTTGAAACCACTTGCCTGAGGCGCGCACGCAGTGCTCAGAGAATGGAGCAGGATTTAGGGTTGAACCTGCCGGGTATTGCTGTCGCCTTGGATCTTCTGGATGAGGTGGAGCGCTTGCAGCGTAAACTAGACAGCCAAATGTAAAGCAAATAAAAAACACATCCAGAGAAAACAACAAAGCCACAGAAAAATTTATACAGTGCTTAAAAACTGTGTTTTTTTGATATAAGCCAGTTTCTGCATGATTTTAATGATTCAATATTGCTGTAGGAATACAGTGGATAGTATGTATGATGCTTGCATCTACCCAGCTTGCTATAGCCTCATTCCTGCTTAGAGTTTTAGCTCATTAATATCCTGTTCACGTCGATTTTCAATATTGAAGGTAATGAAAGCCCATGCGGAAATCTGTCTATTAGTCACAACTAGCCTTTGTTGATCATAACGAATTGATCTCACGTTCCAGACTCGCAAAGGTCACTTATATCTCTATCCTAATTTCAGTTTCAACTTACTTATACACAGAAGGAAACTACCACTTTAGTGGTATGCAAAGTAACCATCAACAATTACGTCAATAATAAAATTAATTGTCTCGATGTACATATAAAACTAGTAATTCACAGCTTGACTCATAACCAAACAAAACCCCAACAAATTAGAGCATAACATCTATTAATTTAATTTTGCCCACATTATGTGCTACCCATTGTCACTCCAGTAGTGAAATTACCCTACCACTCTTGGAAAACATCATCTAGATCACATAAACTTACAAATAATTGAGAATGTGATTTTTAAAAAAAACTTTCCATTACATAATGATTAAGTCATCAAAACGAAGATATTGATTAATTAAAAGGGATTTTATGAATAACATTGCCGACTTTATCGAGCAACTTGAGAGTGCGAAAAACCCTTTCAGCATTTGGGTATATTCTAGTAAAGGTCATTATTGTCAGTTTGGCACTCAGGATAATAAACTGCATACATACCAACTACAGAAAGCAATTGAACAGCATTTACAAGTTATAGTAGAAATTCATAACGATGAAAATGAGAATGCTTTTCTCTTGTTACCTGAAGTACATGTGGTTGTACCAGTAAAATTCCATGGTGATCAAGTACACTCAATAACTCGACAACAAGCAGCATAATCTGCTATCTATACATTAGGGTGTCAATAACGATTAAAAAACAAACTATGGCTAGGTTATTTCTGAATTGCCCCAATTAATAAAGATATAAATAAACAGACCCATTGGGTCTGTTTTCTTTTTACAATTCAATACTGTCAGAAGTCCATTGATGAGAAAGTTTTGATGTGTCTCAGGGTAATCCAAGCAAGCAAAAATGAAACAATAACTCTAGGGCGGAAAGTGTCCCACATCGAATTAGCCGCTCCTGTTAACTCGAAAGTGCCCCATTTCGCGTTAACGTATTTACTCTGTAGCAGATTAAGCCAGCCGATTTGCCATACTTTCTCTCATATCAGGTTAGTAATGGTCAACTAAGTGGAGGCTTAAATTTATGCTTATTGGAGGAAAGAATGATAATACCAATTACTGTATGCACAATTATAACTCCCATCCCAACCGAGCCAGCTTCAAAATCATTTAAGAAGTGGACACCAGTTCTAAGAAAATAAATTAGGTGTTCTAATGCTTCTGCAAGCAATACAAATGCAAAAAAAACGAGGATTGTTCTTCTTAAGCCCCACAAGAAATATCTCGAAGAATAAAAAAGCAATATGCATGAAACCATTACTGGATAGAGAGTAATTTTTGTAATCGCTGCAACCGCCGAAGCGTAACCAAGAGGATAAATAACCTTAAACAGAGTTAAAGCTACCAACATGAAAAAACACATTACATACTTATTAGTAAGTGCACTCATCACAAGCTGTTAATGCTGATTTTCGATACCAAAGCATTGCGGTCATTTATTAACAGTGCACCGTTTACTTTTCACGCATACCCTCATTGATTCGTCCATAATAGTCTTTCCTAAACTGTTCCAGCACAACTGCTACTTCCGAGTCTTCAGCGCCTATATGAAGTAATGCAACATGGGCAAGTTCTGCGCTGGCCTCAAGGGTCTCTGAAACTGTATAGTGCGCACCAAGCGCCCTAAGATCACGACACTTGATAAGGTCATGACCCCGTGCAAAAACAGGAATATTTGGAAAATAACAATGAAGAGAGGATACAACTTGCTCTACCACGTCCACGTCATCAATTGAAACGATCACAAAAGGTGCCTCAGCAGCACCGGCCGTTCTTAATACCTCGTGCCGCTGGACATCTCCGAAATATACAGACTTGCCTTCTGAACGTTCGCGTTCCACAAGAGATGCATCTCTATCGATTGCCACATAAGGCACCTTCATTAAATCCAAGATATAACCGATCCTATGGCCCATGCGTCCAAAACCAGCAAGAATGACAGGCTTGGTATATTGCTCTGCATTATCTGGTTTTGCCTTACTAGTATCAACATCTGGCATAGTTGTGACACTTCTACGCGAAGCAAAAAAAATCCGGTTAGCTAATTTATCTAACGCAGGTGTTGCGAGCATACTCAGCAGGACAACAATTAGAAGATGTTGGAATAAAATATCATCCAAAAGCCCCATACCTTTAGCTAATGAAAATAACACCAATGCAAATTCACCACTTTGCGCCAAGAGTAAGGCTACCGAAATAGAAGCCTTTGCCTTTATGCCAAACAACCGTGATAAAGGCCAGAGAATCAAGAATTTGACAACCATTAACGCAATTGCAACACTTAATAGCACAATGGGCTTATCTAAAAGGCTGTCGAGATTTAGGGACATACCCATTGACATAAAAAACAGTCCAAGTAACAAACCTCGAAAGGGCTGGATCTCGGCGATAATCTGGTGGCGATAAGATGAATCGGCAATTAAGAGACCAGCGATAAATGCACCCATGGCCATAGATAACCCAATACTCTCCATAGCCTGTGCTGAGCCTAATACCAACAGTAAAGCCGATGCGGTAAATATTTCGGGGGAACTAAACCGGACAAGTATATTAAGTAGGGGATTCAAAATGTATCGGGCTACAACAATAACAAGTAAAAGAATGATAATCGCCTCGGCCAAGGCAAGAAAAACATCTTCTGCTATTGTTAATTCCGGTGCGGCCACAAACGAAACAAAAGCCAAAAGTGGAACCACCGCCAGGTCTTGTAACAGTAACACTGCAACAGAAGGTCTTCCGTATTCTGATGATAGCACCTTCCTTTCCGTTAACAGTTGAAGTACAAAGGCCGTTGAGGAAAGGGCTAACGCCGATCCTATTAAAAGCGAAATTTCCCACGAAGAATTAAGGAGTTCGTGGGCTATTACAGTTATCAATCCACCCGTTATTAGAACCTGGAGCGTTCCAAGTCCTAACACCAATCCTTTCATCTTCCATAGACGGGATGGATTAATTTCTATCCCAATTACAAACAACAGGAAAATCACACCCAACTCAGCGAAGCGCGCAATTTCAGCGTAATCCTGAATATATCCCAGTCCTGATGGCCCTAATACTATACCCGCAACCAAAAATCCTGATATTGCGCCAAAACCTAAAGCTTGAAACAAAGGTACTGCAATGACAGCCGCAGATAACAGAATGATAATATCAGTCAAATATTCAATATTCATAGACAGGTTCTCATCTATTACTAACAGAATTTTAATGCCAAAACAGGTGTGTAACTATCCAAGTCTTGAAATATCTTATTAGAGTGAAGCCTATATCCTCGGCATTATTAATGCTAATTAACTTTTTGAAGACTAGATTAGGGTAAATAGACCAAACTATCTCGGAATAGCAGGCAAAGTGGGATGTTGAAGGCGGAAAGTGCGCCAAAGCGCCCTAAAACCCGCAATGAAAAACGGCACTAATCACCCTCGATTTGTGCCGTCACTCTAACAAGTCAATGTCCTTAGCGAGATAACTCCAGCACGATTGATGCTTGCTTTCTTAGAGGAGCGAGCAAAACTCAAGAGGCCATTTTGACCACTAGGAAAAATCCTAACGGACGCTTTTTCCCGTTTTCGAGTGTTTTAGTGTGCGTCATACAGTCCATGGCAAAAGCGCAAACTGCTCGGTTTGAGATATGTTTTCTTATCCGACACGCCCAAGTTAGAGCATAAGCTCTAACGCGGTTTTGTCCCGATCCGCGTTACGCGAAACGGAAGTCCCCCTTTGTTGAATAAAAAAACACACACAGTTGTATTCAGTGTGTGTTTTTTGATAAAGCCAGTAAAGCAGGACGTTCACTCACGCAGTAATGAATACACTTTTTACTGTAAACTTACTATGTTGGCTTTGTTTGTATCTGTCAGAGACAGTTTCTAGTTTCTAGTTTCTAGTTTCTAGTTTCTAGTGATTTGAGAACTCTACACCATTTTCGATTTTTGCCATGCGATCGTACAGAATAACGTTCACAGCGGCAGCAAGATTCATACAACCTTTTGTGGGTACGTAAATTGTGTCACGACAAAACGCAGTAATTTCTTTTTTCAGTGTGCCGTCTTCAGGGCCGAAGATGTAAAACGCACGTTCTGGGTGCTTGTATTCAGGGAGAGGTTTAGCCCCTTCGATAAGATCAACGGCAACAGGTGTGCAACCCATTGGGATGATGTCTTTAAGTTCTTCGACACCAATTAGCGGAATGTTGCGGTGAACATCTTTTGTATCGGTACAGAACTGCTTAGCCATATCATAGCGTGTCCCGGTATAGAATACGGTGTTGACACCGTAGCAGCCCGCAGCTCGCATTACTGAACCGACGTTTTCAGGAGTTTTAGGGTTGAATAGCCCCACACAAGAGTAGCCTTTGCTCATTACTGTACTTCTTCGATAAAAAATTGAAGCGGGATTATATACCCAACCCCCTCAAGATGCGAGATTCAGAGCTTCCTCTGCTACAAACCCACCGTATCCGAAATACCGGTGGGTTTATCTGATTTGCCTGTTTGTCTTTGTCGCTAATCATTAAGCGTTTGAACGGCTTACCTTATCAACCAAATACAGTATTGAGCGGTATTCGATACCACTATGCTCAGAAAGGCCAATTTCACAGGTACGGCTGTTGGAATAGCCTTCTTTGCAGTTGGCCGGAACTTGTTCTTTAAGTGGGGAAAGGGCCGAGGCGTTAAGCTCTGGTGTGGTAAAACCTTTATCACCGGCGAAACCGCAGCATTGAATATCTTCCGGAATGATCACCTGTTTTGCGCATGCTTCAGTGACTTTCTGCATCACATCTGCCAGCCCTTTGCGACGTGATGTACAGGTAATGTGCAGCATGACCGGTTCATCTTGCGGCTCAATATCAATCCGTGGCATCACAAAATCTGCGACAAACTGAAAGGGTTCATAGATAGTGATATCTTTACGCATCACATCTTTGCTTAAGCTTGCACATGGGCTGGTATCCATCAAGATTGGTAGCTTGCCTTGCTCAGAAGCCTGCCACAGGGTCTCTTCCAGCTGTTTAGCCTTGCTGTTTGCCGTATCGACAAAGCCTTTGCTCTTATAGGGCATACCGCAGCATTGGTTATTAAGCTCACCGGGCATCACAACTTCAAAACCCGCTTTCTCAAGCAAGGAAATCGTCACTTCAGCCAACGGACGAGGATCCATTGCCTTTTGCTCGGTGCCCATATTGCGCGATGCACAACTAGGGAAGTAGACGATTTTTTCTCGGGCAATGTTGAATATTTGCGGCGCTTTCATTTTACCAGCCGGGCGAGGCATGTGCTCAGTCCAAAGCGGAAGTTTTTGACCACTCAGTTTATAGGCCGCTTTACTCAGCTTTTTCATATTATTGCTGCCAAGTAATGAATGCATGCCATCAGCCGCACCTAACCCCAGCTTTGTTGCGGTGGTGATTGTCGAGAAATTATCTGCTGTCCAGCGAGCGATAGATTTAGCAAGCGGAGAATGTTCTTCACGTAATTTGCGCATCAGATCGCCGGTATTGATCCCGACCGGGCATCGGTCTGCACACAGTCCAGTTGCCGCGCAGGTATCGACGCCCTGATACTGGAAGGTTTTTTCCATCTCGGCAAGACGCGTCGGATCTTCTTCAGTGCGACGAAGGCGGCTGATTTCGCGATATACCGTATTACGCTGGCGCGGTGTCAGTGATAGGTTGCGTGACGGGCAGACAGGTTCACAGAAACCACATTCAATACACTTATCAATCAGGGTATCAGCCGTCGGCATTGCCTTGAGATTTTTAACATGAGCATGGTGATCGTCATTCAGGATCACCCCCGGATTCAGAATACCGGTGCTGTCGAAAATCTGCTTGATTTGCTGCATCAGGGCAAAGCCGTCCTGGCCCCATTCAAGCTCGACATACGGTGCCATATTTCGTCCGGTGCCGTGCTCTGCTTTTAATGAGCCTTGGTAATCGACCGCGACCAATTGGGCAACGGCATCCATGAAGGCGCTGTATCGGTTTATCTCTTCTTCTGTATCGAAAGCCTGAGTAAAAACAAAGTGGAGGTTACCCGCCAGGGCGTGGCCGAAAATAATGGCCTCATGGTAATGATATCGGGTAAACAGTTGTTGTAGTTCGCGAACCGCAGGGGCCAGCTGCTCAATAGGGAAGGCAACATCTTCAATGATGACGGTCGTGCCTGTTTCGCGAACAGCGCCTACCGCAGGGAATAACCCTTTACGGATAGCCCATAGCTTCGCACAGATGTTCGTGTCAGTACTGAATGAGACCTGATGAATCGGTGTGAAGTTGTCGATGATAGCTGAAATGACGTTACTTTGTTCGAGTAAATCGGCTGCATTTTCGGCGTGAATTTCAATCAATAATGCAGCGGCTTCGGTATTGCCTTCTTTCCCTAACCGGGCGATGAAATCAGGCATGCCGGGTTCATTGGCAACAGATGCCAGCGAACGGCTATCCATTAGTTCTACTGCTGCGGCACTGGTTTTACTCAGTTCGCTTACCGCCAGGCACGTGCTTTCAATATCGTCAAAAACAAAGAGTCCGGATGCTTTATGGCCATGGTCAATGACGGTGTTATAGGTAATATCAGCAATAAAGCCTAACGTCCCTTCAGAACCAATAAAGAGGTGTTGCAGAATGTCGATGGGATCAATGAAGTCAGTCAGGGAATTGAGGCTGTAGCCGGTGGTATTTTTCAGGCGATATTTATGGCGGATCTTGTCAGCAAGCTCGGTGTTGTCTTTGCACGCCTGAGCCAGTGTCGTCAGATCGTTGAGCAGTTCGCTATGGGTTTGTTTGAACAGGCTGACGCTATCCGAATTTAGGGTATCCAGCACTGTGCCGTCAGCCAGTACGATGGTCATGCCTGCGAGGGTTTTATAACTGTTTTGGGCGGTGCCACAACACATGCCTGAAGCATTGTTGGCGGCAATACCACCAATTTTACAAGTATTGATGGAAGCGGGATCCGGGCCAATTTTACGGCCATATGGGGTCAGCAATTTATTGGCTTCGGCACCGATAATGCCCGGTTGCAACCAGATCTGCTCGGCATTATTAAGAATTTTGTGATTACGCCATTTATCAGTCAGGGTGATCAGTACAGAATCTGACAGAGCCTGCCCGGAAAGGCTGGTACCAGCAGCGCGAAACGTGACAGGAATGTTTAAGTCGTAACACGCTTTAACTGAAGTGATGACTTCATCTAAAGAGTCCAGCTGAAGAATAACTTTAGGAACAAGGCGGTAGAAACTGGCGTCTGTTCCGTAAGCCAGCGTCAGCGTCGGATCGGTAATGATGCGTTTTGCATCGATATTTTTTTTAAGCTGTTCAATCAGCATGGTGTAGGGATGTTCCATTGCTCAGTGCTCCATGATGATGCCTGTTGCTGCCAGTAAGCAGCGACAGGAATATGCTGAATAAACGCTTTTATTGTTATGGCTTATATTCATCATCATTACTGTTAGGGTTGTCGGTTTTGAAGTAATACATCCGCAGTTATAGGTATTATTGATCACTCCTCTCGATTTAATATTTTAATAACATTTCTTTGGTTGATATACTGCCATCAATACATAAGTTTGTTGCAAAAAGTGTACTAATACCAAATCCATTAATGATCTGTTCAATTCAGCGAGAGATAAAATGCGAAGTACTGATGATTTTCTGGTTTTTTACCATCTGATAGAGCAAGGCTCTTTCAGCAAAGCCGCCGAACAGATAGGGCTTACCAAGTCGGTTGTAAGCAAACGCATCACGCGATTAGAAGAAGATCTCGGAGTGCAGCTTATCTACCGAACCACACGTAAGCTGACGCTAACCGAAGCGGGCGAAGTGTTTTTTGGCCATGCCAGAGAAGTGTATCACTCTGTTCAGAATGCCGAAGATGCGATGAGCGGGCTTGGTGAAAGACTTTCAGGAGCGATTCGTTTAACGGTACCAACTATTTCCGGCGAGTTAATCTTGCCTCAGGCGATTGCTGAATTCAGTGCCAAATATCCGGACATTCATATTGATATGGAGCTGGATAATCGGTTTGTTGATATCGTTGAAGAAGGTTTTGATCTTGCCATTCGAACCGGGGCATTGCCTGATTCGAGCTTTATTGCAAGGCGCCTGGTTGATGTTCACTGGGTGATTTGTGGTGCGCCGGCGTATTTTGCCAAGCATAAAGCCCCGCAGAATTCAGCTGATTTGGTCCATCACAATTGCCTTGCTTATAGTTATCAGGAAACCGGGGCAACCGAGTGGCTGTTCAAAGGCAAATCAGGTCCTTGCACTGTAAAAGTTAAAGGCAACTTCAGTACCAATAATGCCTCTGCCTTAAGAAAGGCGGCGCTATTCGGTCAGGGGCTGGTGTATGTGCCTAAAGTGCTGGTGGCAGAAGATTTACAAGCGGGAACGCTGGTAGAAGTGCTGCAGCATCAGGTGGCAAAGTGTTTAGGAATTTATGCGGTTTACCCGTATACCCGCCATCAACCGGCTAAGGTTAAACTCTTTATCGAGCATCTGTATCAGTGCTATCAGCGCCATGAAGATAAGTTCTGATGGATTTTTTCTACATCTTCAGCGGTTATATCTTCGGCAAGGTTTAGCTGGATTGCCAGCTCATCGAGCGATTCAGTAAGGCTCTCGTGCTGAAGAGCGCGTGGTGGGATATTGCCCTCCCAAACGCTAAGTTAACCGTGTGGGAGGGTGATCAGATTGGTCAAGGTTTGAGTGGGGCTGCTCAATATATTGAACTATGTAGACACAAATTCAGTGCTTTGAGTTCGCTGCTCAAATTGTGGATTCGTGAAATAATTTCACTCTCTAAATGTGCTAAATGTTTTGGGGGATCAAGTTCTGCCAATGCAGGATGAGCATCCCTGATCCTTTGCAAATCAAAGTAATTTTCATTGATTTCGTTCAGCAGTACTTGCCGATCAGTTAATGAGCTTTGTTCTTCCATAAACACCTCACTAAGCATTGTTAATGACTTTTTGGGATAATATCTTGAACCAATATTACATTACTAACCGTAATCTAGAATGTAAAGTCCGACCAGTGAATAATTTACAATTGCATGAAAACTAACTAACAATATTGTATCAAAAGCCAGGCATTACATTCTGACAACTCGTACACCGGATATGCGTTCTACTATACCCAAGTTACCTCAAGATGCGAGATTCAGAGCCTCCTCTGGGAACTCAATTCGAATGAAATGTGTGTAGGAATGGCATTCCCTTTCAAACACATTTTGTGAAGAAGTGATTTTCCAGAGGAGCTCCCAAAGGGCGAGTTTCATTAGCTTTTATTCTGTGTTAGCCATTCTTTAAATAGAACCACTATTCATTCAAATGGCTGCCTTGCCTAAAAGCTAATGAATTCTCGCTGAACTCTGCATCTTGAGGTAGCTTGGGTATATAGGGTTTGTCGCAAAATCACTTCATGAATTATGATCATTACTTCCCCCTCCCTTAATTTCGTGGTTGGTTATTGAGCTGTTAGATTCGCTGGGTATATGTTGTAATAAATCTCTTTGATTTCCTTTCAAAGCAGACGCTAGTTCACATTAACACTTGTTTGTTTACAACTCTCGGGTGTCGGCCTATGCTAAAATGGCTATGCACCCTACCGCTTAGTGGGGACCTCTTGTTGACATCCGGCTGAATCAGGTCGGCACGATTACGTTGCCCCCTGAGCCCAATTCAATTCGAGGTCACCTTATGTCTACCGTTACCCCCAGTTCGCCGAAGGTCCAACCGATTGCCGCAACTGGATCACTTTTCACTCCTCCGCAACCATCCACAGTTCAGTCCTCCACATCGCCAAACTTACTCTTCGCCAATGCAGATTGTGTCAGCAGGGACGAACAGGTGATATCTATACAGTCGCGATTCCATGGTAAACAGAAGCGCAACTCAACAGCAGTTATCTATTGCGAAGCGAACTTCGGTGCCATCGACGGCAAGACAGCTAACGGGCTTGTCCGTCACTCGGAAAAATATAAAATTGTCTCGGTCATTGACAGCGAGAAGGCTGGTCTTGATGCAGGAATGGTCCTCGGTGACGCACCGAACGACATTCCCATCTGCCGTGATCTTGCCGACTCATTGGCACAGGCCGGAAGTCTACCCGACTACTTCATTTACGGGATGGCACCGTCCAGTGGTATGTTATCGACACTTGAGCGCGACATCGTACTCGAAGCGATCAGCCTCGGCATGAACATCGTCAACGGCCTGCATGAGTTTCTTAACGACGATCCGCAGTTTGTAGCGGCGAGCAGGGAGAATAATGTAGAGATCATCGACGTCCGTAAGCCCCGAGCCAAGAAGGATCTGCGGATTTTCAGTGGCCGGATCGCTGAGGTTACCTGCCCGCGTATTGCGGTGCTGGGCACAGACTGCGCCATCGGTAAGCGCACCACAGCGACCATATTGGCCAGCACTCTCAGAAAGCGCGGTATGAACGTGGTGATGGTCGGAACTGGCCAAACCGGGTTGATCCAAGGTGCGCGTTATGGCATCGCACTCGATGCTGTCCCTTCACAATTCTGCGCAGGTGAACTGGAAGCTATCATCGTCGAAGCATTTGAATCAGAGAACCCCGATGTAATTATTATCGAAGGGCAAGGCGCACTCAGTCATCCTGCTTTTTCGACCACCTCTTTTATCCTCCGAGGCAGTTGCCCCAACGGCGTGATATTGCAGCATGCACCGGGACGAGCCCATCGCTGCGACTTCGAACAGATGGCAATGCCGGTGGCGGCCACTGAGATTAATCTCATCCAGACTTTTGCTGACACGAAGGTTATTGGACTCACGATTAACCACGAGAATATGACCAATGCCGAGATCAGCACAGCCATCGAATCCCATGAGTGTGAACTCGGTATTCCTGCCACCGATGCTCTGACTCAGTCACCCGAGCGCCTGGTACAGATGGTCTTTTCGGCGTTCCCTGAGCTTGAAGAGAAACAGATCGTTTGCGCATTATGAGTGCACCGCGTTTGGAGATCGATCTCGACAAGATTCATCACAATGCCCGCACGCTGGTTGATCGGCTGGCCTATCGAGGCATCTCGGTCACGGGCGTGATGAAGGCGGGGCTCGGTTCACCCGAGATCGCCCGGGTGTTGCTGCGTGCGGGCGTGAGCATGATCGGTGACTCCCGAATAGAGAATATCGAAACAATGCGTCGTGCGTGCATCGCGGCGCCGATGATGCTTATTCGTTCGCCAATGATCAGTCAGGCGGACAGAGTCGTGACGCACGCCGACCTGAGTCTCAACACCGAACTCGACGTCATCAGCAAGCTATCGTCTGCCGCGAAGGGGGCGGGGAAGAAACACGGAGTCGTGCTTATGGTCGAGCTTGGCGATCTCCGTGAAGGTATTATGCCTGCCGACCTTGAGGACACCGTGCGTCAGGTACTTCGCTTTCCGAATATCGTTCTTAGAGGGATCGGTGCCAACCTAGCCTGCCACAGCGGGGTGTCACCCGACACAAGGAATATGTCTGAGCTGTCTGCGCTTGCAGGTTCAATCGAGGCGACATTCGGATTGACTCTCGACATAGTGTCAGGCGGAAACTCTGCCAATCTTGAATGGGCACTCAGCGGTGCAGACACAGGGCGGATCAACAATCTTCGCTTGGGTGAATCTATTCTGCTTGGTTGCGAACCTCTCCATCGCCAACCGATTGATGGCCTGTATACCGATGCGATCACGCTTATCGCCGAAGTGATCGAATCGAAAGTTAAGCCTTCGCAGCCATGGGGCAAGATCGCCCAAACTGCGTTCGGAGAAAAACTGCCTGCTATAGATCGAGGATACATCTCACAAGCGATTCTGGCCATTGGGTACCAAGACGTTGATCCAAGTGGCCTCCAAGGGCCGCCCGGCATCGAGATCATTGGGGCCAGCAGCGATCATCTCATCGCAGATTCCGGCCATTGCCGCCTGTCGGTTGGCACTGAGATCCGGTTCCAGTTGAATTACAGTGCGCTGGTTAGAACGATGACCTCACCCTTTATCACCAAGGTGCTGAAGGCTCCGACATAAAAAAGCGTGATGATGTAAAAACATCATCACGCTTTTTATTTAACTAAACAGATTTACTGTAACAAATTAGCCCGCTTGGTTTTTCGTATACATTAAATCAGCGTACTCATGATAGCGGCCACAATTCCGTACATAATCATAGGTACAACGGTACGCTTGATAATGAACCCTTCTTTGTTGGCAATACCCAGAATGGTTGAAACCGCGATGATGTTATTGATACACACCATATTACCCATTGCGCCACCGACAGATTGAAGTGCAAGGATCGTCGTTTGTGGTAAGCCAACATTGACAGCAATGGTCTGCTGAATCGCACCAAAGGTCAGGTTCGATACCGTTGCAGAGCCAGAGAAGAAGGCACCTAATGCACCAAGGTAGGCCGCAACATATTGCCAGCTGGTTCCCATTAAATCTGAGAAGGCTTGTCCGGTTGTCATAATTGGCGAGTTTTCACCGCCAGTCATCATTAATTTCACCATGATCAGTGCACCAACCAGTGCAATGAATGGCATTTTAATGCGACTGCCTGTTTCGACAAACATCTGCTTTACAAGCTTGCCCTGTAATTTAAACAGCGGAATTGAAATCAGTACAACCAGCAAGAATGGGATCAAAGCAGGTACATAAAGGGTTTTATAAGCCCAGGCAACATCAGTACCCAAGATATGGCTTAGTTTAAGTATTAGCGCCTGACTGATACTGAAATCACCCAGTGGCCCCAGCGAAACACTGAACATTTCAGTGCCATCGGTCAGCATCGCCTTAATGCCAAACTGCTTAATACGGGTGACAACCAAAATAGCGATAAGCAAAATGGTTGGGGTCATGGCTTTGAAAATTTCGAAGCCAGTGACCTTTTCGTTAGCAGATGCTGTTGCTGTTGATGACTTGCTCTGTGTCTTACTCACCGCCATGTTGAAAGCATTATTATCAGCCAGCATTGCCGCTTCGCCAGCAACTGCTGTTTGTTTGATGGCTGCTTGTTCTTTCTTAGCCAGGCCAAGGTTAAGGCGGGCAAATACCACTGATAACGTCAGGCCAATAGCACCACCGACAAGGGCAGGGAACTCATAATTCACTTGCGCTAGAAGGAAATAAGGCACAGTACATGACAGAGTACTGAGTAATACGAACAGGTAGTTACGACGTATATCACCCCAGCTGACGATAAAGCGTAAAGCCATAGGAGGAATAACAAAAGCCGCAACAAAGTGAATTAAAGCGGTGATTTTACCGGTTTCAAGCAGTGTTGCGTCATCTAAACCGAGGTTAGAGAAGCCGAACCAGGTGGGTGTACCAACGGCACCGAATGAAACCGGCACCGAGTTCATCACTAACGCCAGCATCGCAACTTTGAGTGGATTAAAGCCTAAGCCAACCAGGATCGGGGCTGCAATTGCGGCGGGAGTACCAAAGCCGGAAGCGCCTTCAATCATGAATGCAAACGCCCAACCGATAATCATCAGCTGAGCCACCTGGTTGCGGCTGATCCCTTCCAGCCAGCGACGAATAATATCTTCAGCACCAGAAAGGTAAGTCATGCGGTTAAGTAAAATGGCACCGGCAACGATTGAAATTGGGGTGATAGCAGAGAGGATGCCGGCTACGATGTTGGCGTTAATTAAGGTGATATCAGTGTTGAAGTAAAAAAGTTGTATTACACCGACCATCAAAGCGGTGGTTGGCAAAGCAATATGCGATGGTACGCCGTTTTTTTTCGTCATCATCCAAATGAGGATGATAATAGGCATTACTGATAAAAATAGGGACGTCATTGTATACCCACTCCGTGTATTAAGGCCTGCTTCCTGAACGGCATCAAGCTCTATGAACTCGTTGCGTTAAGTGGCCTTGTTATCGTTATTGTCGTTTTAGTTACATAGTCAGAAACTGAAGTTGTTTACTGACAAGCTGTTTTCCGTGGGGAAGACATTCTAAGGCGCAATTTTTATAAGGCTATGCCTCTTCAGAGATGCAAGATTCAAAAGGATGTTGTAATTGTTGTGTTAATACATATGTTAAATTCGGCTATTTTTAATAACCTTATATAAAACATATCAATAGAGATTTGTATGATAAAGCGAGTTGGTTGGATTGTGCGACGATTGGAAACAGTCATTTTCACAATTAAAGCCAATGAGGAGGGTGGAATATGACCAATCATGGTCTGTTAACAGGCTGGTTTAACGTGATTGAACAGGTGTGGCGGGATAACATGATGTAATATAACTACATTACCCTGTACATTTCTATTTTTTTGCTCCGTTGTGTTATTAAGTTACCAGGTCAAAGTGCGAGGAGATAGGGCTGAAATAGAGATCAAGAAGAGATAATGAAGGTGAAGAAAAGAGAGGAGAAAATTAATCAATGTTACAGGTGTGTTTAATTAGACTTGAACAAAATGTAGATGATTAGTGTGAAAATCTGCGAGTACCTTGTCACACAGTAAAACCATTATGAAGAGGTACTCAGGCAGTATTCAGCTAAATAATAACTTTTTTATTTACCGCAGCACTTCTTGAATTTTTTGCCGCTGCCACAAGAACAAGGATCGTTGCGGTTTGGTGTTTTATCAAACGTCGTCGTTTTTGGCTTATTCAGAAGCGCTTCAAGATCGACAATGTTCTCTTCTACATCAGCATTGATTTCGATGGTGGCAAAAATAGTGTTCTCTTCCAGAATCGCTTCAACTTCAGCTTTTCGCTCTTCACTAACCACTGTCAGAGATAATGGAAAGTCTTCAGAACCTGGCTTAGCACTACGGTTGGTGTTGAAGCCATAGCTTGAGTGTTTTGGCTTCTTCTCTATACGACCTTTGAAGAAAAATTTAGACATGACGAGTTCCTGTGTACCTTGAATGGGCCTGAACGCTTAACATAAAACGAGTTGGACCACTGAAGTAAGGTGTTAATAGAAAAAGCCTGCTTTGTCGGCAGGCTTTTATAAATTGGGTGGAATGAAGCTCAGTACACACTGAATGACGTCACAGTGGTGCTGTGTCTTGCTCATTACCAGAATTGAGGGGAATGGTAACGGTAACGCCTGTTTCTAGCAAGTGTTTGGTTGTTGCTGTTTCCCTGACGTTGAGATAGAAGACAAGCTTCAGATGACGCCAGAACCAACCGGCTTGGCGTTATCATGGAATATATACCCAAGTGACCTCAAGATGCAGGATTCAGAGTGAGCTCAGCGAGTTCAATTCAAGGAAAATGAGCACAGGAATGGTTGCCCCTTTCAAGCTCATTTGACGCCGAAGTGGGCACGCTGACTCACTCCCAAAGGGCGAGTTTTATTGACTTCTATGCCGCGTTGCTGATTATTGACGTAGAACCACTATGTCTTCAAATCAGTGCCTTACCTAGAAGCCAATAAAATCTCGCTGAAACGAGCATCTTGAGTTCACTTGGGTATACCCGTAAGGCTAATAAACAAAAAGCCCATCGCGCCCTGATTTTTTAACCTTAAACAATGCTTTATCGGCACAGCAAAGCAGATGCGCAAAATCGTATGAAGTATCAGCATTTACGATCCCGATACTTATACTGACCGACAAATCCTCTGCAATTCGGCTGTAGTCTTGCTCTTTAACTAATAAGTTGATTTTTTCGCATAAAGCGTGCACTTCATGTGGCTGCCAACCAACAATACCCATTACGAACTCTTCCCCTCCCCAACGTGCAATAAAACAGTCATTTTGACTGAACTGCTTAAGACCCTTAGCAACGGTTCGTAAAACTTGGTCACCGGCCAGGTGGGTGTAGGTATCATTGATTTTCTTAAAGTGATCGATATCTAACATCACGATCGATAGCGCCGTATTTGGCCGAGATGTTGAAATGACCTGGTCAATCCATTCATCAAATGCGCGACGATTATGCAAACCGGTTAATTGATCTTCCCTGGCCTGTTTTTCAAAAGCAGAGGCTTGCATTTGTAGGGCTTGGGTTTTTTGCTCAACCTCATATTTTAGTTTTAATTCAGACTGTTTGAGAAGGCGGAGCCTCCACCAGACGGACAAGGCAAAAGAGAGGATGACTAATAAGGCTAGTCCAAGTTGGATACTCTTTCTTTGCCACCAGTGGGGAAGAATACGAAAAGAAAAGCTTGCTTGGTTTATTTCATTCGGGTGATAAGGATAATACGCGTTAACAATAAAGCGATAATGCCCAGGTGCAAGGTTTGTATATTCGGCGAACCCTTGCGAACCTCTTTCAATCCATTCTGATTCGAGCCCCTCTAGCTTGGTGCGGTAGCGTATGTGCTGAGAAGAAATAAAACCAAGCCCTACGAAATCAAATGTCATTCGCTGGCTTCCTGCGGGTAAAACAGAGGGTTGGTTATCAGCTAAGTTCAACCATGTTTGAGCACCTCGTACTCGTTCTATGATCGTCGGGAATATGGGTGACACGAGTTGTTTGAAACGTTGGGGATGAGTGGATGCCACGCCTTTCGCTGTCGCAAACCATAACTGACCTGAAGAATCGATGGCAGCAGTAGGGTTCGAACCACCATTAAGCTGGGCCGTTGCCATTCCATCTAGCTCATTATAATGATCGAAATTGATGCGAGATCTCGTTCCATCGGCGACGGCATTGGCTTCATCTGCCGAAACCCGCCAGATACCGCGATTAGAGGTGAGCCAAAGATATCCATTTCGATCAGGGATAACTTGAAATAACTTATCAATTGGAAGACCATTTTTCTGTCCAATAATGCTTAGTTTTTGATCTGAAAAGCGGTAACGAATAAGCCCACGATCGGTGGTCATCCACATATACTCTTTTTGGGCATAAAATCCGAATACGAATTCGGCTTTCTCAAGTGGTTGCAGGTTTAGGCTTCTGACCTGGTTTTGATTAATTACTGCGACACCAACCCCCGTTCCAACCCAGACATTCCCCTGTTCATCCAATGTAAGTGCCATGATGAAATTACCAGGGAGACCATCTTTTGTCGTAAACAGTTGGTGTGTACCATCGGTAGAGTATTTGACCAGCCCGGCTGTTGTACCAACCCACAATTGCCCCTGGTTGTCTTCAACAATGGCGCGAATTACGTTCGCGGGTAAACCTTGGAGATCAACATGCTTTAGCATTTGGTTATCGAAGCTAAACAGGCCGTGATTATATGAACCAACCCATACTCCGCCTTTTTGCCGGGGAGCTAAGCTCATTACCGAGAGCGTTTCAGGAGCCAAATCGTCTGAAGTTGAAGGGGAATAATTACGGTTTTGTCTGTTTTGAATGACACTCAATCCACGGCTGCCTCCCACGATGATTTCGCCGGAATCCAAAGCGAGGACGGTTCGGATATAATCGCCTGCCAGCCCTCTTGTTTTATCCCATGTACTAAAAGGTGTCTGACGCAAGCGGATAAGTCCGGTGTGAGTACCCACCCAAATTGAACTTTCACGATCCTGATAGATAGATAAGATCTGGTTATGGGGTACCCCATTAAGTTCAGTTAACGAAGAGACTTTGTTAGCTGAAAAACGATAAATGCCCTGGTTAAACGTGCCAAACCAGTAATTGTCCTGGTCATCAATTAGAATATTGGATACAAAAATGTTATTTAATTTGTCATGAATACGAGAAAGTTGACCGTTTTGATAGCGCCAGGCACCGTTTTCTCCACCAAAGATAATACGCCCTTGCGCATCTTCGATGCCAGAATAAACAGGAGCGTTCTTTAGTCCATTTGATTGGCTGATGTTTTCAATCTTGTTGGATGAAATGAGGTACAAACCCTGGCTAGTTGATGCCAGTAGATCACCATTTTGACGAAATGAAAGATGGTACACGCTTAGTGCCGGTAAAATGACTTGGTTTTCAGCTTTGTCGTGAGCACGAAAAATAAGGCCTTCTCCCCGTAAACCGATCCAAATACCGCCGTTAGATTGGCGCAAAACGGTGTTAACAAGGTTTTTGAACGGGGGGAGAGGTTGCCAGTTGTAAGGTTTTCTATAAATCAGGCCACCTCTGGCACCACCTGCGAGTAACCCACCATCAGGATCAGCGTAAAGAGCTTGAACACCTGAATCGATCAGTGCGCTTTCAGGGCCTCTGGTAAAGATCTTAAATTCTCGGCCATTGAAGCGGGCAATACCTTCCCAGGTTGCAAACCACAGATAGCCATCTTGTGTTTGGCTTATTGCATTAATGCTGTTGTGAGGCAGACCATCTCGGCTGGTCCACGTTTCGGAAAGGTATTCATCCAGCAAGGAAGCTTGTGAAGAAAAAATCCCCCCAAAACATAACCCGATCACTAAAAAAGTGTTGATGAGTCTGGTTAACGAAGAATTTAGCGGCATGCCTGTTTACCTGTCACGATATTTACCCGGTGGATAAAAAACGGGAAATATTAGCATGATCAATAGATTAAGCATATTCAACCTTTATCACAAAGTAAAAATATGCGCCCATGATCACGAATTGAAATCATGTGGTCAAGAAACAGGCTAGAGGCAACTTAAAAAATCAGTTTTATACCTTGCAGTACACTCTCGCTTCGCGCGGGGTATAAATACCAAATGTCACAGTTCTTAAAAAGCCATTAAAGAAGGTTTCTTGAACTTCAACTTTTGCCACCTTATCTAAACCGCCACAGACAGATACGGCATCAATTTCCTTTTCTTGAGCTAAACCATTTATAAAAAAGTGGGTTGGTTGTTCTTGTTTAATTTCATTTGATTCATTCGACATTACGAATGTCTGCTGAGCACAACCATTCAATAGGGTTACAGCAAGAACTGCCAAAAGTAGTTTTTTCATTTTATCACCATAGCTAATTTCAAGCCGTGGAGGTTATCTTATTATTAATATAAAATACAGTGTTTTATATTGAGGTTGATAACGCGTGGCTATTGATTAGTGGCATTAGCGTTGAAGTGAGACAGCGGTGCTTCTTTTTTGAGGCGAGTCAAGTTTTGCATCAATAGAATCAGCTAATGATTGGTTGTGTTTACGATTAATGATATCGCTATTATTAAAGCGTAAAGGACAGTCCTTTCTTATCTGGCGTTTGTCGAATCACGATTACTGTCCTATCGTAGAATAATGAAAAGTAAAAAGAATTTGATTTACAGGGTTGGTGGATAAAAAGGATAGGGAGATGATTATGCGAAGGAATTGGGCACTTGTACTTTGTTTTATGTTAACAAGCGTTCAGCTTGCTGCTTCTGAAGTGATTGAATCTACACACCTTGTTGGATTTGGTGAGGCAAAATACCCCAGTGATTTTCCCCACTTTGACTATGTGAACCCTGAAGCACCGAAAGGTGGCACTGTTACTTATGCTCAAGTTGGCACTTACGATAATTTTAACCGATACGCGACCCGCGGTGTTTCTGCCGCACGTGCAGAAGCAATGTATGACACCTTGTTTGTCGCGGCGGCTGATGAAATTGACAGTTATTATCCGCTGATTGCGGAAAAGGTCCGTTATTCAGATGATTATTCCTGGATGGAAGTTGATATCAATCCGAAGGCGCGTTTTCATGACGGTAATCCGATCACCGCGCAGGATGTGGCGTTTTCCTTCAGTAAGTTCATGACGCAAGGGGTACCACAGTACAAGGTTTACTATAAGGATGTGAAATCAGTGACGGTTGTATCCGTTGGTACTGCTCGGGTTGAGATGGCAAAGCCGAACCGCGAAGTGCTGCTTTCTCTGGTGCAGAATCTGACCGTGTTGCCAGCCCATTACTGGAAAGACAAAGATCTTGGGGAGCCATTAAATGAACCGCCGCTGGGTAGCAGCAGTTATAAAGTGGCCGATTACAAACCAGGGCAAAGTGTGACGTATGCGCGGGTGAAGGATTATTGGGCTGCGAATTTACCCGTTAACATTGGCCGTAATAATTTCGATACCATTCGTTATGACTATTACCGTGATGAAACGGTCACACTGGAAGCTTTTAAAGCCGGTGAGTATGACGTTCGTGAGGAAAACGTGGCAAAGTTCTGGGCGACCATGTATGAAGGGCCAAATTTCGACAAAGGTTATATTCGTAAAGAAGAGATCCCCCATCAGATCCCTCAGGCTATGCAGGCTTTTGTTTTCAATACCGACAGTCCATTTTTTAGTGATTCAAGGGTGCGGGAGGCGTTGAGCTACGCCCTGGATTTTAAATGGATGAATAAAATCTTGTTCTATGATCAGTACCAGCGTTCGCGTAGTTTTTTTCAGAATACCGACTATGAAGCAAAAGGACTACCTTCAGAAGCTGAACTGGTTGTGCTGGAGCCGATTAAAGACAAGATACCGCCACGTGTTTTTACCGATTTTTATGAGCCGCCAGTGACTGATGGTTCCGGCCGTATTCGGGCCCAGATCCGCCAAGCTCTGGGGCTGCTAAAAGAGGCGGGCTGGGAGCTGAAAAATAAGAAGATGACCAGCGTGAAGACTGGCGAGCCGTTTACATTTGAGCTACTGATTTATAGTCCGAGCACAGAACGTCTGGCGATCCCTGTACAGAAAAACCTGAAGCAGATGGGGATCGAAATGAAAATTCGCACGATTGATACCACGCAATATATTAAGCGAGTGCGCGATCGTGACTTTGATATGGTCTCTGCCGGATATGGTGCTAATCCTTATCCCAGTCCAAAATTGCTAATTGCCTGGAATAGCAAATTTATCGACAGTACCTATAACACTGCCGGTGTTCGGGATCCGGCTATTGATTACCTGACCGAAAAGATCGCCGACAACCAGCAAGATCCAGACGCGTTGCTGGCATATGGCCGGGCATTGGATCGGGTGTTGCAATGGAATTTCTTTGTCATTCCCCAATGGCATATTAGTAAATTCAGGGTCGCAAGCTGGGATAAGTTTTCTCGCCCGGCGATCAGGCCAAAGTATGAACTCGGGCAGGATACCTGGTGGATCGATCAAGAAAAAGCACGAAAATTACCAGAAAAACGGCGTTAGTCGTCATTGTTGTACCCATCATGCATTGGAAATGCAGCCTGCAATTTCAAGCATGAAGGGTATATAAGCCCATAAGATTGTGATGTAGTTAATATGACAGCATATATTTTTCGTCGTCTGTTACTGGTTATTCCCACCTTGTGGGCGATCATCACCATTAATTTTTTTGTTATTCAGGTTGCGCCGGGAGGGCCGGTAGAGCAGGCTGTCGCCCGCCTTGAAGGGCACTCGTCCGGCATTATGGAGCGCTTTGTCGGCGGCGGTAAGGAAGTTCAGTCTGCAGAGCCCGGCGATCAGAGTTCGGGGTATCGCGGTTCGCGAGGTCTGGATCCGGAAGTCGTAGAGGCGATCAGGAAGCAGTTTGGTTTTGATAAACCACTGCTCGAACGCTATCTCGACATGTTAAAAAACTATGCCACCTTTAATTTCGGCGAAAGCTTATTTAAAGGCGGAAACGTGATTGATCTGATCATAGAGCGGTTACCGGTCTCGATTTCCCTTGGCCTGTGGAGTACGCTGATCATCTACTTTATCTCTATCCCGCTCGGGATAGCCAAAGCGATAAAGCATGGTTCGCGTTTCGATATCTGGAGTAGCGCGCTCATTATTATCGGGTATGCAATACCGGGTTTCCTGTTTGCAATTTTACTCATCATTGTCTTTTCCAGTGGTAATTATTTTAGCTGGTTTCCGCTGCGGGGACTGGTGTCATCAGATTTTGCACAGATGACATGGTATCAGCAGGTGGCGGACTATTTCTGGCACATGACATTGCCAATTCTGGCGATGGTGGTCGGTGGCTTCGCGACCCTGACCATGCTGACCAAAAACTCCTTTCTGGATGAAATTAATAAGCAATATATAGTAACTGCCCGTGCCAAGGGGCTGGACGAACGCAGCATTCTGTACCGTCATGCATTCCGCAATGCGATGCTGATCATTATCGCCGGTTTTCCCAGCGCATTTATCAGTATTTTCTTCACCGGCGCGATGTTGATTGAGGTGATGTTCTCGTTAGAGGGGATAGGTCTGCTGGGGTTTGAATCAACCATTCAGCGTGATTATCCGGTGGTTTTCAGCTCTCTCTATATCATGACGTTGCTGGGGTTGGTGCTGAACATTATTTCAGATCTTACTTATACCCTGGTCGATCCTCGCATTGATTTTGAGGGGCGCTAGCCATTATGAACCCAAAAACAAAGAAGCTGAATCCAAAAGCAATGAAGATAAAACCAATAACGATGAACCCGATAACAAGGGAAAGATGGTCACGGTTTCGGGCCCATAAACGGGGTTACTGGTCGTTGTGGATTTTCGCTGTTTTGTTTGTGATCTGCCTTTTGGCTGAGGTGGTTGCTAATGACAAGCCGCTGGTGATTAATTTTAAATCAGATTGGTACTTCCCAATCGTTCAGCAGTACGCCGAGACCGATTTTGGCGGGGAGTTTGAAGCAGAAGCGGACTTTACTGATCCCTATGTCGTGGATCTGATTGAAGCTGACGGTTACATGATCTGGCCGTTGATCCCTTTTCATTATGACACCATCAACTACAACCTGTCTGGGCCCGCGCCTTCGCCTCCTGACCGCGTAAACTGGCTGGGAACGGATGATAAGGGGCGAGATGTGCTGGCACGCATTATTTACGGTTTCAGGGTATCGGTCCTGTTCGGGTTTGCTCTGACCATTATTTCCACCTTGATTGGTGTTGTTGTGGGCGCTTGTCAGGGCTATTACGGCGGCTGGCTTGATCTGCTTGGCCAGCGTTTTATCGAAGTCTGGTCGGGGATGCCAACCTTATTTTTACTCATCATATTGTCGAGTTTTGTTGAGCCAAATTTTTGGTGGTTGCTCAGCATCATGGTGTTGTTCAGCTGGATGACGCTGGTGGGTGTGGTACGGGCTGAGTTTCTCCGTTGTCGAAATCTTGATTATGTACGAGCGGCGCAGGCGTTGGGTGTTAGCGATAGTCGGATCATGCTGCGTCATATGTTGCCAAACGCCATGGTTGCTTCACTGACAATGATGCCTTTTATCCTCAGTGGCTCGGTCACCACATTAACGTCACTGGATTTCCTGGGTTTTGGCCTTCCTGCCGGCTCACCGTCACTGGGTGAATTACTGGCGCAGGGCAAAACCAATTTACAGGCACCCTGGCTAGGGCTCTCTGCCTTCGTGGTGCTGTCGATAATGCTAAGCCTGCTCGTCTTTGTTGGTGAAGCGGTTCGTGATGCCTTTGATCCGCATCATCAGAAATAAGAGAGGTGCTATGACAGACGCATTATTATCCATTGAAAACTTAGCGGTTGGATTTGAGAGTGGGCAACAGGTTACCCAGGTGATTCAGGAGGTCACTCTGTCGATTCACCGTGGTGAAACACTGGCGTTAGTGGGAGAAAGTGGCTCTGGTAAGTCAGTGACAGCGAATGCTATCTTGCGTCTGTTGCCTAAGGCCACGACCCGCTACCTCAGTGGCAGAATCAAGTATGACGGTATTGATATGCTGACGTGCAGTGAGCGGCAGATGCGGGGCCTTCGGGGGAATCGTATCGGCATGATCTTCCAGGAGCCGATGATGTCACTTAACCCGCTCCATAGAATTGGTCGGCAGTTATGTGAAACGCTGTCGATTCACCGTGGAATGCGTCAGCGTCAGGCAGAAGAAATTGCGCTGAGCTGGTTGAAGAAAGTCGGGATCCGCAATCCCGAAAGCCGCATTTCCGCATTTCCGCATGAGCTATCAGGTGGTGAACGTCAGCGAGTTATGATCGCCATGGCGCTGATCAATGAGCCGGAATTACTGATAGCGGATGAACCGACAACCGCCCTCGATGTATCGGTACAGGCGCAAATCCTCGCCTTGCTGAAAGAGCTGCAACAGGAGCTCGGAATGGCGATGCTGTTTATCACGCACGATTTGAGTATTGTCCGCAGCATTGCTGATCGTGTTTCAGTCATGCAGCTCGGCAGTGTGGTAGAGACGGATAGTAAAGAGATCATTTTATCGACTCCGAGCCATCCATATACCCGTCTACTTATTGGATCGGATCCGAAAGGTGAGCCGATACCGGTTGAGCAAGATTCCCCTGTTTTGTTTGAGGCAAAAGATCTGCGAGTCTGGTTTCCGGTTAAAGGCGGTATTCTTAAACGGGTTAAAGGCCATATCAAGGCTGTCACGGATATCAGTTTTCAGCTTCGTAAGGGCCATAGCGTCGGTCTGGTTGGTGAAAGTGGATCCGGTAAATCAACCACGGGAATGGCAATATTACGATTACTTAACAGTGAAGGCAGTATTGTCTTTGAGGGAAAAGACATATCGACCTTTGATCGAAAAAAAATGCTGCCGCTGCGTCGGCGTATGCAGGTGGTATTTCAGGATCCATTTTCAGCTCTTAACCCGCGGATGTCTGCGGCACAGATCATCGGAGAGGGGGTGAAAGTTCATGAACCCATGACCCCGGAGCAAGAAGATCAGGCCATTTGTCTGGCGATGGAAGAGGTGGGGCTAGATACGGAAACGCGTCACCGTTACCCTAATGAGTTTTCCGGCGGACAACGCCAGCGTATTGCGATTGCAAGGGCACTGGTGCTTAAGCCGGACTTTATTTTGCTTGATGAACCGACATCATCATTGGATCGCACTGTTCAGTTTCAGGTGCTCGCCTTACTAAAATCATTACAACAAAAGTACGGCTTGAGTTATCTGTTTATCAGTCATGATTTAAATGTAGTGAAATCGCTGTGCCACTACACATTAGTACTCAAAGACGGCCAGGTTATTGAGGAAGGGGATACCGCAACGCTATTCAGCCAACCCCAAGAGAGTTATACAAAACAGTTAGTTAGCCTCTCCAGTCTCTGAGCATTAAACTTCCGATTTACAGTTATATGGTCTGGGAGGAGTATACCCGACCAAGGGTATTACCCAGATAGCATGAATAACCATGCATTGAGCTGGTTATATTTTAATCTATCGCTTGTTGCGCTAATGTTACTCATTTGTGCTTCCTGTCACGTTAACAAAAGTTTAAAAACAAAATCCTTAACAATTCACTTACATTTTGCTTATTATGCTGCCTGAACATTAACCAATGATGTATTCAAGACAGGGAGATTTTAATGCAGTCGTTTGTGGATTTTTTAAATGGAATAATATGGAGCCCGGTGCTGATATACCTTTGTTTAGGTACGGGTTTGTTCTACTCCGTGACTACTCGTTTTGTCCAGATCAGGCATTTCAGAGAGATGTGGAGGCTTCTATTATCTGGCAAGAGTTCCGATAAAGGTATTTCCTCTTTTCAAGCTTTAGCAGTTTCTCTATCGGGACGTGTAGGTACAGGTAATATTGCAGGTGTTGCAGCGGCTATCGGTTTCGGTGGTCCTGGTGCGGTGTTCTGGATGTGGGTTGTTGCCTTCCTGGGTGCTGCGACAGCGTATACAGAATCCGCGCTTGCGCAGATCTATAAAGAAGAAGATGAAGACGGTCAGTTCCGTGGCGGCCCGGCTTATTACATCGAAAAAGCAATGGGCCAGAAGTGGTATGCATGGATTTTTGCCATCGCAACTATCTTCGCGTGTGGTGTGCTTCTGCCTGGTGTTCAGTCAAACAGTATTGGTAATGCAGTAGAAGCTGCATTCGGCACTGGTGAAATGATTGAAACGGCGGTTGGTACATTTAGTTTTGCCAAGATTGCGACCGGTACTATGGTTTCAATTATTCTGGGCTTCATCATTTTCGGTGGTGTTAAGCGTATTGCGAACTTCACCCAGATAGTTGTTCCTTTCATGGCGCTGGCTTACATCATTGTTGCTTTCGTTATTATCCTGCTTAATATCGGTCAGGTACCTACTGTTTTTGCCATGATTGTTGGTGATGCTTTCACGCCTATGGCGGGTGTTGGTGCTGCAATCGGTTGGGGTGTTAAACGTGGTGTTTACTCTAACGAAGCGGGTCAGGGTACGGGTCCTCACGCAGCAGCAGCGGCAGATGTACAACATCCTGCTCAGCAAGGTCTGGTACAGTCGTTCTCAATCTACATTGATACACTGCTGGTGTGTTCGGCAACTGCGTTCATGATTATTATCACTGGCGCTTACAATGTACATGGTGGTGCCGAAGGCGTGTTCCTTGTTCAAAACCTTGCTGCCGACATCGGTGCCAATGGTCCGGTCTTTACCCAGATGGCGATTGAAAGCACGATGCCTGGTATCGGCAAGCCGTTCATTGCATTTGCACTGTTCTTCTTTGCCTTCACCACTATTCTGGCGTACTACTACATTGCGGAAACCAACATTGCTTATATCCGCCGTACGTTTAAAGTGCCAGGCTTGATGTTTATCCTGAAAATTGTACTGATGGTTGCCGTTTTCTACGGCACCGTTAAGACCGCAAATCTGGCGTGGGCACTGGGTGATGTTGGTGTTGGCCTGATGGCATGGTTGAACATCGTCGGTATCGTTATTATCTTCTTCATGTCTAAACCAGCACTGATAACGCTGAAAGATTATGAAGCGCAGCAAAAAGCCGGTGTGACTGAATATACTTTTAACCCTGTTAAGTTAGGCATCAAAAATGCTGACTTCTGGGAGAAGAAATATAACGCTCATGAAAGACCACAAGCTGATGACATCGCTGAAGGTGAACCGGTTAAGTCGCCAGTTTAATAATGTAATGAATGTACTTAGGATCTAACGATTCAAATAAAAGGGTTAGCCACTGGTTACCCCTTTTTTTGTTTACCGGCAAAGATATTTTATCCAACAAATAAAAACAGTATTAATACGAACTAGAATGAACTTATTTGCATAATACCAGTTACACTTATTGTATTAGCCCAGTGTTAGGCACAAGGAATCGGAGGTGTATTTTGACCAATTATGATCCCATAGATTTGCTTTATGGCGGCATGGAAAAGCTTGGCCCCGGTGATAATACGGAAACCCTGCGAGTATTAGCCCTTCTTCCAAACCAGACTTATCGCCTTGTTGTTGATGCCGGGTGCGGAACGGGTCGCCAAACCCTAGCGTTAGCAAAAGCCCTTGGGACACCGATTCAGGCTGTCGATGTGTATGAGCCGTTCTTAAAGGACCTTATGCGACGAGCGAGAGAGGGCGGCCTTGAAGATCTCGTCCAACCACACTGTATGGACATGCAAGATCTGACTCAGAAATTTAATAATATTGACCTGCTTTGGTCGGAAGGGGCCGCTTACAATATTGGTTTTGCCAATGCACTATCGATCTGGGCACCATTGCTAACGCCGAACGGATTGTTGGTGGCTAGCGAGCTGTCATGGTTACGAGAGCAAGTACCTGCCCAGGCGAAAACATTTTTTCAGGAGGCATACCCTGAAATGCAGTCAGTACAACGTAATATCGAGATAGCAGAGAGTGCGGGCTACAAAGTGCTGACCACCCATAAGCTACCGCGAGAACATTGGATCAAAGGTCATTACGACATTCTTAGCTTGCGAGCCCAGGCTCTTGTCGATCATACGGATGCCGCTGTCAGAGATTTGGCAGCAGAAACGCTTGCAGAAATCGACATGTTTGAGATTTCGGAAGACAGCTATGGCTATGTTTTCTATATACTTCAGCGTTGCTAATTAGGGTAATACACGCTGGCTGTTTACGACAAACGAGGCAGCTATTTGGCCTTTTATAGACAATGATGAATAGATACGGGTAAAATATGTCCCACTAAAATAGAGTGAAAAGTGACTAGTGGGTTATATCGCAATGAAAAACAAATTTGAATTATTGGCACCTGGTGGCGATATTGAGTCTATAAAAGCCGCAATTGTAGCAGGCGCTGATGCGATATACTGTGGTCTGGATAATTTTAATGCCAGAAATCGAGCAACAAATATAACATTTGATAATTTAAATGGCATCGTAAGACTAGCCCACAAAAACAATTGTAAAATTTTTCTAACACTAAATATAATTATATTAGAAAGCGAAATTCCAGCTATTATACGATTGCTCAATAAGTTGGTAAATACAAAGATTGATGGTGTTATTGTTCAAGATTTAGGTCTGTTTTATATATTGAAAAAACACTTTAAAGACCTTGATGTACATGCGTCTACACAGGCTAATACGCATAATGACGGACAAATTTTCTTTTTAAATAAGCTGACTGCAAGTAGAGTGAATTTATCAAGAGAGTTAAATATTACTGAGATAAAGCACCTGGCTCAAGTTGGACATGAAAATAATGTCTTAATGGAAGTGTTTGTTCATGGTTCATACTGTATTGGTTTTTCAGGGCTTTGCTATATAAGTTCTGTTCGTAACGGTAATTCAGGAAATCGTGGTCGATGCAGTCAACCGTGTAGAGATCAGTATTTAACGACATCGGCGGGTAAAGATTACCCTCTTAACCTTAAAGATAACTCAGCTTTTTCTGATCTAAAAGAGCTCGCTGATGCTGGTGTTTACTCCTTGAAAGTAGAAGGAAGGATCAAAAAATCTCACTACGTATATACAGTAGTGGATAACTGGAGAAAACAGATCCAAAGCTTCTGCAATAATAATGAGTTACTTAGCGATAACACAGAGCTATATAAAGTGTTCAATAGGGACTTTTCAAACTCTTATTTAAAGGGTGACATTAATAAAAACATGTTTATTGATAACCCTCGTGATCATTCAGTTAAACATTTCTCTGAAGTTTATGGTTGTTCGACCGATGAAAGTGTTCAGGAAGTTAAGCAAAAACTTTATGATGACAAAACCGAGATAATCACAACGGTCACGGAAAAAATCAAAGATTTAAATATCGATAAAATCCCTTTAACAATTAGTGTTTCCGGAGAGGTTAATAGCCATCTGAAAATATCGGTAAAAACACCAGACACTTCATTTGATGTGCTTTCAGAAAGCAAACTGATTAATGCTGACAAATACACGATAGATTACAATAGTATAGAAAAAAGATTTAAGACATTAAATGATGCTGAATATTGTGTTGAAGCATTAGACATCGATAATCTTCAGAGTGATCTTTTTGTTCCATTTAAAGAACTAACGAAAACAAAAGACAGAATTGCATTTCTTCTAAATGGTTCAAAAGAGCGAATTGCTCCAATTGAAACGCCGGTATTAAAAAAACCAGCATTGTCGAATCAGGATGAATTAAAGATAAAGCCGACACTTTCAGTACTCATATCTGATAAAAAAGATGTCGATCTTTGTAATTCCACATCAGCGGATATTTATTATCAGCTTCCTGATTCTATTCACGGCGAATATTCTCAACTTGTTGAGCTGTTTTTAAATAATGAAAAATTAATTCCATGGTTCCCATCGATTTTGATCGGAGAAAACTATACCGCTGCGATAGAATTTCTTGGTCAGGTGAAACCAAAACTCATTGTAACGAACAATACCGGAATCGCTTACAAAGCCTATGAAAATGGAATTAACTGGATAGCCGGGCCATACCTGAACATTACGAATTCCTTCAGCCTTTTATGCATGAAAGAAGAGTTCAATTGTTGTGGCTCATTTATTTCAAATGAAATAAATAAAAAGCAAATAAAACAAATTGTGAGTCCAGATAACTTCACGCTGCACTACAGTATCTATCACCCGATTTTACTGATGACGAGCAGACAATGCTTTTTTCATCAGACAACAGGATGTAAGAAGAAGAATTTTGATGCAAAATGCCTTAAAAAGTGCAAAAAATCCGCATCAATTATTAATTTGAAAGAAGCTTCTTTTGTAATCGATAAACAAAAAGGTGATCACAATAGCATCTATAGCCATAATAATTTCTTAAACACAGATATTATTTCAGAGATACCGGACGTGTTTTCTAGTTTCTTTATTGATCTAAGGGACATAACAACTGAAACTCAAATTGAGAAAGATAAAGCAAGCGTTATACAGCTTTTCCAAAATCTCTTAAACGGAAATCCTGATTCAAAATCGGAACTTGAACAAGTTGTTTATCCTACAATGAACGGTCAATATATAAAGGGATTATAATAAAAACCAATAAAATGATAAGCGCGGCTAAGGGTAACTTAATGGTTGGATAAATCACCGTCATTATCTTTAGATACGGGCTTACTTTTTGGAAGGATGCTGCCTGATTTACAACGGAGTTTGACGTGAATTGTGGGATGTACGTTCTGAATTCCCGCTTGTAGATCGGTACTTTAGCGAAGCGGCCTTTAAAAGGCCGCTTTTTCTCGTGTCCGGATGGCCGAACATCAACACCCGTCCGGATCTTTAGCTCACATTTCTCTCAATATAGCGTTGGACAAGATTTTGTGGGATGGGTACAAAAGAGAGCCAAAAGAGGACAGCCAAAAGAGGACAGGCATACTTAAGAAACCATCAATCCTGTTAGTTTCACTGCATAGCAACACCAATCCCAATCTGATCCACTGCCCCTTTTAAAGTCTGGCATATGAACTATGGTCATTATTCCATCAGCAAGGATTGACTCATGACCACTGCCAGAAAACAACAAATATGTCTGGAATCAACGCAC